>NZ_JALLPL010000001.1:1266137-1582671 GCF_023276355.1 Haloplanus sp. XH21
TCGGCCGACTGGAGATTCTACCAGTGCTCATCCTGCTCATGCCGGAGTACTGGCGACAGTAGGCGGCACGGAGAACCGCCGTTACGGCGGCCAATAAGTATCACCGCTGAGAACGCGGGGCGTAAGATTATATGGTGTACGGACACAGTACGGGTGGGTGTCCGGATTCGGCACCGGAGCGACCTTTCGCTACGGCTTCGACGCGGCTCCGGGGGGAACGCGTCGTCCGCCGGATCGGACGCCTCTCGCGTGTGACCCCAACACCCTTTGATACGGTTATTGGAAGTCATGCCCGGTGGATCGCCGACCCGTCTCGACGACCCACCGGTAGACAGTTACGATGAGCAGTCCCTCGCTTTTCGGACCTCGGGCCGTGAGCGTCGTGAAAACGGAGAGCCCTTACTGCTCGCGTTCGACCGCGCTGGCGGCCCGGACGATGGTCCGCTCACCGAACGCCGGCCCGACGAACTGGAGGCCGACGGGGAGTCCGTCGGCGGTCCCGGCTGGCACGGAGATCGCCGGGAGGTTGGCGAGGTTGACCGGGACCGTGTTGGCGTCGGCGAGATACATCTGCAGCGGGTCGTCGAGGCTCTCGCCGAGTTCGAACGGGAGCACGGGCATCGTCGGCGATGCCAGCACGTCGGCCTCGGAAAGCGCCTCGTCGAAGTCCTGTTTGACCCACGCGCGGGCGTCCTGGGCCTTGGCGTAGTACTTGTCGTGATAGCCCGCAGAGAGGGCGTAGGTGCCAAGCAGGATACGGCGTTTCACCTCGTCGCCGAAGCCCTCCTCGCGGACGCGGGCGAACGCCTCGTTCCAGTCGTCCTCGCTCTCGCTCTCGGTGTCGGGGCCGTAGCGAACGCCGTCGAAGCGCGCGAGGTTCGAGGAGGCCTCGGACATGGCGATGACGTAGTAGGCCTGGACGGCGCGTTCGACGGAGGGGAGACTCACGTCGTGAATCTCCGCACCCTGTGCTTCGAGGTCCGCGAGGGCGTCCTCGAACGTCTCGACGACGCGTTCGTCGGCCCCCTCGACCAGCTCGGTCGGGACGCCGATGGTGAGGCCGTCGACGTCGCCGTCGGCGGCGCTGGCGTAGTCGGCGTCGGCGCCTTCCTCGCGGGTCGTCGCGTCGCGGTCGTCGGGACCGGCGATGACCTCCAGTAGTTCGGCCGCGCCCTCGACGGTCGGCGCCAGGGGACCGATCTGTTCGAGCGAGTTGGCGTAGGCGACGAGGCCGTACCGGGAGACCAGGCCGTAGGTGGGCTTGATGCCGACGACGCCACAGAAGGCGGCCGGACACCGGACGGAGCCACCGGTGTCGCTGCCGAGGGCGAGGTCGGCCTCGCCGGCGGCGACGGCGGCGGCGCTGCCACCCGAGGAGCCACCGGGCACGCGCGACTCGTCGACGGGGTTCGTCGTCGGGCCGAACGCCGACGTCTCCGTCGTCGTCCCCATGCCGAACTCGTCCATGTTGGTCTTGCCGACGATGGTCGCGCCCGCGTCAGCGAGGCGTTCGACGACCGTCGCGTCGTAGGGCGGCACGTAGTCCTCGAGCATCGCAGACCCGCAGGTGGTCCGGACGCCCTCGGTGGAGATGTTGTCCTTGACGGCGACGGTGCGACCCGCGAGCGGGCCGTCGTCGTCGCCCTCGATGGCCGTCTCGGTGATGAAGGCGTCGTGGCTCATGACACGCTCGGCCCCTCGAAGTGGCCGTCTTCGGTCGCCGGCGCGTTCCGCAGGGCCTCCTCCTGGGTGAGTCCCTCGCGAACCTCGTCGGCTCGCATGACGTTCACCAGGTCAGGTTCCGACTCGACCTCGGGCACGTCGTCGAGGGCGTCGAAGTAGGAGAGGATGTCCGCGAACTGCACGGCGAACTGGTCCACCTCGTCCTCGGCCAGGTCGATCCGGGCGAGGTCGGCGACGTGGCGGACCTCGTCGGGGTCGACGGGCGTCTCGCTCATGTGTGAGGGGAACTCTGGGCCGGCACTAAGGGTTTCGGTCCAGCTGTGATGCGCGGTCGTTCGTATCGCCGCTCGCGCATCTTCCCATCGTCCACACCTCGCGTTCACGCACCGAATACAGCCGCAGATCAAACTCAGTATGTGTTTGTTTAGGCCCGCTGAAAACAGGGACGTTGGCGGTAGTTGACGCCGTTCTATCATTCGACAATGGGTAATGAGTTTTATTTACCCTCTCAGTTGCCATTAACGACGGTAGACACACACATACAAGATCCGAAAATGTGCTTTGCTTGGGTTCTGAGTCGATATACATCCGCGTTTGTGTCTCACTGTCTACGGCCGACACCTCACACTCCAACGGGACAGCAGGTAAGTACAAATGTTTATGCCTCTGGCGACCGAGTATCTATACGGAATGGTTCAATCTATCACACTTGACACTGCAAAAGAGTTGATCGATGCGGCCGAGCAGAAGGCCGATGAAATCGATAATCCGATGGTAATCGCGGTTACGAACAGCGAGGGCAACCTCATCGCCCAGCGTCGGATGGACGACGCGTGGCTCGCGTCGGTCTCGATTTCGCGGAACAAGGCCTACACGTCGGCGGCGCTCGACATGCCGACCCACGAACTCGCCGAGCCTTCCGAGCCCGGCAACTCCCTGTACGGACTTCAGACGACCGACGAGGGTCGCATCGTCATCTTCGGCGGCGGCTATCCGCTGTTCGACGAGGACGGCGATGTCGTCGGGGCGTTCGGCGTCTCCGGCGGCGCCGTCGAACAGGACATGGAAGTCGCGGAAGCGGGCGTCGCCCACTGGGAATCGCTTCGGGACAGCGCGACACCGGCTGAGGTGACCAACTAATGTCGATGGACGCCGTCGTCTACAAGGGGCCACACGAGGTCGCCGTCGAAGAAGTTGAGGAACCGGAGATCGAACATCCCAACGACGTCCTGATCGACATCACGACGTCGTGCATCTGTGGCTCCGACCTTCACATGTACGAAGGGCGGACGGCCGCGGAACCGGGCATCGTCTTCGGTCACGAGAACGTGGGCATCGTCACCGAAACCGGCGAGGCCGTGACCGACCTCGAAATCGGCGACCGCGTCGTCGCCCCGTTCAACGTCGCCTGCGGGTTCTGTGAGAACTGCGAGAACGGCAAGACCGGCTTCTGTACCACCGTCAACCCCGGCTTCGCCGGCGGCGCGTACGGCTACGTCGCCATGGGCCCGTACAAGGGCGGTCAGGCGGAGAAGCTCCGCATCCCCTTCGCCGACTTCAACGCGCTCAAACTCCCCGAGGGCGACGAACACGAGGACGCGTTCTCGCTCCTCGCGGACGTCTTCCCCACCGGCTGGCACGGACTCGAACTCGCCAACTTCGAGGCCGGCGACTCCGTGGCCATCTACGGGGCCGGCCCGGTCGGTCTGATGGCCGCGTACAGCGCGAAGATCCGCGGTGCCGCCGAAATCTACGTCGTCGACCGCGTCGAGAGTCGGCTCGACCTCGCCGAGGAACACTGCGACGCGACGCCCATCAACTTCGAGGAGAGCGATCCGGTCGAACAGATCAAGGAGATCCACGGCGGCGGCGTCGACAAGGGCGTCGACGCGGTCGGCTACCAGGCCGTCGACCCCGACAAGGAGGGCTCCTCTACGTACGACCCGGCCCGTGAGAACCCCGCGGTCGTCATCAACAACCTCATCCGGACCGTCAAGCCGACGGGCGAACTCGGCATTCCGGGCCTCTACGTGCCCGAAGACCCCGGTGCGCCCGACGACATGGCCGCCCAGGGTCGCATCGGCATCGACTTCGGCCTCCTGTTCGAGAAGGGGCAGGCCCTCGGCACCGGCCAGTGTAACGTCAAGGAGTACAACCGCGAACTCCGCGACCTCATCATCGAGGGTCGCGCCGACCCCAGTTGGCTCGTCTCCCATCGCGTCGGTCTCGAGGAGGCGCCGGAGATGTACGAGGCCTTCGACAACCGCGAAGAGGGCGTGACGAAAGTGCTGCTGGAGCCGTAGTCTCCGCTTCTCGGCCTCCAGTTCCACGCGATATGTTTCACACTACGATGACAACGAGACCCCATGTGCCAATACTGTAGTTACCGCTACCACAGCGGCTGGACGCAGATGCTGTCGTACGACGACACCTACCAGACGGCGATGCAGTCGGCGTCGTCGTCGACGTACGGCTTCCACGAGTCGTGGGACGACCTCCGCGACGATGTCGGCCTCGGCGTCTAGGCTTCCCGGGGGAAGGGATCAGTCGGATACGACGCCGCGCGCTCCGACTCGTCGGCCAGACAGTCGTCGAGGGCGGCCGTCACTTTCTCGCTGTCGAGATGCCGACCGATGAGCACGAGTCGCGTCGCGGGGTCGTCCGCGCCCCACTCACCGATCGGGCCTGCCTGAACGGCTGGCCCCGCTTGACTCACCCCGAGCACCGCGTCCGGCCGGCTCGCGACCCACGCGAACCCTTTCAACCGGACGATGTCACCCTCCCACTCGTCGAGCCAAGCGTCGAATCGCCCGGGATGGAACGGCCGTTCCCGGCGGTAGACGAACGATTCGACGCCGTGGGCGGCGGCCGCCGGCTGGTCACCGTGGTCGTGGCCGTCCGTCTCGCCCCCTTCCGCTGCCGCCAGCGCCTGCTTCCATCCTTGCTGCCCTTTCGCCGCCTCGAAGTCGAATCGCCCCGTTCCGAGCACGGTCCCCGGGTCGACCGCGGAGTCTATGGTTCGATGAATCGCTGCTCGTGGCTGGAGTTCCCGGATCGCGCCCTCGACGGCGTCGAGTTCGTCGTCCGGCACCATATCACATTTGTTCAACAGGAGCACGTCACAGAACTCGATCTGGTCGACCAACACTTCGGTCAGGGGTCGCTCGGGGGCTGGCGCCTCGTCGGGGAGCGATTCCGACGGGTCGAACGCCTTCCAGAAGCCGTAGGCGTCGACGACCGAGACGGTCGTATCGAGGCGGAATCGGTCGGGGAGGTGACCCTCGTCCGTCCCGACGGTCAGCGTTCGGGCGATGGGAATGGGTTCGCTGATGCCCGACGCTTCGACGACGAGATAGTCGAACGAGCGCTCCTCGGCCAGCCGGGTCACCTCGCTCACCAGGTCGTCCTGCAGACGACAGCAGATACAGCCGTTCGAGAGGTCGATGACGCCGTCGTCGGTCTCTCGGTCCAGGAGTTCGGCGTCGACGTTCACCTCCCCCATGTCGTTGACGATCACGGCGATGCGTCGGTCCCCCGGATCGTTCAGGAGCCGATTCACGAGCGTCGTTTTTCCGGCGCCGAGCGGACCGCTGATGAGTGTGATCGGAATCGGCGTGTCGTTGGAGGAAACCATGATACCCGTATCATGGCAGCGAGCCGTATGAATGTGTGTTCACAGCCGCGTCGGCGTGTCGTGCGTCGCCCGTGAACGATCGCCAGACGACTCCGACAGATTTAAACCTTCTCGTCGAACTACTTTCTGTACAGAGCCGTTTTGCTCACGATACAAACCAATGACCGATAGCGCACGCGGTTACACGACCGAACGCTCTCGCGCGCGCGAGCGCGAGGACGAGAGCGAAAGTACCGAGACGGACAGCGAGCAACTGAGCTGTCCGGAGTGCGGAGGCCAGCTCGCCACGGACACCGAACACGGCGAGACGGTGTGTGCCGACTGCGGCCTCGTGGTCGAGGAAGACGAGATCGACCACGGCCCCGAGTGGCGCGCCTTCGACTCCAAAGAGAAAGACCAGAAGTCCCGGGTCGGCGCGCCGACGACCCAGATGATGCACGACAAGGGGCTCTCGACCAACATCGGGTGGCAGGACAAAGACGCCTACGGCAAGACGCTGAGCGCCCGCCAGCGGGAGAAGATGCAGCGGCTGCGCACGTGGAACGAGCGGTTCCGCACCCGCGACTCCAAGGAGCGCAACCTGAAGCAGGCCCTCGGCGAGATCGACCGCATGGCCTCCGCGCTCGGCCTCCCCGAGAACGTCCGTGAAACCGCGAGCGTCATCTACCGCCGCGCCCTGGCCGACGACCTCCTCCCCGGGCGCTCCATCGAGGGCGTCGCCACCAGTGCCCTCTACGCCGCCGCCCGCCAGGCCGGCACCCCCCGCTCGCTCGACGAGATCGCCACCGTCTCCCGCGTCGAGAAAGACGAGATCGCTCGAACGTACCGCTATGTCGTCCGCGAACTCGGCCTCGAGATCCAGCCGGCCGACCCCGAGCAGTACGTCCCCCGATTCGCCTCCGAACTCGACCTCTCCGACGAGTCCGAACGCCGCGCCCGCGACCTGTTGAAAACCGCCAAGGACCAGGGCGTCCACAGCGGCAAGAGTCCGGTCGGGCTCGCCGCCGCTGCCATCTACGCCGCCGCGCTCCTCACCAACGAGAAGGTGACCCAGAGCGAGGTGTCCGAAGTCGCCAACATCAGCGAGGTCACCATCCGAAACCGATATCACGAACTGCTCGAAGCCGAAGAGCAGATCCAGGTTCCCTAACGCCGTTCGACCGACACGTCCGCCGGGACGACGATCCGCTGCGTTTCGCCGGAAAGGTCGATTTCTATCGTCCCCACCGCCGCGTCAATGGGTATCGTGCGATTCATTCGGTCGTTTTTGAGACGGAGATGGCTCACGGGCCGTCTGCTCCCGGCATCCGATAAAAAATCCGCCCACGGTCGAGCGCAACGTCGATACGTCCGGCGGGCCACTGCCGCCCATGGAGACGACCCGACATTTCACCGCGACGGTGTATCTCGTCGCGGACGGTGCGACCGCACTCCACGACCACCCTCGACTTGATCTCCGCCTCCCGCCTGGCGGCCACGTCGACCGCGGCGAACTCCCCCACGAAACGGCGCTCCGCGAGGCCCGGGAGGAGACGGGACTCGACCCGACGCTGCTGACCGACCATCGCGACGTGCGCTCGACGACGGCGCGGGCGATTCCCCGTCCCCGACACCTGATGCTCGCCGACGTGAACGTCTGCGACGGCGAAGTGGGCCACCAGCACGTCGATCACGTCTTCTACGCGACCGCCGAGAGCCGTACGATCGATCCCGATCCGGGCGAACCGGGGGCGGCGGCGTGGTCCTGGTACGACGCCGCAGCGCTTCGTGAGGTCGATGTCGATCCGGACGTGCAGGCGTTGGGACTGGAAGCCATCGAGGCCGCGGCGGCGGAGTCGTGACCTATGACTCGACCAGCGAGTCGATATACTGCCCGACGTGATCGTCCATGCGACGCTTGAAGCCGGCCTGTCGGGCCAGTCGATCGAGTTCGCGGGAGACGAGGCTCCCGTACTGCACTGCCTTCTTGTCCGCGGTGACGACCGACGGCGGCAGCCAGTCGCTCGCTGCCCGTCGGAGCGCCACCTTGCGTTCGTCGCTCGTCGCGAGCAGGTAGTCGGGAAGCGGGAGCGCCGCGTCGACGACGGCGTCGGTCAACAGCGGGGTTACCGGTTCGACGCCCGCCGTCCGGAGCGCGAGCGTGTCGCGTTCGAGCTGGTCCGGTAGCGTTTCGATCACCTCGCGGGTCGCGCCCCGGACGGTGGTTGCCGCCACGCGGCCGTCGCTCGCCGGATCGACGACCTTCGCGTAGCCGCCGAACAGTTCGTCCGCGCCCTGCCCGAGCGCGAGGCGGTCGACGCCGTCGGTGGCGGCGCGCTCGGCGACGAGATACAGCGGCAGCGCGATGGTCACGCTCATGGGATCGGCGCGTCCCGTCGCGGCGACCACCTCGGGAACCGCCCGCTCCAGGTCGTCGTGGGTGAGTTCGACCACCCGCAGATCACGGCCCATCTCATCGGCGGCCGCGCGCGCCCGCTCGACATCGGCTGCGTCGGGAAAGCCTGCGACGTAACAGGGGGCGTCGGGGACGCCCGCGGCGACGAGCGCGGAGTCGAGGCCACCGGAGAACGCGACCGCGACGCCGTCGGGATCGACTGCCGTCACGGACTCGCGGACGGCGCGCCGAACGGCGGCACAGGCAGTCCCGTCGTCGGCCGCGACGGCTGGGGCAGGAAGTGACCAGACGCGGCGGTCACGGACCTGCCCATCCACTCGTTCGCGGACGTGACCCGCGGGCACCGGCGAGGCGGCCGCGTCGACGGCACCGGGTCGAAAGTCCCAGTCCTCTGGCGTGCCGAACAGCGGTTGGCGGCCGAGAACGTCCCGAACGAGGCGGCCGTCGAGGTGGCCGGCGAAGCCTGCCGTGCCGGGGAGGGGGTCGGTCGCGTCGAGGGCACGGCGAACGGTCGCCGGATCGGTCCCGCGGATCACAGTAGATCGCCGATGGCACGGCGGATTCGCCGTTTCGCGCCGCCCGCGGCCTGCCGGAAGCTGATGTGCCAGGGGGTGCGCCGTCCGACGACGCTCGTTCGGCCGGCGGCGACGGCGTCGAGGATGCTTCGGGCCGAGCGGCCGTCGGCGTCGACTTGCGTGACCGCCTGGCCGACCATCTCCGCGATGTGGGCGTCGCTGCCGGCGGTCATCGGCAGGCCGTGTTCGACGGCGAACCGCTCGGCCTTGCGGTTGGCGCGCCCGGTCAGGAGGCGGGAGTTGTACACTTCGATGGCGTCGGCGCTCGCGAGCGCTTCAGTGCTGATGTGGGCGGCGACGCCGTGGCGCGACGACTGGAAGGGGTGCGGGATCACGGCGATGCCGTTCTGGTCGTGGATGCGGTCGAGCGTCTCGTCGAACGGCAGGTCGGCGGGCACGGCCTCGCGGACGCCAAGCGCGAGGACGTGTCCGGCGGCGGTCGTGATTTCCATGCCCGGGATGCCGACGAGGCCGTAGTCGGGCGCCTGCTCGACGGCGTCGAGGCTGGCGTCGATTTCGTCGTGGTCGGTGACGGCGAGGGCGTCGAGGCCGACCGACGACGCCTGTTCGAGCAGGTGGTCGACCGGGTCGCGGCCGTCATGTGACAGCGACGAGTGCGTGTGCAACTCGACCGATAACACGGTGAGCCTCTAGATACGCGCGGTGAAAAACACGCCGGTTCGGCGGGTGTCCGCGCCTCTGCCCCCAATGGAAAGACATTACCTCGGGAGCGTGAAAGACGGAGGTGAATGAGCCTGTCCGATCCGGACCACGACCTCGTCACCGCCGAACTCGGGCGGGACCCGACGCCCGCCGAGGCCGCGCTGTTCGAGAACCTCTGGAGCGAGCACTGCGCCTACCGGTCGTCGCGACCCCTGCTGTCGGCCTTTGACTCCGACGCCGAGCAGGTGGTCGTCGGCCCCGGCGACGACGCCGCGGTCGTCGCCCTCCCGGTCCACGACGACGACGGCGACGAGATGTACGTCGCGATGGGCATCGAGAGCCACAACCACCCCTCCTACGTCGATCCGTACGACGGCGCGGCGACCGGCGTCGGCGGCATCGTCCGCGACATCCTCTCGATGGGGGCCTACCCCATCGCGCTGACCGACTCCCTCTACTTCGGCGGGTTCGACCGCGAACACTCCCGATATCTCTTCGAAGGAGTGGTGGAGGGCATCGCGGACTACGGCAACGCCATCGGCGTCCCGACGGTCGCCGGCAGCGTCGACTTCAACGACGGCTACGAGGGCAACCCGCTCGTGAACGTCGCCTGCGTCGGCCTGGTGACTGATGACCGCCTCGTCACGGCCGAGGCGAAGACGCCGGGGAACAAACTCGTCCTCGTGGGCAACGCCACCGGCCGCGACGGCCTCGGCGGCGCCTCCTTCGCCAGCGAGGACCTGAGCGAGGACGCCGAGACCGAGGACCGCCCCGCCGTCCAGGTGGGCGACCCATACACCGAGAAACTCCTCATCGAGGCCAACGAAGCGCTCGTCGACGAGGATCTGATTCGCGCCGCGCGCGACCTGGGCGCCGCAGGCCTCGGCGGTGCTTCCAGCGAACTCGTCGCCAAGGGCGGTCTCGGCGCCGAAATCCGTCTCGAAGACGTGCATCAGCGCGAACCCAACATGTCCGCCCTGGAGATTCTGCTCGCGGAGTCCCAGGAGCGGATGTGTTACGAGGTGCGGCCGGAGGACGTAGAGCGCGTCCAGGAAATCGCCGACCGTTACGACCTCGGCTGTTCGGTCATCGGGGAGGTAACCGAGGGGAACTACGTCTGTACGTTCGAGCCGAGCGGCGAGGACGACGAGTCACGAGGCCGAGAGACGGTCGTTGACGTGCCCGCACACTTCCTCGCGGAGGGTGCGCCGATGAACGACCTGCCGATGGAACCGCCGACGGGAGCGAGCCGTGATCTGCCCGACGCCGATTTGACCGAGGCCTTCGAGGCCGTCGTCGCCAGTCCCAACACGGCGAGCAAGGAGTGGGTCTACCGCCAGTACGATCACGAGGTGGGCACGCGGACGGCGCGTCGCCCCGGCGACGACGCGGCAGTCATGGCCATCCGCGAGGCGGGCACGGGCCTCGCGCTCTCGTCGGGCGCGGTCCCCGCCTGGACCGACGCCGCTCCCTACGAGGGCGCGCGGGCCGTCGCGCTGGAGAACGCGACCAACCTCGCCGCGAAGGGCGCGACGCCCCACGCCGCCGTGGACTGTCTCAACGGCGGCAACCCGGAGAACCCCGACGTTTACGGCGGCTTTTCCGCTATCGTCGACGGCCTCGCCGAGATGTGCCGCGACCTCTCGGTGCCCGTCGTCGGCGGCAACGTCTCCCTGTACAACGACTCCGTCGCCGGTCCCATTCCACCGACGCCGACGGTGGCGATGATCGGCACCCGCGAGGGCTACGACGCGCCCCCGATGGGCGTCACGGGCGACGGCGTCTTGCTGGAGGTCGGGACGCTCGGGAACGCGCTCGGCGGGTCGGAGTATCTGGCACAGCTGGGCGGTAGCGACGCCTTCCCGGACCTGCCCGCCGATCCCGCGACGGCCGTCGAGCGCGTCGCCCAGGTGGCGAATCTGGCGTCGACGCGTGCGGTCCACGACGTGAGCCACGGCGGCCTCGCGGTGACGCTCGCGGAGATGGTGTCGGCGGACGTCGGCGTCGACGCAGCCCTCGGGAGCGTCGCGGAACTGTTCGACGAGACGCCGGGCCGGGTCGTCGTCGAGACGACGGACCCACAGGCGGTGCGAGACGCGGCGGGCGACGTGCCCGTCCGACGACTCGGCGAGGCGACGACCGAGGGCGACCTCGACCTGACGGTCGACGACGAACGACTCGTCCGCACGGCGTCGGCGATCCGCGACCTGCGGGCCGTGATTGAGCGAGAACTGGAGTAAGCGGTTACAGCAGTAGCGGCAGACCGAACGTCACCGCGAGACCGACGAGGAGGACGACGAAGCCGACGCCGGCCTCGCCGGTCGAGAAGTCCTGCATCGGCGACGTGGTGCGACCGTCGGTATCCTCGTCCTGGTCCTCGTGAGCGTGATCGTCCATGCCTCT
This sequence comes from Haloplanus sp. XH21, assembly GCF_023276355.1. Classification (NCBI taxonomy): domain Archaea; kingdom Methanobacteriati; phylum Methanobacteriota; class Halobacteria; order Halobacteriales; family Haloferacaceae; genus Haloplanus; species Haloplanus halobius. The sequence continues at coordinate 1,277,491 of NZ_JALLPL010000001.1, forward strand.
GCGTGCGGCGTGGCGATACAAAAAGACTCCCGATAGGCGGTCGGACGCCACCCCGACCGGGCGGCTTTTGACGGACGGTGGCGTAGCAGCGCATACGGATGGCCGTAACCAAGCGCATCATTCCCTGTATCGACGTCGACATCGACGACGAGGGCAACGCGGCGGTGTATACGGGTGTCAACTTCGAGAACCTGGAGTACACCGGCGACCCCGTCGAGATGGCCCGCGAGTACAACCAGGCGGGCGCCGACGAGTTCGTCTTTCTCGACATCACGGCCAGCGCCGAGGGGCGGGAGACGATGCTCCACGTCGTCGAATCCATCGCCGACGAGGTGTTCATCCCCCTGACCGTCGGCGGTGGCATCCGCACCAAAGACGACATCAAGGAGACGCTCCGGGCGGGGGCGGACAAAGTGTCGATCAACACCGCGGCCATCCAGACCCCCGAGATCGTCGACGAGGGCGCGGCGGCCTTCGGCAGTCAGTGTATCGTCATCAGCGTCGACGCGCGCCGCCGCTACGACGAGAAAGGAGAGCATTACGAACGCGTCGACGGCGAGTCCTGCTGGTTCGAATGCACGATCAAGGGCGGCCGCGAGGGAACTGGCATCGATGTCGTGGAGTGGGCGCGCGAGGTGGAGTCACGCGGCGCCGGCGAACTGTTCGTCAACTCCATCGACGCCGACGGCACCAAGGAGGGGTACGACATCCCGCTGACCCGCGCGGTCTGTGAGAACGTCTCGACGCCCGTCATCGCCTCGTCGGGCTGTGGCGGCCCCGACGACATGTACGAAGTGTTCAGCGAGGCGGGGGCCGACGCCGCGCTCGCGGCGTCGATCTTCCACTACGACGAATACTCGATCCGCGAGGTCAAGGAGTATCTCGACGAGCGCGGCGTTCCGGTTCGGCTCTGAGAGGGATTACGCGGCGGCGTCGTCGAACGCGGCCACGAAGTCGTCGGCGACGTCCTGCACCTGGCGCGAGGCGTCCGCGACGGCCTCCAGCGGATCGGTGCCGGATTCGGTCTTGACCGAGAGGATCGGCTCCGTCTGGCCACCCGACTGTTCGGGGTTCATGTCGTACGTCGCCGCTTCGACGCCCGCCGTCTCCAGAAGCGCCCCCTTGAGGACGTTCATGAACGTGTGATCCTCGCCCGCGATCTCCATGCGAAGTTCCTCGTCGGTGATTTCGATGACCCGCAGTTCCATGTCGCTAACTACCGGCGGTTGGCGTTTCAAGGTTTCGTATACGCCCCGTCGGGTGGAGAGATATAGTAGCGTTTGGAACTGTTTGCACACCTGCTCGCCGGATTGCGTGCGATCTGGTGTGTGATGACTTACAAAGGCTACTATACTCGATCTCAACGAACGGGCGACGCCGAGAGTGGCGTCCCCCGAACGGAGAACGTACGGACCACGCGATGTGGTCGTTCGACTGACCAAGCCACTGCGAGGAGCACCTGACTCGCAATGTGCCGTGCGATGCTGTGGCGCGCCCGGCCGAAAGCCGCTCGCGCCAGTTTCAATTTTGACGCTTGTGTTGAAAAACCTGTCGAATAGATCAATATCGGGTACGAACGCACCTATATCTAGTCGTATGTTTCTCTATTGTTCGATGATCGGATAGAATCCGTATCTCATTTCAGCAGGCTCATCGGACCAGATACGGGTCGTTGCCCGCGATGAACCGCCCGAGGTCGCTCTCGCGGCGGTAGTCGGTCTCTCGGAGCGTCTCGATGGCGTCGACCAGACGGTCGGCGTCGTCGTCGGCCCACGCGCTCGGGTCGCGAATCGGGAGGACGAGCCACCCGCTTCCCAGGAGTTCGGTCGCGTGGAGCGCCTCGACGTCGAGGTCGGTCGTCTCGTGGGCTGTGCAGGTTTCGAGGACGTGTCGGATCGGTCGCTCGCCGACGGGGAGGAGGACGTGCGCCGCGATGGCGCGGAGTTCCGCGTCGAAGAAGGGTTCCATCGCTCCGTAGTCGTCCTCGGTCGGTTCGCCCGCGGTGACACAGGTGTGGAGATAGGAGAGATACGTGTTCGCTACCTCGGGTTCGTCGCCGGTCGTCCGCAGGAGGCCGGCGTCACGAAGCGCGCGCTGGAGGCGCCGGCCGGCCGGATGTCCCGTGAAGGGGACGCCCGTCTCGCTGCCGCCGTGGACGCCGGGATGGTCGCCGATGACGTGAAAATGCGCATTGGCGTCGCCGTACCCCGGAACGAACCGATCGCAGGGCGGTCGCATGCCAAACGGATTGCTAACGCGGTCGGTGACGTTTCGCACGGTACCGCATACGCGTCGAGAAAGGTAAACCTAGAGTTCGACGCCCGACGGGATGAGGCTCTTCGACCGCAGAAGGCTCCCGTTGGCGTCGTAGACGAGGAACGTGCTCTTCGAGTAGGTGGTGACGGGTTCGCCATCGATCTGGATGGTGACGCTGTATCGGCCACCGTCGTCGTCGGTCGACTGACCGTATTTCCGGGCCGCTCGGACGAACCGGAGGACATCGTCGGCGTCCTCGTTGAGTTCGAGGAGGAAATCCCCCGTGATGCGGTCGGTGACGCTGACGACGCCCGTCGCGTCCGGGTCGTCGAGGGGATCCTGCAGGCGGAAGGTGACGTCCGTTTCGGCGTCCTCCAGCAGCTCCCCCTCGGCGTCGGTCAGGCGATCAGTCAACGCCTCTTTCGGTCCCTGAAAGTCGATGACGACACGGGGTTCGGCCGGCTGATCGCCAGTCTCCACCCAGTCGATGTTGTCTGCTTCCAACTCGAAGTGCTCGCGCCTCATTCCGTACGCGACCCTTTGAGTTCAGAGGGTATGAACGTAACGCCCGCCGTCTCCCGGCCGGCGGCGGACTTCGCGTCGTTCGCGCCGATGGGATTTTATCCCATGTGAGTCTCTTCACGAGTATGTGGGTCCGGTCGGAGTACGCCGGTGAACTGGCCGTCTTGATGACGTGGCTGGCAGCGCTGATCCCCTGGAACGTCTCCTACGCCGCGGGCACGAGCGGGAGCGCGGTCCTGTTCGTCCGGTTCCCTCTCGTCCAGGTGCGATACGTGTTCGGCGTGCCCATCGCTCGGGGGGTGTCCCTCGCCGATCCGCTCTCGGCCATCGCCTTCCAGCAGGGCCAACCCATCGAACTCGTCTATCAGGTCTGGGCCGTCGGCGCCGGCGTCTACGCCGCCGCGTTGCTCGTCTCCATCGTCTACTATCGGCGCGAGGCGTGGGCCGAATCGTGGCCCGTCGACCCCGTGCGTCTCCTCGGCGCGCTCCTGCTCGTGACGGGCCTCGTCTTCGCCGCGGCGACGTATTACCTCGCGACGCGAGGTTTCTCGTCGCTCCCCATCCCGATCGGCGTCGGTTTCCTGCTCCTGTTCGGCGGCCTCCTGCTCGTCATCGAGCGGACCGACGTGGCGTGACGCCGTCGAAGGCACAAGCTATAAACACGATCCACACCCCATTTCAGCCGTGACCGTTGCACGCGTCGCCCTCGGCGTTCGCTCCCCCGGAGCGACGCGTGCGTTCACGACTCTTCTGAAGAAACGCGGCCGGTGATCGCGCTCGGGGCGGGCGTAGCACCCCCGTCGCGGGCGGCCGCCGGACTGTGACGTTTCGACACGACTAACAGCGCAGCCACCCCATCCACACGAAATGACACTCACCGAGTTCCGCGGGGTCTACCCCGCCATGACGACGCCGTTCCACGAGAACGGCGGTATCGACTTCGAAACGCTCCGGGCCGACGCCCAACGCCTCGCCGACGCCGGCGTCGACGGCCTCGTCCCCGTCGGCTCCACCGGCGAGAGCGCGACGCTGAGCCACGACGAACACATCGAGGTCGTCGAGGCGGTCATCGACGCCGTCGACGACGACGTGCCCGTCATCGCCGGATCCGGGTCGAACAACACCCGCGAGGCGCTCTCGCTCTCCCGGCGCTCCGCCGACGCTGGCGCCGACGCGCTCCTCCTCATCTCGCCCTACTACAACAAGCCCGAACCCCAGGGGATGTACGAGCATTACCGCACCATCGCCGACGAAATCGACATCCCCCAGATCGTCTACAACGTCCCCGGGCGCACGGGCCAGAACATCTCCGTCGACACGGCGGTCGACCTCGCGTCCCATCCGAACATCCTGGGCTACAAGGCGGCGAGCGGCGACCTGAACCAGGTGTCGGAGGTCGTCGAGCGCACTCGCGACGAGGACTTTCACGTCCTCGCCGGCGACGACGGCCTCATCCTGCCGACCCTCTCCATCGGCGGGACGGGAACCATCAGCGTCGTCGCCAACATCGAACCCGCGCGGACGGTCGATATGGTTCACTCCGCGCTCGACGGCGACTTCGAACACGCCCGCGAGCGCCACCACGAACTCGGCCCGCTGATGCGCGCGCTCTTCGTCGAGACCAACCCCATCCCGGTCAACGAGGCGATGGCCATGCGGGGCTACGGCCCCGGCACTGTCCGTCTCCCGCTCACGCGGCTCTCGCAGGAGCACCACGAGGAACTCGCCTCGGTTCTCGCCGCCCTCGATCCGCTGGAGGCCGAACAGTGATCCACCTCGCCGTCACCGGCGCCGGCGGGCAGATGGGTCGCGAGGTGCTCGAAGCGGCCGACGACCGCGAGGATGTCGAAGTCGTCCTCGCGGTCAACCGCACGCCCATCCCGCCCGTCGCGGGCACCACCGTCGACGACGAGGCCGACCTGCCGATCCTCCTGCCCGAGCGCGACCCCGACGTGCTGGTGGATTTCACCGTCTCCGACTCGAGCACGCGCTACGTCGAGGCCTGTGCCGACGCGGGCGTCGCCGCCGTCATCGGAACGACCGGCTTCTCGGAGCCGCAACTGGAACTCCTCGCCGACGCCGCCGAGGAGATTCCCGTGCTTCGGGCCTCGAACTTCTCTCGCGCCATGACGGCGTTTCGGGGCGTCGTTCGGGAGGCCGTTGCCGCGCTCCCGGACTACGACATCGAACTCAGCGAGACCCACCACAACCGCAAGCGCGACGCCCCCTCCGGGACGGCCAACGACATCCTCGACGACATCGCGGAGATCCGCGGCGAGTTCGACCGCGTCCACGGCCGCGAGGGCGACCAGCCCCGGGAGGGGGACGAGGTTGGGGTCCACGCGCTCCGGGCCGGCGACATCCGCGGCGAACACGAACTACTACTTGCGGGGAACCACGAGGTACTAACGCTCACGCATCGGGCCGAGTCCCGCGGCGTCTTCGCCGAGGGCGCGCTCGATGCCGCAGAATGGCTCGCCGGTCGTCCGGCCGGTGAATACGACTTCGAGGACGTACTATGACGCTCCAATCCGACGTATCCGACCTGTGGCACCGCTACGACGACGACGCCGTCGCCGCCGAGACGGCCACCGCCGACGACTACGACACGCTCGACGCCTTCCTCGACGCCCTCGAGGCGGGCGAGGTCCGCGCCGCCGAGAAGCGGGGCGGCGAATGGGAGGCGAACGAGTGGGTCAAGCAGGGCATCCTGCTCAACTTCGGCCTGCGCGAGACGGAGGCCCGCAGTTACGGCGGCGTCGACTACCACGACGTCCTGCCCCTGCGGGAGACGGGCGACCTGGGCGACCGAGGCACCCGCAACACGCCCGACGGCACCACCATCCGCCGCGGCGCCTACCTGGGCAGCGACTGCATCATGATGAGTCCCTCCTTCGTCAACATCGGCGCCCACGTCGGCGACGGCACGCTCGTCGACTCCTGTGACACCGTCGGCTCGTGTGCCCAAATCGGCGAGAACGTGAAACTCGGCGCGAACACGCTCATCGGCGGCGTGCTCGAACCCGTCGAGGACGCGCCCGTCATCGTCGAGGACGGCGTCTCGCTCGGCGCTGGCTGTCGCGTCACCTCGGGCTTCGTCGTCGGCGAGAACACCGTCGTCGGCGAGAACACGCTGCTCTCGCCCCGGATTCCGGTCTACGACCTCGTCGAGGAGGAGGTCATCTACGGACACCTCCCGCCGGAGCGACGCGCCTTCACCCGGATGGTGGAGTCCTCCATCGGCGACCACGACCTCTTTGCGGGCGGCGCCTACAAGCCCGCCGTCGTCGCGATGGACATCGAGGCCGAGACGCGCGACGCCACGCGCCGCGAGGAGGCGCTCCGGGAATGAGCGAGGAGGCGGTCGAGGCGACCGGGCCGCAAGTGCGCCGCCTCGGCGACTGGGCCGCCGCCGACCTGGCCGACCTGGCCGCCGAGTACGACACGCCGCTGTACGTCACCGACCTCGAACGGGTGCAGGCGAACGCGACCCGTCTCCGGGCCGCGTTCCCCGACGCCGACGTGCATTACGCCGTCAAGGCCCACACCGGGCAGGCCGTCCTCCGGGCGGTCCGTGCGGCCGGTCTCGGCGCCGAATGTGCCTCCGCCGGCGAAGTGGTGCGCGCCCTGAAAGCGGGCTTCGAGGGGCGGGAGATCCAGTACACGGCGGTCAACCCGCCCGCGACCGACCTCGACACTGTCGTCGAGCGGTGGCGCGATGATGCGGCGGGCCTGACCGTCGTCGCCGGAGCGCGCGACACCCTCGACCGCCTCCGCGACCGCGGCTTCGACGGCCGCATTGCCATCCGCGTCAATCCCGGCGTCGGCGCCGGCCACCACGCCAAGGTGACGACGGGCGGCCACGCCAAGTTCGGCGTGCCCTACGACCGCGCGGCCGACCTCCTCGCCGACGCCCGTGACGACTTCGACGTGGTCGGCATCCACGCCCACGCCGGCAGCGGCATCTCCGGCGAGGATCTGGACGCCCACCGCGAACTCGTCGCCCGGATGGGCGACCTGGCCCGCGACGTGGGCGACCTGGAGTTCGTCGACGTGGGCGGCGGCTTCGGCGTCCCGTACCACGAGGACGAACCCCCACTCGATCTGGGCGCCGTCGCCGACGCCACCCGCGAGGCGCTGGGCGATGTCGACGCCCGACTCGCGGTCGAACCCGGGCGCTACGTCGTCGCCGACGCGGCCGTCCTCCTGACGCGGGTGAACACGGTGAAAGAGGCGGAAGGTGTCGCTGTCGCCGGCGTCGACGCCGGCATGACGACCCTGTTGCGCCCGGCGATGTACGGCGCCTACCACGCCATCCGCAATCTGGACGCCGACGGCCGTCGGGAGCGCCCGGTCACCGTCGCCGGCCCCGTCTGCGAGACGGCGGACCTGTTCTGTGAGGAGCGCCCCCTGCCCGACCCGCGCCGCGACGACCTGCTCGCCGTCGGCAACGCCGGCGCCTACGGCTACGAGATGGCGAACACGTACAACTCGCGGCCGCGCCCCGCGGAGGTCGTCCGCGACGCCGACGGGGTGCGCCTCGCTCGCGAACGCGAAGGGTTAGAAGCGTTGACCGCCTTAGAGGGAGACGAATGACGATTCGCGCAGAGAAGTACCACGGCACGGCCAACGACTTCCTCGTCGTCCCCGCCGACGCCTCCGTCGCGGACCGCGCGGCCTTCGCGGCCACGCACTGCGACCGGGAGACGGGAGTCCGTGGCGAGCGGATCGGTGCCGACGGCGTCCTCTTTCTGGACCTCGATCCGACCGCCTCGCCCGTCCGGGTGACGATGACGCTCGTCCAACCCGACGGCTCCGTCGCCGAGATGTGTGGCAACGGCGCCCGCGTCACCGCGACGTGGGCGGCCCGCGAAACCGGCGCCCGCGAGGTGATCATCGAGACGCCCGCCGGCGACCGCCGTGCCGTCGTCCAGTCCGAGGGCGTCACCGTCGAGATGGGGCGTCCCTCCTTCGACCCCGCCGACGTGCCCCTTACGCACGACGCCGGCGGCCCCCTGATCGATCAGGTGGTCGACGGTCTCTCCGTCACCGCCGTCGACACGGGCGTCCCCCACGCCGTCGCCTTCGTCGACGACGTGGACGCCGTCGATCTGGAGACCGTCGCGCCGCCCGTTCGCCACGCCGATGTCTTCCCGGAAGGGGCGAACGTCACCCTCGCCGCTCGGGCCGTCCTCGACGACGGGGCCACCGACGGCGCGCCGGGCGACCCGGTCGCCTTCCGGCAGCGAACCTACGAACGCGGCGTCGAGGGCGAGACGCTCGCCTGTGGCACCGGCGCGGTGGCCGTCGTCGCCGCCGCGAAGCGCACGGGCCGTCTCGACGCCGACGGTCCGGTCCGGGTGTCGCCGCCGGGCGGTGACCTCGTCATCGTCGTCCCGGACGACGGTCCGGCGACGCTGACCGGGCCAGTCGAACACGAGTTTGCGATCGATCTGGAGGTCCCCGAGGTATGAACGCGAGCGGAGCGGACAGCGACGGCTTCGACCCCATCGCCTTCCTCGACTCGGCGGTGCGGATCGACTCCCACGCGGACGTGACCGAGATGCGATCGTTCCTCGTCGATACGCTCGCCGCCCACGGCCACGACCCGACCGTCGACGACGCGGGCAACACCCTCGCCACGAAGGGGTCGGGCTCACCCCACGTCGTCTTGAACACCCACATCGACACCGTCTCGCCACACGTCCCCTACGAACGCGACGATGGCATCATCCGCGGACGGGGGTCCTGTGACGCGAAGGGACCGCTCGCGGCGCTGCTGTCGGCTTTCTTCGCCACCGACCCCGACGGCCGCCTGACGCTCGCCGTCACGCCCGACGAGGAGGTGTACTCCACGGGCGCCGCGGCGCTCGACCTCACCGTCCTGCCCGGCGTCGACGCCGACACGGCCGACGCCTACATCGTCGGCGAACCCACCGGACTCGACGTCTGCACCGCCGCGAAGGGGCGGTTCGAGGGGACGGTCGCCCTCTCGGGGACCAACGCCCACGCCGCCGAACCCGAGTCGGGGGTGAACGCCGTCGCCGCCGCGGAGGGCGCGCTCGCCGCCATCCGCGGGTTCGACGCCGACCGCGACCCGCACCCCGACCTCGGCCCGGCGACGCTCACGCCGACGGTCATCGAGGGCGGCGACGCGACAAACCAGGTGCCCGCCGACTGCGCCATCACCGTCGACCGGCGGAGCGTCCCGCCGGAGTCGGCCGCCGGCTTCCGCGACGCCCTGGAGACGGCCGTCGCCGACGCCGTCCCGGACGACGTCGGCGTCACCTTCGACCTCACCGAGCGGCCGACCCCCTTCCTCGAGGCCTTCGCCACCGACGCCGACGAACCGGTCGTCCGCCATCTCTCCGCGGCGGCCGAGCGCGTCACCGACGGCGCGGGCGGCGCCGTGCGGCCCTTCACCGCTGCGACCGAGGCGTCGTATTTCGCGCCCGCGCCGACGGTCGTCTTCGGCCCCGGCGTCCTCGCGGACGACGAGGGACCGGTCGCGCACGCCGACCGCGAGTACGTCCGCGTCGCCGACGTGGAGCGGGCGGCGACGGCGCTTTCCGACGCCCTCGACGCGCTGGTCGGGTAACCGCAACCCCCAAGCGCCCGGGGGGTCTGCTCACGAGCATGTACGAGGCGGTCCACGCCCCGGACGGGGCGGCCGACGCTGTCGCTACCGCCGAGCGGCTGGGCTACGACGGCGTCGTGCTCCGCGCCACCGGCGCGACGCCGGACTACGACGCCCTCCGCGAGGGGGTGACCATCGACATCGTCGACGCCCTCGAAATCGTCGCCGACGACCCCGAGACGGCGAGCGGCGCCGTCGGTGGAGAGCGCCCCGACCACACCCTCCTCTGTGTCCGCGGCGGCACGGACCGGCTCAACCGCTTCGCGGTGGAGAACGAGCGCATCGACGTGCTCACCCGACCGATGGCCGACGACGGCGACGTGAATCACGTCCTCGCGAACCGCGCCGCCGAGAACGGCGTCCGCATCGAGTTCGACTTCGGCCCCGTCCTCCGGGCGACCGGCGGCGAACGGGTTCGCGCGCTTCGCGACCTGCGGAAACTCCGCGAACTCGTCGACGCCTGCGACGCGCCCGCCGTCGTCAGCGCGAACGCCACGACCCACCGGCAGCTCCGCGCGCCGCGGGAGCTCGTCGCCGTCGGCGAGGCCGTGGGGTTCGACGCCGAGATGGTGCGGGACGGTCTCCGCGAGTGGGGGGCGCTCGCGGCGCGTAACCGCCACCGACAGTCCGAGTCGTTCATCTCGCCGGGCGTCGAACGGGGGCCGTATGATCCGGACGCGTGAGGTGGGGTCGGCGTGAAACACCTGCCAAAATATCTCCGGCCGCGGTGGCGGTATCTCGCAGTCGAACTCGACGCGCCGGCCGGCGCCGACCTCACCAGACACGCCTTCCAGCGGGCGGTGTGGTACGCGGCGGGGAACCTGCTCGGCGACGCCGGGAGCGCCGACGCCGACCTCCGCGTGCTCCGGTTCCGGGTCGACGACGGGCACGGCGAAGCGGTCGTGCGCGTCCGTCACGGCGAGGTGTCGCCGGCGCGAGCGGCACTGGCCTGCGTTCACGAGGTCGACGATCACCCGATCGGTCTCTACGTCCGGGGCGTCTCGGGGACGATCCGGGCCTGCGAAGAGCGGTTTTCGCACCGCTGAGCGGGTGACGGCCGGCCGCAAAAGCGTCGGGAGTCGACCCCCGACAGTCGGGCGTTACTCCTCGTCTTCGTCGTCCTCGTCCTCCGACGGCAGGAGGTCGAGGTCGGCGAGGTGGGTCTCGATCTCGTCGTTGTCGAGTTCGTGGAACTCCTCGGTGTCGACCGGGACGGTCCCCACGTCGACACCGGCGGGTTCGAGCGAGCCGTCGTTGGCGGAGGCGAGCGCGCGGAGCGCGAGTTCGATTCCGCCGTCGAGGTCGAGGTCGTCGCCGTAGTTCTCTTCGAGGTAGTCCTGGAGGTCACCACGGTTCGCCCCGATGGAGACCGCCTTCCACTCGTAGGGCGTTCCCGAGGGGTCGGTCTCGTAGAGACGTGGTTCGCCGTCCTCGATGCCGCCGATGAGGAGGGCGACACCGAACGGGCGGGCGCCACCGACCTGCGTGTACTGCTGGATGTGGTCGGTGACTTCCTTGGTGAGGGCTTCGATGCCGATCGGTTCGCTGAAGCGGAGGCGGTTGACCTGCGCCTGGCGGCGAGCGAAGTCGATCAGCTGGCGCGCGTCGGCGACGTGGCCGGCGCTCGCGATGCCGGCGTGGTCGTCCGCCTTGTGGATCTTCTCGACGCTCGTCGGCTCCATCAGCGGCGAGCGGGAGCGTTTGTCCGCCGCCAGTACCACCCCGTCTTCGGTTCGGACGCCGATACTCGCTGTCCCTCGCTTGACGGCCTCTCGGGCGTATTCGACCTGATAGAGGCGGCCATCGGGCGAGAAGATCGTTATCCCACGGTCGTAGGCCTGTTGTTGCGCTTGTCCCTGCATTGTATCACGTTGACTCGAAATCGAGTTCGGTCGCGACCGAGACGCCGTCGGCAGACTGGGGCTCACCGGACGGCACGTGGTGCCCCGCCGACGGACGTCCCGCGCACGACGCGTCTCTCGGCCGGCACTCCGGCCCGGCGTCCTAAATACCTTTCTTGTCGGCACCGCCCGCTCGGCGGCTATCGCCGCCGCCGCACGCCACGCGAACGGCCCGCTCCGCGTCTCATACTGCCGGCTGTAAGTCGATACAGATGCCGAGGCGGCGAATATTTTGAGACAGTCTCAGTACTCTTCGTAGGCGAGGTTCATCAGCCACTGCGAGAAGGCGTCGCTTCGCGGGTCGACCTCCTCCTCGCCGATGAAGGGCGAGAGCATGTCGCCCGCCATCAGCAACGAGAAATCGAGGTCGCTGGCGGTCGGCATCAGGAAGTAGGTGTTGTGCCCCTGATACACCGTCTCCTCCCGTCGGATGAGGTCGTTGTCGACCAGCGACTCGGCGACCCGACTCCCCTTCCGCGAGGAGATGTCGAGTTCCTTCCAGAGTTCGCTCTGGTGGATACCACGCGTCTCGAGGACGAGATCGAGCGCCGCGCGTTCGACCTCCGAGAGGTCGGCGTCCTCGGCGGCGCTCATCGGCTCACCTCCGCATCGGCGATCCGGTACATACACTCACAAACCGGGGGCGCGTGTTTAAAGTTGACTTTCGTCCGCGTCCGCGTTCGCGTCGGCCGTGCGGTACGCCGTCTCGCAGGGCGGCCCCGGAGCGAACCGGAACGTCGGCTCGTCGCCGAGACGGATCAGCGACGACGACCGCGTGCCGTAGCCGTCCTCGTGAATACAGACGCCGTACTCGTGGTCCGCGAGGACATCGCCCGCGCGGTCGAGCCACGACGCCGCGTCTTCCCCCGGTTCCGGCGTCAGTTCGGCCCGGACGGCTCGAGCGTTGGCCATCTGTTCGGCCGCGCGCTCGGCGCCGTCGCCCTCGGGCGTCACGAAGCGATCCGTCACGGCGCCGCCCCCGCCGAGCGCCGCGCCGCTGTTGACGACGACGTGGACGCCCGGATGGAGCCGTATCTTCCGCAGGTCCCCGTCCCACTCGAAGAGATAGGCGCCCGTGGCGTCGGCGACGACGAGGTTGAACCCGTCGTAGTCGTGGTCCGCGACCGACCGCTCGACCAGGCGAGCGGCCGCCTCCGCGTCGGTCTCTTGCAGGGCGTCGTCGACGAGGCGGCCGCGCGAGCGTTCCGCCCGCGCCTCGGCGCGCCAGCGGTTCGTGATGCCGACGAACAGTCCCGCCTCGTTGTAGCCGATCCAGGTGCCACCGGCCTCGGCGTCGCGGGGCGCGACGATCCACGGATCCGAGCCACGCCGCGTCGGCGGTTCGGAGGGGCGGTCACGGCGCTCGTCGCGATTGGCTGCGACGACGACCGGTGCGTCAGGAAACACCTGCCACGCGAGCGTCAGAGTGCACACGCGGCGACGTAGGACGGCCGCTGGGTTAAACGCGCCGTCCTCACGCCTGCCAGTCCTCGGGAACGCCGTCGGGGTCGGCCGTCGCGACGGCGGCGCGGACGGCGGCGACGTTCTCGGGCACGTCGTGGACGCGCACGAGGTCGGCGCCGCGGTCGACCGCCAGCGCGGAGGTGGCCACGGTCGCCGGCAGGCGTTCGTCCGGGTCCTGCCCGATGTGACCGAACATGGATTTGTGAGAGTGGCCGATGAGGATCGGACAGCCGAGCGCCCGGAACTCGTCGAGGCGATCGAGCAGGGTGAACTCCTCGACGGCGTCTTTCCCGAAGCCGAGACCGGGGTCGACGATCACCTTCTCGCGAGGAAGCCCGGCGCGCTCCGCGAGGGCGATCCGCTCGGCGAGTTCGTCGATCACGTCCGACACCACGTCGTCGTAAGCGACGGTCTTGCCCGGCACCACCGGCGCGTCGATGCTGTGCATCACGACGACGGGCACGTCGTACTCGGCGGCCAGAAAGCGCATCTCGGGGTCGGCCAGTCCCGTCACGTCGTTGAGGATGTCGGCGCCGGCGTCGAGGGCCGCCCGCGCTACCTCGGCCTTCCGGGTGTCGATGGAGACGAGCGCGTCGAGATCCGCGATCGCCTCGATGACCGGCGTGACGCGTTCGATCTCCGTCTCGGTGGGAACGGTGTCGGCGCCCGGTCGCGTGCTCTCGCCGCCGACATCGATAACGTCCGCGCCGGCCTCGACCATCGCCTCGGCGCGCTCGACCGCCGCGGTCGGATCGAAGAAGTCGCCGCCGTCGTGGAAACTGTCCGGCGTCACGTTCAGGATGCCCATCACGGACGGCCGCGCCTCCCAGGGGTAGCCGTGCGAGGGGAGTCCGTCCTCCTCGTCGATCCGTTCCCGCAGGATCGCGGCGACGTTCGCCACCTCCTCGTCGCGTCCGTCGAGCGCCGAGAGCAGCGCTCGGAGTTCGCCGTCGGTGCCCGCGACCACGGCCGACCGGAGTTCGCGATCGGTACGGTAGTCGGCAGTGACGGCCGTCGCAGCCGTTCGTCCGACGGCGCGATCGAGCGCCCGCGCCTCGCGCCGGTCGAGGCGCGTCGTGACGACGCGGTGGACGCTCTCGGCGGCGGCGTCGGTGACATCGCTGGCGTCGGCGTTTGCCCGTTCGAGGACCGCCCGCGCGTCGCCCTGGCTATCGACATCGCGGGGCACCGCGAGCCGGGACCAGGTGCGCCGCGCTTCGGCGACGGCGAACAGCGAGCCGACGACGAGCACGCAGTCGTCCGGGGCGGCGTCCCCACGGGCGCGGTCGAGCGCCGCCGACACCGTCGGTGCCGTCGTCACGTCCGCGCCGTCGGCCGCGTCGAAGGCGGCGGCGAGGACGGCGGGATCGGCCGCGCGTTCGTGAGCGGGCGCGCAGGTCCGCACCGACGCCGCGTCGGGGAGTTCCGCCGCCATCTCGCGGTGGTCCTTGTCGTGCATGGCGCCGAAGACGAGGTGGAGGTCGTCGTAGTCGTACTCGCCGACCGTCTCCGCGATGGCCGCACAGGCGCCGGGGTTGTGCGCGCCGTCGAGGACGACCAGTGGGTCACACGCCATCACCTCGAACCGACCGGGCCAGTGGGCGCTCCGGAGGCCGCGTTCCAGAGCGGCCTCGGTCACGCGGTCGCCGCCCACCTGTCGCGCCAGCACGGCCGCGACGCCAGCGTTTCGTGCCTGATACGATCCGGGCATCGGGACGCGCGTCTCGACGCCCCAGTCCCGTCCTTCGATGCCGACGCCGGCCTCCGTGTGGTTGACGAGGCCGTCGTAGCGCACGGTCACGTCGGGCGACTCCTCGGCGACGCCGACGGCGACGGCGTCGGGCGCGTGGTCGCGGACAGCGGCGAGCGACTCGCCCGTCGCGCCCGTCACCAGGGGCGCGTCGTCGGGGGCGACGGTCACCTTCTCGGCCGCGATCTCGCCGAGCGTCTCGCCCAAAATATCCGTATGTTCGAGGCTGACGGCGGTCACCGCGGCGGCGACGGGGTCGACGACGCTCGTTGCGTCGAGACGCCCGCCCATGCCGACTTCGAGCACCGCCACGTCGACGTCCGACCGCCCGAAATACCAGAGCGCCATCGCGGTGAGCGTCTCGAAGGAGGTGAGCGGATCGCCCTCGACCGCTCGGTCGACGAGGAAGGGTCGGACGCGCTCGACGAACTCCGCGACGGCGGACTCGGTGATCTTCCGGCCGTCGACGCGGACGCGTTCGCGCAGGTCGTCGAAATGCGGCGAGGTGTAGAGGCCGACGCGGTAGCCCGCCTCCCGGAGCACTGACTCGGTCATGCGTGCCGTACTGCCCTTCCCGTTCGAGCCGGCGATCTGGACGAACGCGACGTCCTCGTGGGGATCGCCGAGTTCTCCGAGGAGCGCCCGGATCGACTCCGTCCCCGGGTCGACCGCAAACCGACGGAGGTCCGAGAGAAAATCCGCGGCGGCGTGATAGTTCATGACTCGACTCCGTTCGGCGAGGGTTTTAGTCTCACGGGTCGCGACGAGCGTTGCGGTCGGGAGACCGCCTGTCTACGACAGCGCGCCGCGTTCTCGCGCCGTCGCAAGCGCCTCGCGATCGATGAAGACGACGATCTCCTCGCTCCAGAGACGGAAGTCGTGGCGGTGGCGGTCGTACCCCGACAGCTGGCTCGCCACGCGATCCTCGTCCCACCCCGCGGCGATGACGACCGGCGGCGGATCCGCGCCGATCGTTTCGTTGGGTGCCGTGCTCGTGACGTTCGCGCCGTAACGCTCGAGATACCAGGGGAGAGGCAGGCGCGTATGCCAGGCGGGGCCGCCGGGCCGTGGCTGGCGCAGCGAACTCTCGTTCTCGACGTAGAACTGCACGTCGCTGGGGTTACCGGGGGCGTGCGTGCCGACGAACAGCACGTCGGTGCCCTCGGTGACCTGCGAGACGGCGCGCACGCGCTGGAGCGTTCCCTTGAGTTCGTTTTCGGGCTGGGCCCACTGGATGATTTCGCCCGCCTCCTCCTCCGAGGCGGCGTTCGTGTAGGTGAGGTTGGCGCCGACGACGCCGACCACGGCGCCACAGAGTACCAGCGCCGCGAGCGCCACCGGGAGCGTCCAGGTGCCGGATGCGTCGGCGTCGGGGTTCTCACCGATCGACTCCCAGATGTCAGCGACGGCCGGCCGGACCCGGCGGACGAGCGTCGCGACGCCCACGGCCCCCGGCACGGCGAGCGGAATCACGGCGTGGACGACGGCCCACGGTGCCCGGATGTCGGTCGCGATGGGGTAGCCGAGGATGCTCACCGCGCCCCAGTAGGTCGCGAAGGCGACGAGCGCCCGGGTGCCGTCGCTCCCCTCGTAGCCGTCGGCGACGACCCCGATGACGGCGAACAGGCAGACGAACAGCGCCCCGTAGAGCAGGGTTTCGAGGTAGTCGTAGAGGAAGGGGAGGTAGTCGTGGTTCTGGTGGCTGCCGGCGACCCAGAGGCCGTAGAAGGACTTCCAGGAGCCGACGGTGGCCGATTCGAGGACGCCCGGCAGCCGGGCGGGCGCACCGAGCGCCGTCCAGAGGTCGGGCCGCGGCGCGTAGAAGAAGGCGACGACGGCGACGAAGACGGCGACGGCCCCCACGGCGTGGGCCGCGGTGAGCGCCGCTCCCCGGCCGACGGTGCCGCCGAATCGCTGGAGCCGATAGCCCAGGGCCAGTCGCCAATCCTCGGTGACGACCCGTCGGACCGACCGTCCGGCGCGCGCCGATCGGAACAGGCGATGGTCGACCAGGAGCGTGCCGGCCCCCAGGAAACACAGCAGATAGACGACGGCGTTCTCCTTGGTGGTGAACGCCAGGGCGAAGACGGCCGCCGCGGGGTAGACGAGGCGGGCGTCGCCTCGGTCGAGGGCGCGGACGACAAGCGCGAGGGCGACGAACGCGAACGCCCCGACGAGCACGTCGTTGCGCATGAACCGCGAGTAGTAGACCAGGAGTGGGTTGAGCGCGAGCAGGAGCGCGAGCGCAGTCATCTCTACGTCGTCCAATCGGTCGCGCAGCAACCACGCAGAGAGCGGGAGGAGTCCGCCGACGACCGCGACGATCAGGCGAGCGCTGAAGTCGGAGGCGCCGAGGCCGGGAACGGCGAACAGCCAGTCGTTGACGACGAAGAGGAAGGGCCCGTGGACGATGGGCCGGTAGGCGAACTCGCCGGTCTCGTGATACCGGAGGATCCAGTAGCCGACGCGACCCTCGTCCCAGTGGAAGATTCGGGTGCCGAGGCCGACGACACGGACGGCGAGGGCGAGGGCGGTGACCAGCAGGACCGCCCGAAGGGCGCGGCCGTCGTCAGAACGCATCGCTAACCCCTGCCATCTCGCCGGTAACAACTCTTTTGTTTCGGCTCCGGGTGTCCTCGCCTTCGGCCGCACAGTAAGGCCTTTCCCACCCGGCGCCGACGCGCCGACTATGGTTACACTGGGGCTGGTGGTGGCGCAGTTCAACGCGTCGGTCACCGAACCGATGGCGGAGCGCGCGCGGTCGGCGGCCGCCGAGGCCGAGGCCGACGCCGAAATCGGCGAAACGGTGCCGGTGCCGGGAGTGTACGACGCGCCGCTGGCGGCGGATCGACTCGCCCGGCGGGACGACATCGACGCGGTGGCCGTCGTCGGCGCTATCGTCACCGGCGATACGGACCACGACCGCGTCATCGGCGACGCGACCGCACAGGCGCTGACGCGCGTCAGTCTGGATCGCGATACGCCGGTAACGTTCGGCGTCAGCGGCCCGGGCATGAGCGGGGCCGAAGCCCGGGAGCGCGTCGAGAAGGGAGCGGAAGCGGTAAACGCGGCGGTGCAGATGGTACGAACGTTACCATGATCGACTTCGATTTCGCCGGGCGAGTCGAGCGCGTCGAACCCAGCGCGACCCTCGCCATCAGCAACCTCGCGAACGAACTGGAAGCCGACGGCGTCGACGTGGTCGACCTCTCCGTTGGGGAACCCGACTTCGATACGCCCGCCAACATCGTCGACGCGGGCAAAGCGGCCCTCGACGCCGGCCACACGGGCTACACCTCCTCGAACGGCGTCCCGGAACTCCGCGAGACCATCGCCGCCAAACTCCGCGAGGACGGCATCGACGCCGACGCGGAAAACGTCCTGGTCACTCCCGGCGGCAAGCAGGCGCTCTACGAGATCTTCCACACGCTCATCGATGCGGGCGACGAAGTCGTCCTCCTCGACCCCGCGTGGGTGTCCTACGAGGCGCAGGCGAAGATGGCGGGCGCCGACCTCTCGCGGGTCGACCTCTCGCCCTACGACTTCCAGCTCGAACCCGCGCTCGATGACCTGGCCGACACCGTCTCCGACGACACCGAACTGCTAGTCGTCAACTCGCCGTCGAACCCGACGGGTGCCGTCTACTCCGACGCGGCCCTCGAAGGCGTCCGCGACCTCGCGGTCGAGCACGACGTGACGGTCATCTCGGACGAAATCTACCAGCAGATCACCTACGACATCGACCCGACGAGTCTGGCCACGCTGGACGGCATGGAAGACCGGACGATCACCGTCAACGGCTTCTCGAAGGCCTACGCGATGACGGGCTGGCGGCTCGGCTACTTCTGTGCCCCCGACTCCTTCGTCTCGCAGGCGGGCAAACTCCAGTCACACTCCGTCTCCTGTGCGGTCAACTTCGTCCAGCACGCGGGGATCGAGGCGTTGCGAAACACCGACGAGGCGGTCGTCGAGATGCGCGACGCGTTCCGCGAGCGCCGCGACATGCTCGTGGACCTCTTCGCCGACCACGGCGTCGACGTCCCCGTCGGCGACGGCGCGTTCTACATGATGCTGCCCGTCGACGAGGACTGCGAGGCGCTTGTCGCCTCGGATTGGGGAAGCGGCGATGAGCCGCGACCCGTCGACCAGGCCTGGTGTGAGGCCGCCATCGAAGAGGCCCACGTCGCGACGGTGCCCGGCAGCGCGTTCGGCACGCCGGGCTACGCCCGCATCTCCTACGCCGCTGACAAGGACCGACTCCGTGAGGCGGTCGACCGCCTCGCCGAGGGCGGCTTCCTCTGATCGGCTTCGCAAGGAATCGTTCGCTTTCTGCCCGTTCGAGCGTCGGTCAGTCCTGCATCTGCTCGTCGCGCTGGCTCCGTGGCGCGTACTCGCTCCAGTCCACGTCCTGCTGGACGTAGACGTAGGCCGCGTAGAGAACGACCGCGTAGAGGACGGTAAACGGGAGCGCGAGCGTCGTCGAGAACGATTCGAGGACGCGCGTGCCGCCGCCGAGATAGGTCGTCATCACGCCGATGGAGAGCATCAACACGCCCCAGGTCGCGCGGATGCGGGCGTTGGGCGCCCGATCGCCGGTGTTGATCGCAGCGAGCATGTACACCGCCGAGTCGAGCGACGTGACGATGTAGCCGACGAGCGCGACGATGAGCAGCGCCCCCACGAGCGGAGCGTACGGGACGAGCGTGATGGCCGTGCTCAGCGCCGCCGCGTTGCCGCCCTCGGCGAGTGCGTCCCCGATTACGGCCGCGTTTCCGGGCGCGAGCGCCAGCCCCCCGAGCACCGCGTGCTGGAACACGAGCAGGGTGGTCGGGACGATACACAGGCCGACGAACACCTCGCGGACGGTCCGGCCCCGCGAGACGCGGGCCACGAAACTGCCGACGAACACGCCCCACGCGGCCCACCACGCCCACCAGAAACTCGTCCAGTTCTGGGGCCAGAGGCTCCGCTCGACCGGGTCGGTGTACAGCATGAGCCGCGGCAGGTTGTTCAGCCAGACGCCCATCGCGTCCAGGCCGAGTTCGACGATGAACAGCGACGGCCCTAGGACGAACAGGACGACTGACGCGACGACGTTCGCGACGACGGCGACGCGCGCGGCGTTGCGGATGCCGCGTTCGAGGCCGAGCCACACGTCGGCCAGAAAGAGCGCGGCGACGCCGGCGAACAGACCGACCGTGAGCAGTCGCGAGTCGACGCCGTAGACGACCGAGACGATGGAAGAGAGTTGGCGACCGATGAAGCCGAGGGAGGTGGCCAGCCCGCCGACGATGGCGACCAGCGACAGCAGATCGACCAGCCAGTAGACGCTCGCGTACCGCTCGCGGTCCAGAATCGGGGTGAGGACCGTACTGACGCGCCAGTCGCCGGTGCCCCAGACGATCACACCGAACGCGATGGCGAATGGGAGGTACCACGCGATCAACCCGGGAAGGATGTCGTGGAGATAGGTGAACGCGAGCGCCAGCGACTCGGGGGAAGCCCCCGGGACCGGCGACGGCTCCGGCGGCGACTGGAGGATGTACACTGGCTCCGCGACGCCCCAGAAGAGGACGGCGATGGAGTAACCGACGGTGAACACCATCGAGAGCCAGGAGAAGCGGCCGAACGCTGGCGTCGCGTCCGGGCCGCCGATACGGAGGTGTCCGTAGCGTGACAGCGAGAAGGCCGTGAGACCGACCGTCAGGAGGAAGCTCAACAGGATGAACCACCAGCCGAAGTAGTTCAACACCAGATCGAAACTCCGGCTGAACGCGTCACCGACGGCCGCCGGGTACCGAATCCCGGCCGCTGCGAGGCCGATAGAGAGCAGCGCCGGCACGCCGAACAGGGCCACCTCACTGCGCGTCGCGTCCGCGAGTCCGATGGAGGATCGAAGTGACATTGTGATCGAGGTGTCGGTGACCACAACGCCCAACCGAGTTAAAGTCACCCTTCGAAGGCAATATATGAAGAGATTATTTCTTCAGTATTCGCAACCGTCGGTCAGTAGACGAAGATTTAACCGCTTGATGACCTATCGTGGGTGATATGCTTGACCTCATCGCGTACACGAACTGCTCGCACTCGCCGGCGGTCGAGGACGCCTGGAAAGCCTCGGATCACGGCCAGGCGGCGGGCTACTGCGATGTCGATTTCTGGACCGATCTCGCGCGGCGACTGGAGCGTGGCGGATTCTCGGCGCTGTTTTTCGCGGATGCGTTCAACGTGGCGTCGCAGTATCAGGGCAGCATCCGCCCGACGGTCCGCCACGGCGAGCAACTCCCCGAGAACGACCCCCTGCCCCTGCTGTCGGCGCTGGGTGCGGCGACCGACAGTCTCGGCCTCGTCGCCACCGCGTCGACGTCGTTCTATCCGCCCTACCTCCTCGCGAAGAAACTCTCGACGATCGATCACCTCACCGACGGTCGGCTTGGCTGGAACATCGTCACGTCGTCGGGCGAGCTGGAGTTTCGCAACGTCGCCGGCGAGTACGTCCCCCACGACGAACGCTACGAAATCGCCGACGAGTCTCTCGAGGTCTGCTATCGGCTCTGGGAAGACAGTTGGGACGACGACGCCGTCGTCACGGACGCCGAGAGCGGCACCTACGCCGATCCGGACGCCGTCTCCTTCATCGACCACGACGGCGAGTATTTCGAGGTTCCGGGGCCGCACATGTGCGCGCCGTCGCCACAGCGGACGCCGATGCTGTTTCAGGCGGGACAGTCAGAGCGCGGCCGCGAGTTCGCCGCGCGCCACGCGGAAGCGACCTTCTCCTTCCATCTCAGTCGTGAGGGGTTCGAAACGTACGCCGCCGATGTCGTCGACCGGGCGGCCGACTACGGGCGGTCCCGCGCGGACATCCGCTTTTATCCCGCGGTCACGCCGTACGTTGCCCCGACCACAGCGGACGCCGAAGCGCTGTACGACCGCGTTCTGGACTACATCGACCCCGAGACGGGGCTCGTTCGCCTCTCGAATCACTTCAATCACGACTACAGCCAGTACGACCGCGATGCGCCCCTGGCCGACCTGCCCGTCGAGGGCATCCGCGGCGCGCTGAAGGTGTTCATCGAGGACGATCACGAGTGGACCGTCGGCGAGGCGGCGAAGCGGTACGCCAGATACCCGGCGGTCGAACTGGTCGGCGACGGTGACACCGTCGCGAGCGAACTGGAACGGTGGCACGCCGCCGGCGCGGACGGGTTCGTCGTGCTGGCACCGCTCGTCCCTCGTTCGTTCGAGGCCGTCTGCGAGCATCTCGTCCCCGAACTCCGCGCCCGCGGATCGCTCGCCGACGCGCCGCCGGCCGAGTCGCTCACGCTTCGGGAGCGCCTCTTCGACCGCCGCGACGACGCCACACTCGCGGCGTCCCACCCCGCGTGGAAGTGTGCGCCGGACGGATGAATCCCCGCCTCGACCGTGGGTTTAGGTGTGGTGACGGCCCAGAAGGAGCATGCGCGTCCGGGACCTGCCCCTCTCGACGGCGGTCATCGACCATTTCGAGTCGCGGGGCATCGAGGAACTCTACCCGCCCCAGGTGGCGGCCGTCGAGGCCGGCGTCGCCGAGGGACGGCGACTCGTCGCCGCCGTGCCGACCGCAAGCGGCAAGACGTTCATCGCCACGCTGGCGATGCTCACCGCCGACGGTCCCGGACTCTACATCGTCCCGCTTCGGGCGCTTGCCCGCGAGAAATACGAGACGTTCTCGGACATACCGGGCGTGAGCGTCGGCATCTCGACCGGCGACTACGACGCTACCGACGAGCAACTCGGAGACAACGACATCGTCGTCGCCACCAGCGAGAAGGTGGATTCGGCCATCCGCAACGGCGCCGACTGGATCGCCGACCTCGCCTGCGTCGTCGTCGACGAAGTACATCTCGTCGGGAGCGAGGGGCGCGGCCCGACGCTGGAGGTAACGCTCGCAACGCTCCAGCGGCGCGCTCCGGGCGTCCAGGTGGTCGCGCTCTCGGCCACCGTCGCCAACCCCGAGGACTTGGCCGATTGGCTCGACGCCGGTCTCGTGCAGTCCGATTGGCGCCCCGTCGACCTCCGCACCGGCGTTTACGCCGGGAACGCGGTGTCGTTCGACGACGGTACGACGCTCGATATCGCCGTCGCGGGCGATCCGGCCGACGCCACGAACGCGACCGAGGCGCTGGTGTCGGACACCGTCGACGGCGGCGGGCAAGCGCTGGCGTTCGTTCGGTCGCGCCGCGAGGCCGAATCCCTCGCCGACCGCCTCGCTACCGCGGGGCTGGGGTCAGCGCCCGACATCGCCGGCGAGATTCGCGACCCGGACGGCACCGAGACGGGACGCCGACTCGCCGACTGTGTCGAGAGCGGCGTCGCCTTCCACCACGCGGGCCTCCGGAGCGATCACCGCGTCGCCGTCGAACGCGCCTTCCGTGACCGCGACCTGCGCGTCATCTGCGCGACGCCGACCCTCGCCGCGGGTGTGAACGTCCCCGCACGGCGGGTCGTGATCCGCGACCAGCAGCGCTACACCGGGTCCGGGATGGAGTGGCTCCCCGTCCTCGAAGTCCATCAGATGTGCGGGCGGGCGGGGCGCCCCCATCTCGACCCCTACGGCGAGGCGGTGCTCGTGGGCGACGGCGACACCCGTGACGAACTCCGGGCGCGCTACGTCGAGGCGGATCCGGAGCGCGTCGAGTCGCAGTTGGCCGATCCGAACGCGCTCCGGACGCACGTCCTCTCCATCGTCTCCTCGGACTTCGCCGCGTCGCGGGAGGGCGTCCTCGACGTCCTCGACGCGACGTTTTACGCTCACGGGACGCCGACGATCGAGTTGAGCGGCGTCGTCGACACGGCCGTCGCGGACCTCGTCTCGATGGAGATGATCCGCGACGACGGCGGCCTGGCGGCGACGGACCTCGGCGAGCGCGTCTCCCGACAGTACGTCGCCCCCGAGACGGGCGCCCGCGTCGTCGCCGGCCTCCGGACGGCGGCAGGAATGGAGACGGTGACCGGCCTGACGGCGCTCGAAATCGTCTGTGACACGCCCGACATGCAGGACACGTATCTCGGGAACCGCGAGCGTGCGGAGATGTACCGCTTCGCCCAGTCACACGCGGCCGAGTTCACGACGGCGATGGGCGAGACGGACGCGTTCGAGGCGTGGCTGACGGCAGTGAAGACGGCACGTATCCTGCACGAGTGGACCGAAGGCGCGAGCGCCGCCGACCTGGTCGAGCGCTTCCGCATCGGTCCCGGCGACCTGGAGTCACGCATCGAACGCGCGGAGTGGTTGCTCGGCGCAGCCGACGCCATCGCCGAGGTGGTCGACGCCGACGCAGCGGTCCCGTTCCGCAAGGTGCGGGCGCGCCTCTAACGCCGGTTAGAGGATCCGGCGCCGATACCGGTAGAGGAGCCCCGCCACGACGGCGATGGGCGTCAGGAAGACGAGGAGATAGGGTGCGACGAAGGCGGCGCCGACGGCCAGTGCGCGGAGCGCGACGCCGACCCCGTGGACGGACTCGAGGAACGCGGACAGGATGGGCGTGTCGTACCAGTGATCGGGGGCGGGGCGGTCGGGCCGGGGTTCGCTCATCTCGACCGTGATCGTGGAGTACGCGACCTGCCGCTGGAGGCTCTGCAACCGCGCTTCGGTTTGCTCGATTTCGGTCTGTACTTCGGAGAGTCGACGCTCGACGGCGAGAACGTCCTCGGTGTCGTTGGCGCGATCGTACAGCGTCCGCAGTCGGTCGCGCTCGGCGCGCAGATTCTCCAGTCGCGCCTCTAAGTCGACCACCTGGTCGGTCACGTCCTGGGTCGACGTCCGTGACTCGCGGACGTGGCCCTGGCGCTCGACGACGGTCATCATCTCGGCGAAGTCCTCGGCGGGGACCCGGAGGACGACCCGACCCGAGGTCCAGGCGTCGTCGCCGCGTTCGTGGACCTGCTGGGACGACCCGCTGACGTAGCCCCCCCGCGCCTCGACGGCGGCGGTCAGGTTCGACCGTGCGGTCTCGTAGTCGTCGACCCGCAGTTGCACCTGGCCGGTGCGGATGATGGAGCGTCCCGCCCTGGCGGTCGCGTCGGCGCTGCCGCCGTCCCCTCCGCCGCCCTCGTCGTTAGCTGCCCGCTCTTCGGCCCCGGATTGGTCGACGGCGGCCGTCTCCGCGAGGGTCGTCGCATCGCCACCACCGCTGACCTGGGCGCCGCTGCTTGCCCCGCCACTACATCCGGATAGTACTACCAGCGCCGCGAGCAGTACTACTCCAAGTCGTCGTACCATACGTCGCCTACTCCGTGGACGGCTATAACATCGGGTGAAGCACAAACGACTGTTTGATCAACCAGCGACGCCTCCCATCGTGAATATGTGTCACAACACTCCTCAGCTTCCGATATATATTATATAATATACATTTATGCTGGCTCGGCCGTTCGGGACGAGTATGGCCGTAGACGGCACGATCGACGCTGCCAGGGCAGCGGTCGACGAGGAACGGGCGTGTGTGCGTGCCGAACGCGACGCCTTCGCCGCGTTCAACCGCCGTGTGGCGGATCTGCCGACGGCGTCGGTCTCGGCGTCTCCGCCCGCAGTCCCCGGGTTCGACCGCCCAGACCGGACGACCGACGCCGTCCGCACGGCGTACGTCGAGACGGTGATGGACGTGGCCCATTACGGCGCGGAGTACGGTGACACCGTCCCCGAGAGCCTCGCGGTGGAGTTCGGCGACACGCTGGCGGCCGCCATCGTGAGTGACGCGGTGTTGACACCGGAGATCCGCGGCGCGGTGCGGTCGGCGGCGACGGCAGCCCGGGACGAGCGCGAGGCCTTTCTTGATGTCCTGGACCACGAGCGGTCGGCACTGGCCCGGGCAGCCGACGACATCGACGACCTGTGTGCGACGCTTCGGTCGCTCGACGTGGACTCGCACACCCGGTACGGGTTCGACACCCTGCGTGATCGGTGGTCGACGCTGGACGATCTCGAAGCCCGCGTGGCGGACCTCGGCGCGCGACGACAGGAGACGATCCGCGGCTATCGGGGCGACCTACCGGGCGTCCCGACGGATCTGACGGAGTATCTCTACGCCGACCTCTCGGTGTCGTACCCGGTCCTCGACGCCGTCGGGGCTCTCGGAACCCGGATCGATACCGTCCGCGGCCGGATCGAACGAGTGCTGACCGCGACGGCCTGATCGCGACGGGAAACGTTGAGGAGGCCCGCCCGCTGACAGGGTGGTATGCGACCCGAAGACCTCCGGGCGGCGATTCCGGTCTGTGAACGGGGCGTCTACTTCAACACCGGCGCCTCGGGGCCGGCACCCCGCCCCGTCGTCGAGGCGACGACCGACTGTCTCGAACACCATGAGTACGTCGCCCCGGTCGAGGAGGGGGCGTACCCCGCCGCCTACGAGATTTTCGAGGTGGCGCGCGAGGCCGTGGCCGACTTCGTCGGTGCCCAACCCTCGGAGATCGCGCTCACCAACAGCACCGCCGACGGTATCGCGCGCGTCGCCGCGACGGTCGACTGGAACCCCGGCGACGTGGTCGTCCGCACCGACCTCGAACACCCGGCCGGCGTCGTCCCGTGGTGGAACCTCCGCGAACGGGGGGTCCGGGTTCGCGTCCTCGAAACTCAGTCCGGCCGGATCGACCTCGACGCGGTCGAAGACGCCGTCGCCGACGCGCGCCTCCTCTGTCTGAACTCCATCACCTGGAGTCACGGGACGCGACTTCCTATCGCCGATGTCGTCGAAATCGCCCACGAACACGACACGCTCGTTCTGGTCGATGCCGTCCAGTCGCCGGGACAGGTCCCCGTCGACGTCGGGGCGTGGGAAGCGGACTTCGTCGCCGCCGCCGGCCACAAGTGGCTGCTCGGGCCGTGGGGCGCCGGCTTTCTCTACGTCGACCGCGAGGTGGCCGACCGCCTCACGCCCGGTCTCGCGGGCTACCGCAGCGTCGACGACCCCGGTGCCCAGGAGTTGGAACTCGTCGACGGCGCCCCGCGCCTGGAGGTCGGCACCACGTCCCCGGCGCCGTACCGCGGTCTCGTCGAAGCCATCGACACCATCGAGGCGATCGGCTACGATACGATCACCGATCGCATCGAGCGCCTGACCGACCGGCTGAAAGCGGGCCTCGGTGACCGCCTGCTGAGCCCCCGCGAGTACGAGTCCGGACTGGTCACCTTCACCGCCGACGATCCCGCGGCGCTGGTCGACCGACTCGCCGACGAGGGGATTCACATCCGGTCGCTCTCGCATCCCGAGGCGGTCCGGGCGTCGGTCCACGTCTTCAACACGGCCGCGGACGTGGACGCCCTCCTCGACGCGCTGTAGCCAGCCAGCACCTATTTGCCGTGCCGACCGCAAGCGGGTGGCATGTCCCATCGTCAGCGGAGGGCACCGCCGACATGAATCGGCTTCACCCGCGCGTCCGCGCCGTCTGGGCCGGGCAGGCGGCCGTTCTCGCCGCCGTTCTCGCCGCCGTTACGCTGGTCGTCAGCCGGTTTCTCCTTACCCTGCCAGCGTGGGTACCGCCCGCCGTCTTCGTCGTCGCCCTCGTCGTCGGTGTGGGGCTTGCGACGGCCCGCTACCGCGTCTGGCGATACGAAGTGCGCGACGACGCGCTCTACCTCGAACGCGGCGTCTTTACGCGGGTTCGGACGGTCGTCCCCTTCGTTCGCATCCAGCACGTCGACTCGTCGCGCGGGCCGGTCGAACGGCTCGCCGGCCTCGCGAGCACCGTCGTCTACACCGCCGGCTCGCGCGGGGCCGACGTGACCGTTCCCGGACTGACGCCGACGGGCGCCGACGACCTGCGCGAGCGACTCAAACGCCTCGCGATCGGCGCCGAGGGCGACGACGCCGTATGAAGCTCTCGCCGCTCTCGGTGCCGTACCGCGTGATCGAACGCGGGGCCGGCCTCGTGTTCACCGCCGTCGTCATCTCCTCGGGCGCGTCGGCCGCGCTCGGCCCCATCGGCGGGGTCGTCGGCGCCGCCCTCGTCGGCCTGGCGATCCTCCTGCTCGTCGGCTACGAGGTGACCTACTACCGCCGGTTCGAGTACGAACTCGGGGACGAGACGCTCGACATCCGCTCGGGCGTCGTCTCGCGACGCAACCGCGAAATCCCCATCCGACGGATCCAGAACGTCGACATCAGCCGGAACATCGTCCAGCGACTCGTCGGCATCGCCGCCGTCGACTTCGAGACGGCCGGCGGGAGCGAGACGGAGGCGTCGCTTCGGTTCGTCGATTTCGAGGTGGCCAAACGGCTGCAGCAGGATATCGGCCGACTGAAACGGGGTGACGCGGCGGCTGGAGAGACTAGCGACCAGGCGTCCGCGCCGGACCGAGAGAGCGAAGCCCTGTTCGCGCTGTCGGGGCGCGAACTCCTGCTCGTGGGGGCGCTGTCGTTCGACTTCCGGATCCCGGGCCTCCTGTTCGTGTTGCTCTCCGGGAGCCTCCCCGCGCTGTCGTCGATGCTCGCCACGCAGATCGGCGTTCTCGCGGCCGGCGTCGTCGCCGTCGCGCTCGTCATCGTCCTCGTCTCGTGGCTCGGTGGCGCGCTCGTCTCCGTCCTCAACTACTACGACTTCCGCCTCGCGCGCGTCGGCGACGAACTGCAGTACGAGCGCGGCCTCCTGCGGCGATACGACGGGTCGATCCCCTTGGACAAGGTGCAGACGTTGACCGTGACCGACGACCCGCTGAAGCGGCTGTTCGGCTACGCGTCGCTCCGCATCGAAACGGCGGGGTACACCCCCGGATCGGGCGAGAGCGGGTCGGAGGCGGCCGTCCCGCTCGCCAGCCGCGAGCGGGTGTTCGACCTCGCCTCGCGCATCGAGTCGTTCGGCACGCCGGCGTTCGACCGCCCGCCGAAACGCGTCCGCCGTCGCTACGCCCTCCGCTACTGCCTCGGTCTCGGCGTCGTCGTCGCGCTCCTCTACGGCGTCGACCTTCTCGTGGCGCGGTCGCTCCCCTGGTACGGTCCCGTGGCGCTCGTTTTGCTCGTCCCCGTCGCTGCCCACTTCAAATGGCGACACCGGGGGTACTGGCTCGGGGAGCACCATCTCGTCACGCGAAACGGCGTCCTCCGCCGAGAGATAAAGATCGTTCCCTACTACCGCATCCAGACGGTCATCGACTCGCGGACGTTCTTCCAGCGACGCTGGGGGGTCGCGACGGTGACCGCCGACACTGCTGGCTCCCTCTCGATCGTCGGCAGCGACGCCGCCGCAGTCGACATTGACGACGCGACGGCGGACGACCTCCGGGCGACGCTCGCGACCCGTCTCCGGGAATCGCTCGCCGCACGCCGGGGCTGGATCGAACCGGGCGCGAACGCCGGCGCGGGCGACGGATCGGTGGCCGCTACCGACGATTCCACCGACACGGACGCTCGATCACTCCGTTCGCGGGACGGCGACGGCGCCGGCGACGAAGATCCCGAGGGCTAGCACCGCCAACACGAGCAGCGACCCCATCGGATCGCCGCCTTCGGTCGCCGCGCGGACGCCACGGGAGAAGTACGTCAGCGGCGAAACGTCCGTCACGGGGCGGAACCAGGCGGGCAGCATCGCGGGCGGGACGAACGTCTCCGAGAGCATCCACACCGGGAGCGCGACGGAGTTGCTGGCGGCGATGACGCCGTCCTGGGAGTCGGCGACGCGGCCGATGATCGCCCCCAGTCCACAGAACAACGTCACGCCGACGACCACGAGCGGGACCAGCGCGAGCAGTCCGGGGCCGACGACCACCTCGGCGCCCGTCACGAACAACACCAGTACGAACAGCAGCAGGCCGGCGAGGCCGATGACGACGGCGTTGACCAGCGTGTGGGCGAAGAGCCACTCCCAGCGGCGAAGCGGCGTCGTCGCCAGTTTCTCGAAGCGGTTGCCGTCGCGGTGGCGCGCGATGGTGCTTCCCACCCGCGACAGCGGCGTGAACACCACGACGATGCCGAGGTAGCCGGGGAGGTAGTACGCCGGTTCGCGGGCGAACAGGCCGCCGCCGGTGGGTCGGGTCTGCACCAGCGCGCCGAAGATCAGGATGAGCAGGATGGGGAAGAAAAACGTGAAGAAGACGGCCGTCTTCCGCCGGGTGAACGCGCGGGCCGCGGCAACGAACGTCGACCGGATCCGCCGCTGGCGGCTCATCGCGACGCCTCCCCTTCCGTCTCCGTCGCTGGCTTCCGGTCCATCCCCGCCGTCAGCGACTCACCCGTCAGGCGGAGGTAGATGTCCTCGAGATCGGGTTCGGCCCAGGTGAACGAATCGAAGTCGACGCCGGCGGCTTCCAGCTCCGCGACGACACGGCCCACGTCCGCGAGCGCGACATCGTGGACGACGAGATGGCCGTCGCGTTCGTCGATGTCGGCGTCGAGGGCCTCTGCGGCCACCCGTGCATCCGCGGGGTCGTCCACGTCCACCAGCAGGTGGCTGTCGCCGCCGTGGTCCGCGACCAACTCCGACGGCGTGCCGACAGCGACGAGACTCCCGTCACGGAGGAGACCGACGCGGTCGGCCAGTCGTTCGACCTCGCCCATCGAGTGGCTGGTGAGCAACACCGTCGTGCCGCCCGCAGCCAGGTTCTCTATCAGTTCCCACAGCGACCGTCGGCCCGCAGGGTCGATACCCGTCGTCGGTTCGTCCAGGAAGAGCACGTCGGGATCGTTGACGAGCGCCGTGCCCACACAGGCTCGCCGCCGCTGGCCGCCCGAGAGGTTCTCGTACCAGGTGTCGGCGGCGTCGGTCAGTCCCACGTCGTCGAGGACATCGTCGACGGCGCGGGACTCGTCGTAGAGGCCGGCGTAGTACGCGATCAGTTCGCGGGCCGTGAGCCGATCTGCCGGGTGAAACGACTGCGGGAGGAGGCCGATCCGGGACGGATCGACGCCCCCCGGCTCCTCGCCGAGCACCCGGATCGCCCCCTCGTAGCGAGTGGTCCCCGTGAGTGCCCGGACGAGCGTGGTCTTGCCCGCGCCGTTGGGGCCGACCAGTCCGAACACCTCGCCTGCGGGGATCGATAGCGAGACGCCGTCGAGCGCGACGGTGTCGCCGTACTGCTTGCGCACGCCCTCGGCGACGAGTGCCTCTGCCATGCCCGAGGGTCGCGGCGGTGCCGAAGTAAGGATTCCGTTTCCGCGACCGCTCAGACGCGCTCCCGCACCGCGTCGACCAGGGCGTCGGTGTCGTAGTCGCCGTTCTCGTCCTTGTCGTAGATGGTCTCGCCGTCGACGCTGACGCGGAAGACGCCCTTCTCGCCGGTCACCAGCGCGACCGAGTCGAGGTCCTCGCCGAGCGACGTGAGCAGCGCGTGTTGGACGTCTTCAGCACGTTCCAGGAAGCCACACGGGACGCAGTATTCGATTTCGACATCTGTCATACGTACTGGTTGGACGAACGAACAGTTAAATCTGAGCGTGGGTCCGGTGGCGCGTCGCCCCGATCGGTTGGTTTATTGGCCGGGGACGTTCGAATACACACTACGGGGCGCTTAGCTCAGCCTGGACAGAGTGTCTGGCTTCGGACCAGATTGTCGCGGGTTCAAATCCTGCAGCGCCCACTTGCTGCCGCGAACAACCCCGTGAGCGGCAGCAATGGAACCGCGAAGGATTTGAATCAGGGAGCGAGCGTAGCGAGCGACCGTGGTTCAAATCCTGCAGCGCCCCGCCCGGAATACCAGTCGCGCCGTTACTCGGTGACTTCCGTCGACGATATGTCGGAATCCCTGACGAGAGCCTTAATCTCGGTCATGTCGAGCGGTTCGATGTCCCGACGAACCCCCGTCTCCGTATACAGAACACTGGCCGTGATCTCCCGATCCGGGTAGGCGTCGCTGACGACGTGGTAGTAGACACTCAACTGCTTGCGGTACTCCGACTCGCCGTGCCGGCCGCGGTCAGTCTTGTAGTCGACGATGTCCACGCGGTCCGGCGTCACGTGAACGAGGTCGACCACGCCCGAGATGGTCACGCGCTCGCCATCGACCGTGAGCGGCAGGTACGCGTCTTCCTCGATCAGTAACGCCCCGTCGAGGCCGTCGATGAACTGCGCGACGTGCGCCTCGTCCGGTTCTGAGTCACGTGGTTCGACATCTTCACCGAGCGCGTACGCCTCGGCGAAGTCGTGGACTCGCGTGCCGAACTCGGTCCCGCGACCCCCCTCGACGTCCTCGAACACCTCGTCGCGCATGAGCGTATGCGGGGTGTGTCCGCGTGGTCCCTCCGGGACCGGCATCTTGACCTGGAGCGCGGTCTGGTCCGACTCTTCTTGCGTGTGCTCCGCAACGTCGGGCGTGACTGACTCGACCGCGACCGGGAGCTCCTCAATGAAGGTGTTCGGATCCTCGCCAGCGGTGAAGACGACGTGGCTCTCGGCGCGCGTGATGGCGACGTAGAGGAGCCGGCGCTCCTCGTCGTACTCGCGAGGCAGACACGCCCGGAGGACATCGGCTCGCCAGTTGTCGTAGACGTGGGGCAGCCCGTGTGCGTCTTTCGAGTACACTTTCCGCTGACGCAAGCCAACGGGGTCGTCGTAGGTGACGACGCCGCCACCACCGCCGCCCGGCGGGAACCGCCCGCTGTTCATGTTCGCCAGGATGACGATGGGGTATTCGAGGCCTTTCGTCGCGTGAATCGTCTGGACGGTCACGGAGTTCGTCCCCGCGCCGGCGTGGACTTCGCGGGTACTTCCGGCCTCGACACCGCGTTCGATGAATCGGATGAGATCGCCACGCGTCTGCGTGGTCGCGTTGTGGACCGACTGGAGCGTGTGGAGGACGACGTCCGCCGTCGGCCCGTCGTAGCCGTAGCGAGCGAACACGCGCCGCGCGACGCTGCCGAGCGTCTCCATCGCCCGCAGCTCCTCGCGAAACGCCACCACGTTCTCAGGGTACGATTCGCGCTCCAGGATCGCGTCGATCTCGTCGAGCGTGTAGCCCGCTCGCTCGAGGACGACGGCCCACCCGCGGTCGATGTCGTCTTCCAGGATGCGCAGCCAGGCGAGCAGGAGCTTTGCCTGGTCCGTCCGGAAGAGTTCGATCCCGCCCTCGTAGGCCATCGGGAGCCCGTACGCCTCGGCGGTGCCGAGCAACTCTCTCCCGAAGTCACGCGTGCGCGTCATCACCGCGATGTCGCCATACTGCGGCGCTCGGAGAGTGCCGTCCTCGTCCTCGACGCGGTAGTTCTCGTTGCCGACGATCCCTTGGATCTTCGCCAGCACCGCCTCCTGCTCCTCGTCGCTCCGAATCGCCTCGATGGTGGTGTTCTCGTGGTCCGAGTTCGACCGAAGTGAAACGATACGGTCGTCGACGGCCTCTTCGTCTACGTCATCCAGATTCGCTGCGGGGGCTCGCAGGGCGTGCTCCGAGAAGTCGAGTATCTCCTGAGTGGAGCGGTAGCTCTCGACGAGTTCGATGGTGGTGACGGGGCTGGTCGGGAACGACACGCGTTCGTGGTCGCGGTTCAACTGGTCGACGAAGCGATCCAGCCGGCTCTCGAACTCGACGATGTTGTCGACGTCGGCGTACTGGAAGCTGTAGATGCTCTGTTTCCAGTCGCCGACGACGCAGACGTTGTTCGTGCCCGCGAGCAGGAGCGCGAGCTTGAACTGTATCTCGCTGGAATCCTGAAACTCGTCGATCATCACATACTCGAACGCCACGTCGTCGCGCAGATCGTGGTTCTCACAGAGCAGGACGAACGCGAACAGCTGGAGCATCCCGAAGTTCAGGTAGTTGCGCCGCAGCGCGAACTGCAGGTACGCGTGGTAGATGTCGTGGACGAACGCCTTCAGATCCGTGCGGTCTTCCTCGAGGACGCGCCTGGCGAGGTCGTCGGGGACCTGTTTGCCGTCCCCACGAACCGCCGATTTCTCGGGGGCGTCGGGGAGGTAGCACTTGTTCCGCCCGTAGCGACCGAGCTTCGACCGCAGCACGGACTGTTTGCGCCCGCCGTTTCGCGGTTCGTTCAGCTCGTCGAACACCGCTTTGAACGCCGCAAAGTCGCCGTCGAGATGGCGCTCGCCGTCGCGGTACCACCCGTCGGCGTCCGGGAACACGCCCTTCGCCGCGAGCTGGTTGAGCAGGCCGAGCAACTCGTCCGGATTCGAGAGCGCGCGGAAGAAATCGTCGTACTCGGGATGCTCGTCGCTGAATCGGTCGATGAACTCGCCGAACAGCGCCTCTTCGACGAGTTCGTCTTCGACGATGCGCGTCGACCCGGTGATGCGGTCGTCGATGCCGAGATACGTCGGGGCGGCGTGCCCGTGCTCCTCGAGGATGTCGTGACAGAGCGAGTGGAACGTCTGAATTGGGGCGTCCGCGAGTTCGCGCATCCCGTAGTGGCAGTTCCCGACGATGCGCTCTTTCATCTCGGCGGCCGCGTTGTTCGTAAACGTCACCAGCAGGACATCGTCGGGATCGACGGCATCCTGCGAGACGATGGTGGCGTACCGGCGCGTCACGGTGAACGTCTTGCCCGTCCCGGCGCCGGCGTCGACGAGATAGAGGCCGTCCGTTCCGTCGATGAGTTCCCGTTGCTGGTCGTTCGGGCCGTGGTCGGTCATCGCTCACCCTCCAGGAGCAGGTCGCGGTTGTCCACGTAGCGGTAGTTCGGCTCGCCGCCGAGTCCCCCGATCGGGAAGCGTTCCACCCCGGCGCGTCGGCGGTTCAGTTCCCCGAGGCGCTCGTCGACGAAGGCCTCGAACGCGTCGAGATCGTCTTCGAAGAACGTCCGCCCGCGAACGCGCGCCAACTGGCGCATCGCCTGCTTGCAGCCCGACTCGACGTACTTGTAGTCGCCGACGCGGTCTTTCAGTCGGGCCGTCAGCGTCTCGCCGAACGCCGAGTCGATGAGTTCGCCGCTGTCGGTCGTGTCCGGAAGGTCCGTCTCGTCGAAGACCGCCGCGTAGTCCTCGTAGTCGACCTGGGAGAGCGTCTTCTGACAGTCGTTCGCGCCGTCTTCGACCAACTCGTCGAAGAACGCCTCGGAGCGCGCGTGCGCCTCGAACGGCATCGGATGGTAGGAGACCGTCGTCAGCGTGTCGTCGAGATCGACCTCACCGGCGACGACATCGTCGAGCGTATCGAGGAAGTGGAAGAAGGCGAATTCGAGTCGCTGTTCGGGGTACTGCGAGCGCCAGTGCGTGAGGTACAGGAGCGCTTGGAAGTTCGGCGAGTCGCTGGGTGGGTCGAGCGCCGAACGTTTGACGATCTGAGCGGCGCTCTTGCGCCGGCCGCTCTTGTGGTCGAGGAGTCGGGACGGCGAGTGAACCAGGTCGATTTTCCCTTTCACCCCCAGGTCCTCGTTCTCGAACCACCGTTCGGTGATGGGTGAGTCGATGGGACGATCAAAGCGCTCGGCGAAGACGTTGCTCCCCCAGTCGCTCGTGGCGGTGAGAAATTCGCCGTCGACTGGCGTGTTCTCATCGAAGAACGCGACGATGGTCTCCACGCCAGCGCGGTATTTCGTCCGGCGCGTCGCCTCGTCGACCGACCGGACGAACGGCCGCGTTTCCGCGAGCATATACTCCACCACGTCGTCGATGACGCCCTCGTCGACGAACTCCGGGTGGGTGACGTAGAACTCGGCGAAGTCGTGGAAGAGGTTCCCTTCTTTGAAGTAGTCCTTGTCGGGGTCGTCGACGAGTCGGTCGAAGAAGTGGTCTCGGGGCGAGTTGACGTAGGTGCCGAGACTGGATTGGCTGATGGTCGACATCTGGGAGGTGGTGGCCTCGACCGGTTTCTTCTCGAAGCCGTCACCGGAACGGTCGATCCGGGGTGCGTGCGTCGCCGAATCCAGGTCGCTGAAGCGCTCGAACTCCTCGTCGAGCAGTTCTTCGAAGTAGAGACACGGCGTCACCGGCGACCCGCCTTTCGCGTCTTGGACGAGGTAGTATTGCGTCGCTCCGCTCTGGAGGAGGAGCTGGAACTGCTGGATGTTGCGCGTGTACTGGGGACCCTGATCGACCCACGGACGGCGCGGCGCCGAATGCGTCCAGTCCTCGTCCAGTCCGAGGTAGAAGACGACCGGGCGGTCGACGTAGGCGGCCGACTTCGCGTCGGCGAGCAACACTCCCTCGTTGTCCCGGTCGATGGGCACCTCGTAACTCTGGAGGTAGAACACAAGCTGGTCCACGGCAGACTCGGTCGCGCGCGTGTCGGCGATGCCGAGCGTCTCCAGTTCGGCACGGAACCCGTCGAGTCGGCGGTCCACCCTGTCCTCGAACCGGCCGAGCGCCTCAGCGAAAGTCCGGGTTTCGATGTGCCCACAGAAGTCGACGAGCCAGTCGAGTTCGCGGTCGTCGAGTTCGTACAGGCGCTTCTCGTCGTGCTCGACGTCGAGCGAGATACCGAGTCGCGAGAGGAGCGGCCGTATCTCACCGACGCGCGTCTCGGTGCCGCCGTGTGCCGCACGGAGCAACTGGACGAACGTGCGGTGGTCGGGGTCGTCGATGAAGCCGGGACCGCCGTAGAACGGGATGTCGTCGGCCTCCAGCGCGGACTCGATGAGCGCGGAGAACTCGCTCCCTCGGTCGAGCACGACAGCAACGTCGTCGGCGTTCGATTCGGTGACGGCATCGACGACGGTGTCGACGATGGCCGTGGCGGAGTCGAAGATGTGGAACGGCGGCCGGTCGAACTCCCGTTCACCGAACGTGTCGTACGTCTCGTAGTCGTCGGGGAGGATCGATCGCTCCAGCTGCGTTAGTTGGTCGTGTCCGACGACGGCGATATCCTGATCGCCGTCGATGCGGTACTCGGTGAGTCGCCGCGATGTCGTATCGAGACCAGCGATGTACTCGACCGCCTGGCGCGTGGCGCCGTCGACGTACGCATCGTAGTCGAGGATGGCTTCGAGACGGCCACGGTGTTCCCAGCACTGGAGGATGTTCCCGATGGCGTAGGCACCGCGCTTCCAGTCGAGGTCGGTCTGCTCGACGAGTTCGAGAAAGGCGATGCGGTCCTCGGCTTCTTCCCGACGGCCCGCCGCGAGACGACGGGGCGTGATCGCGAACGATCCGAGATGTGGCCGGTCGATGCGACGGTTCAACGCGCTGGCCAGTGGCGCGTCCGGTACCACGACGAGGTCGTATCCGGCGACGTCCTCGTAGAGGTCGTCGATTGGCTTGGCCCGAGGAAATGACACGGCGGAACGAGCCGGCTGTCGGCTAATAAATGTTCATAGCGCCGGCAGCGTTATGCTGACGACGGTCCCGGTCGGTTCGTTCGCGTGGAACTCGACCGTTCCGTCGGACATCCTGACGGTCCAGTAGAGGATCCACAGACCGAGACCTTGCGTGTGGGCGAGCGGCGTCTCCTCGGGGATGGTTATCGCTTCGAGGTCGGGTTTCGGGATCCCCGTCCCCGTATCAGCCACCTCGAGTGCCACCGTGCCGTTATTTCGACGATCGAGAGTGACGTGGACGGAGACGTCGCGGGGGTTGTGTTCGATGGCGTTCGTCAGCACCTCGCGGATCGCGAGCGGTAACGCGACGTGAGCGACCACCCGACACTCCGCCGGGAGCGTCGACGTGACATCTACGTCCGGGTGTTCCTGCCGTAGCTGGTGTAGCTGCTTTTCGAGTATCGCCGTGAGATCGAGTTCGCTGCGGTCGTCGGTGTCCCAGATAGAGACGATCTTCCGCGTCCGGTCCGTGGTTTCCAGGAGCGCTTCGAGGTGGTCTCGGATCAGTTCGAGGTCGGCACTGAGATCGTCCGAATCGATTTCGTTCTCGATGTTTCCGAGATAGCCGAGTGCGATCGAGAGTTCGTTCCGAAGGTTGTGTCGCAGCACCCGCTGATTGATCCGGAGCAGTTTCGTGAGTTCTTGCGTTTTGGCGAGTCGTTCTTTCGACTGCACTGCATAGAGGCTGCTCCGCGTGCCGACCGCTGCACCGAGTGACGCGGCAAACGAGAGGAGAAAGGAGAACTTCCGATGCGTCCCATCGATCGACCACGTCAGCCAGACGGCAAACGCCAGTGTGGTAAACGAGACCGCGACGCCAATCCCTAACAGTAGCGCCCGCCACTGCCCCGCCGCGGATATCGACTGATCCGGGAGCTCATACCCCGTATAAAGCACGATGACCGAGAGCCCGACAATCATGACCAGTTCGAGAACCGACTCCAGCCCGCCGGGTTCTATTCGGTAATGGATGAGTCCGAGTCCGAAACAGATCCACCCGACGGCGTAGAATCCGTACCGTGGGTGAATCGATTCGGTTGAAACCCGCATAGTGAACCGTGTGAATTAACCGTTAAATCTCTTCGCTTATAGACATGTCTTCGGTCGGTGACCGTCACTCCTTGACCGAGACGCGTTCCACGCCCTCGTCGGACACCGTCACGTACAACAACACGTCGGCGGTGTCGGAGTCGAACACGTCCGTCGGTTCGGGGGCACAGCCTGTCATCCCGAGTTCGTTGAAGCCACACGCGCCGCAGACGGCCGCCTCGGGTATCGGCTGATACGTCCCCGACGCGTCGGTCGCCGGCAGATATCCCGAATCGGTGATCGGCTCGCCGCAGTGCGAACACGTGAGCGCGTCCGGGTCGAGTTCCATAGCGGGGCTACGACCTGGCGCGTGAATACAGTAGCGGCCGGCCGTGCCGACCCGTCGGTCGGGAGGGGCTCGCATACGGTTTATTGTCAGTCAGTACCGGTGGTTCGCCGAATCGTCTTGACGACCCACCGATAGACAGTTACAATACTCCGTATCAGACCGTGTCCGGATCGATCCGCCGTGGTTCGGGGGCCGGATCGCTGCCGACGGCCACGTCCGCCGACGCCCCGCCGCCGTCGGGGATGACGACCGTGCCACCCGCGACCAGCGGCGCCACCACGCCAGCGATCACCGCGTGCGGGTCGGCGAGCGACGCGCGCAGCGCGACCGACGTTTCGGCATCGAGGCCGGCGTCGGCGACGATACGCTCCGCCCGCGAGAGGAAATCGCAGTGCGTGAGCGGTGCGTCGTCGGCCGGTCGGTCGAGCACCGGATCGGCCGGGTCGGGCTCGGCCGGCGGGACCGACGGGTTCTCGCTCCAGACCACGCCCTCCCAGTGGGTCGCCGCCGTCGACGCCGGCGCGTCACCGTAGACGACGACTCGCGACGCAGCGGCGTCGAATTCGGCTTCGCGGTCGGCGGGCACCACGACGACCCGGCTCTCGGCGGACGTGTCGAACGCCACTCGGGCGCCGAGCGACGCGGCGCCGACGCAGGTCTGGAGGATCGGTGGCGACGGATCGGTCGCGAGCGCGACGCGCGAGCCGCGGTGGACGCCGAGGTGGGTGAGCGCGTGACCGGCTTTCCAGGCGGTCGTGCAGAACTCGTGGTAACTGAACGTCCGGTCACGGGCGTCGATCCGCAGCGCGGGTCGGTCGCTCCGCCGGTCACGGGCGACCAGGTCGCCGAGGACGCGCATCTAGAAACTGCTCTTGATCCGCTCGAAGAAGCCCTCGTTCACCTCGACTTCCTCGCCGCCGGCTTCCGCGAACTGCTCTAAGGCTTCGCGCTGTTCGTCGTTCAGGCTGTCCGGCGTCACGACCTGCACCTGTACGTAGAGGTCGCCGCGACCTCGGCGTCGGAGGCGCGGCATGCCCTTGTTCTTCAGGCGGAACGTCTCGCCGCTCTGGGTACCCTCGGGGACGTCCATCTCGACGGTGCCGTCGAGCGTCGGCACTTCGACGGTGTCGCCGAAGGTGGCCTGCGGGAAGGAGATGGGGTGCTGGTAGTGGAGGTCGTCGCCCTCGCGTTCGAAGTCGGAGTGGTCGGCGACGGACACCTCGATGAGGAGGTCGCCGTTCGGCCCGCGGTTCGACCCGGGCGCGCCCTCGCCTTCCATCCGGAGGGTCTGGCCGTCGCGGATGCCGGCCGGGATGTCGACCGAGAGCGTCGACTCCTCGCGGACCTGCCCCTCGCCGCCACAGGTGTCACACGTCTCGCTGTAGAGCGTCCCGTCGCCGCCACACCGGCGACAGGTTCCCGTCTGTTGCATCCGCCCGAACGGCGTCTGCTGGACCTGCGTAACCTGTCCCTGTCCGTCACAGTTGGGACACGTCTCCGCGTCGGCGTCGGGCGGATGTCCCGCGCCGTCACAGTCCGAACACCGGGTCGGGCGCGTGACGGTGAACTCGCGTTCGACCCCCTCGTACGCCTCTTCGAGGTCGAGTTGGAGCGACGTGCGGAGGTCCTGCCCCTGTCGGGGTCGGCTGCCGCCGCCGCTGCCGCCCCCGCCGAAGAACTGCTCGAAGATGTCCTCGAAGCCGCCGCCCCCGCCGCCACCGAACGGGTTACCTCGAGCGCCACCGGCGCCCGCGCCGGGGCCACCGCCGTCGAAGCCGCCGCGCTTCTCGGCCTGTTCGAAGCGCTCGTGGCCCATCTGATCGTACGCCTGCCGTTTCTCCTCGTCCGTGAGCACCTCTTTGGCCTTCTTGGCCTTCTTGAACTTCTCCTCGGCGTCGGGGTCGTCGCTCACGTCCGGATGGTACTCGGTGGCTTTCTCTCGGTACGCCTGTTTGATCTCGTCTTCGGAGGCGTCCCTGGACACCCCGAGCACGTCGTAGAAATCCTCAGTCATCAGTTACTGTGAGTTACCGTCCCTACCTATTTGAAAAACGTGGCTCGCCGGCGTTACTCGTCGTCGTCGCCGTCGTCCGTCTCTTCGAAGTCGGCGTCGACGTACTCGTCGCCGTCGCCAGCGCCTGCACCGCCGGGACCGGCACCCGGACCCGCGCCGCCCATGCCGCCCGGTCCGGCGCCCGCGCCGCCGGCACCGGCCTGGGCCTGCTGAGCCTGCTCCTGGTACATCTGCTTGCCGATCTCCTGGAGTTCCGTCGAGAGCGCCTCCGTGGCGTCCTGGATCTCCTCGGTCTCGGCGTCCTCGTCGTCGAGGACCGCCTCGACCTCACTGATGGCGTCCTCGATGGACTCGCGCAGGTCGTCGTCGACCTCCTCCTCGTTCTCCTCGAGGAGGGTCTCGGCGCGCTGGACCGCGCTCTCGGCCTCGTTGCGGGCCTCGATGCGCTCGCGGCGCTGCTGGTCCTCTTCGGCGTGTTCCTCGGCCTCTTCCTGCATCTCTTCGATCTCCTCGTCCGAGAGGCCGACGCCGCCCTCGATGGTGATGGATTCGGCGTTGCCGGAGCCCTTGTCCTCGGCTTCGACGTTGACGATGCCGTTCTCGTCGATGTTGAAGCCGACTTCGATCTGGGGCGTGCCGGCGGGCGCGGGCGGAATCCCCGTCAGCTGGAACTCGCCGAGCAGTTCGTTCTCCTCGGCGATTTCGCGCTCACCCTGGAAGACGCGGACCTGGACCGATGTCTGGTTGTCCGCCGCGGTGGTGAAGATTTTGGACTCCTCGGTCGGGATGGTCGTGTTCTTCTCGATGAGGCGCTCGAACAGCCCACCCTTCACCTCGATACCGAGCGAGAGCGGCGTCACGTCGAGCAGGACGATGTCGTCGACTTCGCCGCCGAGGACGCCGCCCTGGATGGCCGCGCCCAGCGCGACGGCCTCGTCGGGGTTGACGTTTTTCTTCGGTTCCTTGCCGATCAGGTCCTCGACTTTCTCCTGAACCTGCGGCATGCGGGTCGACCCGCCGACGAGGATGACCTCGTCGATGTCGTCGGTCGCGTAGCCGGCGTCGTCGAGGGCCTGCTTCGTCGGGCCGACGGTCCGCTCGAGGAGGTCGCTCGTCAGCGATTCGAACTTCGCGCGGGTGAGCGACGTTTCGAGGTGGATGGGGCCGTCGTCCGTCGCGGTGATGAAGGGCAGATTGATGTCTGCCTCCTTGCGCGAGGAGAGTTCCACCTTGGCCTCTTCGGCGGCGTCTTTCAGGCGCTGGAGCGCCTGGCGGTCCTCGCGGAGGTCGACGCCGTGGTCGGCCTCGAACTCGTCGGCGAGGTGGTCGATGATCGCCTGGTCCCAGTCGTCGCCACCGAGGTCGTTGTCCCCGTTGGTCGCGACGACTTCGTAGACGCCGCCGCCCAGGTCGAGGACGGACACGTCGAAGGTGCCGCCACCCAGGTCGAACACGAGGACGGTCTGGTCCGACTCGTCGTCGAGGCCGTAGGCCATCGACGCCGCGGTCGGTTCGTTGACGATGCGTTCGACCTCGAAGCCGGCAATCTCGCCGGCGTCCTTGGTCGCCTGGCGCTGCCGGTCGTTGAAGTACGCCGGCACCGTGATGACCGCCTTCTCGACGTCGTCGCCGAGATACTCCTCGGCGTCGCGCTTGATCTTCTGGAGGATCATCGCCGAAATCTGCTCCGGCGTGTACTCGTCGTCGCCGACATCGACGGTGTACTCCTCCTCTCCCATGTGGCGCTTGATCGACTGGATCGTGTTCTCCGGGTTCTGGACGGCCTGGTTTTTCGCCGGTTTCCCGACGAGACGCTCGTCGTCGTCGGTGAACGCGACGACCGAGGGCGTCGTTCGGTCGCCCTCCCCGTTTACGATGATCTCCGGATCGCCTCCCTCCATCACCGCGAACGCGCTGTTCGTGGTTCCGAGGTCGATTCCGAGAATCTTGTTGCTCGCCATCTTGTCCGTGATTACCGGTTTAGGTCGGTTAAAGGTTACTAGACAGGGAGCATCACCGCCGACGGACGGGTCGACCCCGTCTGCTGATTAGCGATCGTGGTATCGACTCACACCGACCATATTTATATAGAACTGCAATTCGCTCCGGCGTCGTGTCAGGAAGCTGTTGCGAGAGTTCAGTTGCCGTCGCTGACCGTCACCTGTGCCTCCTGGATGACGGAGCCTGCCAGTTCGTAGCCGGGACGGTAGACGTCGACGACCGTCCCCTCGGGGTGGTCGCTCTCGACGCGCATCATCACCTGGTGGCGCGTCGGATCGACCGCGTCGCCAGGGTCGGGTTCGATGGGGGCGACGCCCTCCTCTTCGAGCACGCGGTCGAACGTTTCGAGCGTCGATTCGACGCCGTCGCGGATGTCTACGTCCTCGTCCTGATCGAGCGCCCGGACCAGGTCGTCGCGGACCGGAACGAGGCGCGTGAGGAAGTCCTCCGTCGCGCGCTCTTTGATCTCCTCCTGGCGCTTCTCGGCGCGTTTCTTGTAGTTCTGGAAGTCGGCCTGTTTCCGCTTCAACCGAGATTCGAGGTCGTCGGCTCGTTCCTCTTCCTCGTCGAGATGGGCTTTCAGCGCGTCGATGCGTTCTTCGAGGTTCGCCACGGCCGCGCCGAGTTCCTCGTCGTACTCTCCGACCCGGTCGGCGAGGTCAGTCGCCTCGCCAGCCGCCGATTCGTCGTCGTCCGCGGCGACGTCGCCCGTCGCCCCGTCGGCCGCATCCTCGTGCATGGTCGAGAGAAGCGCCTCGGATCGCTTAAGACTTGCAGAACGCGGTGACTACTGGTACATCCCGAGTGGCCGCGCCTGCGAACTCGTCTCGTCCGCCTCCTGCATCTGCTGGGCGAGGCGGTGTTTGGCCTGCTGGATCTCCTCGGCGCGCTCCGTCAGTTCCGTCACCGGCACGTCGATACCGAGCAACGGCGAGATGCCCTCCTGGATCAGTTTCGCTGCCGACTCCGGGTCCGGAAAGCGGGGGTCGCATTCGACGACCAGTCCCAGCGCCTCGTCGTCGTCGCGGACCGCCCGACTCAGCAGCGCGCCCGTCGGCCCGGAGACCAGTCCCGACTCCGGCGGCGGGGCGATCCCTTCCGCTTCGAGGCGCTCGCCCATCCCGCCCGTCCCGATGCCGTACATGCTGGGCGACGCCGTTTCCTCTCGCTCCTCGCCGAGTCCGCTGAGGTAGATGGGTAACGTCTCGTCGCTCGCCGGCCAGCCCTCGAAGCAGTCGCCGAACTCCAGGGCGGCCTCGGGCGAGACCGGTACGTCGCTCCGCAGCGCGAGCAGGTCTCGCTCGGGGTCGGCGTACAGCCGAACCGGCGTCGCGAGATCGTATCTCTCTTCCTGATACGTCGCTACCGGCGGCAACCGCTCACAGTGAACGTTGGCGTAGTGGACCATATCGAGCGTCTCCGAGAGGTGGTCGGTCGCGAGCTTGCCGACGAGCCCGACGCCCGGCAACCCCTCGATGAGCGTCGGCGAGTCGAGCGACACGTCGTCCCGGAGGATTTCGATGCGCTCCATACCGGCTCTTGTCGGCCGTCGTCAAAAAGCCCATAGCCTATAGTAGCCTTTGTAAGCCATCGCACACCTGCTCACATGCCATCCGCCGATCAGGTGTGCGGACAGTTCCAAACGCTACTATACACCCACCCCGGTTCCAAAGGCACAAATCGGACCGCGTGCAACGGCCGGCATGGTCACGTTTCTCGCCGGCGGGACGGGTACGCCGAAACTGCTCGACGGCGTTCGGGCAGCCTTCG
Source organism: Haloplanus sp. XH21 (assembly GCF_023276355.1). Lineage (NCBI taxonomy): Archaea > Methanobacteriati > Methanobacteriota > Halobacteria > Halobacteriales > Haloferacaceae > Haloplanus > Haloplanus halobius. The sequence continues at coordinate 1,321,359 of NZ_JALLPL010000001.1, forward strand.
ACCCCGCTGCGGTGACCGTCGTCGCCAACACCGGTGACGACGTGGAACTCGGCGGCCACCTCGTCTGTCCCGACCTCGACACCGTCCTCTTTCAGGAGGGTGACGTGCTCGACCGGGAGACGTGGTGGGGGATCGACGGCGACACCACCGCGACCCACGACGAACTCGGTCGGTTGGCGGCCGCCGCCGAGTTGGCATCCGGGCCGCGCTATCTCCCCGCCGACCGGCAGACTGCGGGCCGGCGACTCGCCCGCTGGCGGCGGTTCTCGGGCGTCGCGGAGTTCATGGAAATCGGCGATCGCGACCGGGCGGTCCATCTCACGCGCACCAGCCTCATCGACGAGGGACACACGCTCACCGAGGTCACGCGAACCCTCGCCGACGCCTTCGGCCTCGACGTGACGCTGCTCCCCATGAGCGACGATCCCGTGGCGACCATCGTCCACACCGACGCCGGGATGATGCATTTCCAGGAGTACTGGGTCGCGCGCCGCGCGGAACCGGCCGTCGAGGACGTGGAGTTCCGCGGCGCCGCGACCGCCGAGGCGACGCCCGCCGTCCGCGACGCGCTCGACGATCCGGTGGTGATCGGCCCCTCGAACCCCGTCACCAGTATCGGCCCCATCCGCGCCCTCGACGGCGTCGACGCCGCGCTCGACGACACGCCCGTCGTCGCCGTCTCGCCCTTCGTCGAGGACCGGGTGTTCTCCGGCCCGGCCGCCGACCTCATGCGTGGCGTCGGCTGGGACCCCTCGACCGCTGGCGTCGCCGACGCCTTTCCCTTCGTCGACGCGTTCGTCCTCGACGACGCGGACGACACCGACCTCGACCGACCCGTGATCCGTACCGACACGCGGATCGACGATCCCGCGGACGCCGAACGCGTCGTGGACGCCGTCGCGGACGCGCTCAGGGAGGTGCAGTGATGTTCGCGCTCGCCAGCCTCAGCGGCGCCTCGGACGCGGCGTGGGCGCGGGCCGGCGCTTCGGAGGCCGACCTCGCCGTTCTCGGCGGCATCGCGCTCGACGCCGACTCCCGGGCGGCCGCCTGTGACCTCGTCGCTCGTGGTCGCGAGGAGTTCCTCCCCGCCGACCCCTTCGCCTTCGTGGACGACCAACTCGCCGCGCTCGCCGACGCGCCGATCCGCCCCGGGATGAACGTCCGGAGCGCGACGGTCGAGCCGATTCGCGAGGCGGCGGCGATCTGCACCGAGCACGACGCCGTCCTCGAAATCAACGCCCACTGCCGACAGGACGAACTCCGCGCCGTCGGGTGTGGCGAGACGTTGCTCCGGGACACCGACCGCCTCGCGCGCTACGTCGCCGCCGCGGACGCCGCCGGGGCGACGGTGAGCGTGAAGGTTCGGGCGGAAGTCGAGGGCGTCGACCTGCCCGCGACGGCGCGCCGCATCGCGGCCGCGGGCGCCGACGCCATCCACGTCGACGCGATGGATGCCGAACCCGTCGTCGCTAGCGTCGCCGCCGCGGCCCCCGACTGCTTTCTCCTCGCCAACAACGGCGTCCGTGACCGCAAGACGGCGTGGGAGTATCTCGCCTACGGTGCCGACGGTGTCAGCGTCGGGCGGCCGAGCGACGACCCGGATGTCCGCCGGCGCGTCGCCCGAGCGGTCAAGGGGTGGAAGCGTCGTCGCGCCGCGGACGATCCGTCGCCCCGTCTCGGCGCGGAGGTGTCGGGATGACACACCCCCGTCCCGACATGACGCCGACCGATCACGCCGAACTCGCTCTGTTGCTAGAAGTCGCGAGTACGCCGAAACCCGGGAATGTGGATCGCACGCGCGACCACGACGACCTCCGGTTCGAGCATTTCCTCGCGGGCGCCGTGGGCTCCCGGCCCGGCCTCGCTGCCGCCGAGAGCGACGTGGCGATCGGCGACGCCTTCGATCGCGCGGTCGACGGCATGAGTCACCAGGAGGGCGGCAACACCCAGTTCGGCTGTCTGCTCCTGCTCGTGCCGCTGGTGCGAACAGCCGCGCGCGGCGATCTCTCCCCCGAAGGCGTCACCAGCGTCGTCGAGTCGACGACCGTCGACGACGCCGCGGGGTTCTACCGCGCGTTCGAACACGTCGATGTCGCGGTGGACGACCCGCCCGCGGAGGCCGACGCGCTCGATGTCCGGCGGGGGGCAGACGCCATCCCAGCGCTCCGCGAGCAGGGGGTGACCCTCGCCGACGTGATGCATCTGAGCGCCGACCGCGACGGCAACGCCCGCGAATGGACGACCGGCTTCGAGCGGACGTTCGCCGCTGCGGAGCGCATCGCCGCCGACGAGGGGCCGATCACCGACCGCCTGGCGCGCATCTTCCTCGACCTGCTGGCCGAACGGCCGGACACGCTCGTCGCGGTCGACCACGGAATGGAGCGCGCCCGAGAGGTGAGCCGACAGGCTGAGGCGGTCCGGGGTGACCTCGCCGCCGCCGAGGACCTGGCCGAGAAGTTCCACGAGGCTGGCATCAATCCCGGGACGACTGCCGACCTCACTGCCGCGGCGGCGTTCATTGCGCTCGAACGGGGGGTGCGGGTGTGAACGACGATGACGCCGGCTGGCCGGTCGACCTCCGCGGCGTCACCGAGTCCGTAGTGGCGACGCTCGGTCCCAACGAGCGCTGGAACCAGGCGGCACTCGGGCTTCACGCGCCGGATGACCCCGCGGATCCCGTGACGGCGGTGACGTGGGGGCGCACCCGGACGCGAGGAAACTTCGAGCGGCGTGGTCGGGGCGTCGTCCAGTTCGTGACCGACCCGCGGGAGTTCGTCGACGCCGCGCTCGACGTGACCGAAACTGACGACCCCGTCCGCGACGGCGCGGCCGCGTGGGTCGAGGTGCGCGCCGAGCGCGTGGCCGACGGCGAGGAGTCAGGGACGGGGTGGGTGCGCTGGGCGCTCACGCCGGAATCGGCGACGGTCCGCGAGCGGACGGTACCGACCATCAACCGCGGCTTCTACGCCGTCATCGACGCGACCGTCGCGGCCTCTCGGCTCGACGTCCCCGCCTACGACACCGACGCCCTGCTGGATCGCCTCGAATACTTCGCGGAGACCGTGGCGCGATGTGGTGGACCCCCGGAACGGGAGGCCTTCGCCCGCATCGACGAGTTGACCGGTTGGCGGGAGCGACGGAACGACTCGCGGTAGCCCACGCCGTGGACACCGCGGACCGAAACGGCTTAATGATTTTAGGCCAGCCTAAAGACGATGCCCAGACACGCGACCGAGTACGACCACGACGTTCTCGTCGTCGGCGGCGGCCCCGCGGGTTGTTCGGCGGGCGTCTTCACGTCCCGGTACGGTCTCGACACGGTACTCTTCGACCGCGGCCGCTCCTCGATCAAGCGGTGTGCCTTCCTCGAGAACTTCCCCGGATTCCCCGGCGGCGTCGACATCGAAACGCTGTACGGGTTGCTACACGACCACGCCGAGGCCGCGGGCTGTTCCATCGTCGACGACCACGTGGAGTCGGTCGAGCGGGCCGTCGACGGCGACGGATTCGTCGTCACCCCGGCGGACGGTTCCCAGCGCACCGCCCGACGGGTGGTCGCGGCGACGCGCTACGGCGGCGAGTATCTCCGCCCGCTCGACGGCGACGCGATGTTCCACGTTCGCGGACACGGCGGCGAGGAACGGTTCGACAAGAGCTACGCCGACAGCGATGGCACGACGCCGGTCGACGGGCTCTTCATCGCGTCGCCGTACGGCGAGACGGGCTATCAGGCGACCATGGCCGCCGGTCGCGGCGCCCGGGTCGGCATCACGCTCGTCGAACACGTCCGCCGGGAGCGGGGGTATCCCGATCCGCTGGCGAACTACTACGACTGGCGGCGCCGCGAGGCGTCGCTCGACGACGGCGACCTCGAGAGCTGGCGCGAGTGGTTCCACGACCGCCTGCCCGACGACCACGGCCTCGACGACGACCGCCTCGCCGACCTGTGCGAACGGGACTTGTCGCGCCGGCGCGAGACGTACCTCTCCGAAGACGAGGTCGACCGCCGGACCGAACGCGCCCACGACCGACTGCTCGACCACGTCGACGACGACCGTATCCTCGCGGCGGCGCGCGACATCGAAGCCGACCGACGGTCGTCGGAGTGAGCGTTCCGGAAACCGGTGCAGTTATAAGTTTTTAGGCGAGCCTAAAAATATGGCAAGCGACGACGAGACGCGGACGGGACCGACACGTAGAGCGTTCGTGACGTACGGTGGCGCCGTCGCCGGGGCCGGATTCCTCGCCGGCTGTACCAGTTCGGGGAGTGGCGGCGACGCGGCGACGCCGACGGAGTCATCGAGCGGGTCCTACTCGGTATCGATGGAGCCCGTCGGAACGGTCGCTTTCGATTCGGTGCCGGAGCGGTGGGCGGCCTACGACGGTGGCTACGCCGACATGGCCGTCGCACTCGGTCACGGCGACGGTCTGACCGGCGTCGGCGGTGCAGACCGCTACTACACGTACGTCTACGACGAACTTCCGGGCATGGGCGTCGACCGCAGTCGCATCGAGGCCAACCCCGAGGTTCGGTCCAAGGAGCAGTTCTACGCGCTCGACAGCGACATCCACCTGTACGACCCGCAGATGCTCGTCAACTGGTTCGACTGGGATCAGGCCGACGTCGACGAGGTGGCGAGCAACGTCGCGCCGTTCGTGGGCAACCTCATCTTCCGGCGCTCCGACGAGTGGCACGACTACCCGTACTACACGCTGTACGAGGCGTTCGAGAAGGTCGCTGCGGTGTTTCAGGAACAGGAGCGCTACCGGGCGTTCGAGCGACTCCACGACGAGTTCATCGCGGACGTGCAGTCGCGACTTCCTCCCGCCGAGGACCGCCCCGAAGTCTTCCTCACGTACGAGGGGACGACCGAACCGGAGACGTTCTCGCCGTACCGACTCGACGACGGGGGAACGAGCAAGAAGCAGTGGCGCGACCTGGGCGTCACTGACGCCCTCGCGGAGACCGACATCGAGAATCTCAGCACGACCAACCGCGGCGAACTCGACTATGAGAACCTCCTCGAAATCGACCCCGAGGTGATTCTGATCCGTGGACACGAGCGCAAATCGCCGACCGAGTTCCGCGACACCGTCCTCGCGTACATGCGGGACCACCCGGCCGGCAGTGAACTCACGGCCGTTCAGAACGGCCGCGTCTACCGCGGCGGCTATCTCTACCAGGGCCCCATCCACAACCTGTTCCTGACCGAACGCGCCGCCCAACAGCTCTATCCCGACGAGTTCGGCGGCGTGACCGACGACGTCCAGCTGTTCGACCGCCAGCGTGTCGCGGACATCGCCGCTGGCGACGTCTGATCCGGGGGCGTGTCACTGTTCACTGGTGGCTCGCCGGACCGTTTCGGCGAATCAGTGGGTACCGACGTCATCCACTGGGCGCGGCACCCAGCGCGTGCACACCGGTAGCACGATACCGCGGTGCTACGAAGACGAAACTTTACTAAACTCTCCGCGAGGACACAGACACATGGCCATCAAACCCAAATACGTCAAACAGCTCGGGACCATCCTCCTTGATCGGTACCCCGAGGCGTTCAACACCGAGTTCGAGACCAACAAGGAGAGCGTCTCCAAACTGACGAACGTCGAGTCGAAGGGCGTCCGCAACCGCATCGCGGGCTACATCACGCGCAAGAAGGCGAGCGCCGCGGCCCAGGCCTCCTGATACGGACTGTTGTACGTCGCGTTCGATATTCGATATTCGACCGCGTAGCGACGGCTGTCACTCCGCTGCGCGCGGGAGTTCGACGACGAAGACGACGCCCGTCGGCTCGTTGGCTTCGACCCACACGCGCCCGTCGTACTCGTCGACGAGGGCGTCCACGATAGAGAGACCGAACCCGCCCCAACTGCGGGTGTGGACGAACCCGCTGTCGCCGAACAGTTCCTCGCGTCGCTCGGCCGAGATGCCGACGCCGTCGTCGGCGACGGTGACGGTGACCGTTTCGGCGTCGACTGTCACGTCGACGGTGACCGTGAGCGACGCGGTGTCGTTGTGTTCGACTGTGTTCGTCAGCAGGTGATCGAAGATGGTCCCTATCATGTCGTCCGCGCGCACGAACACCGCCTCTGCAGGCGGCGAGAACCTGATCGTCGCCTCGGGGTCGGTCCGGCGCACCGCTTCGACGGCCTCCGAGACGGGGGCGATCAGGTCGACGCGTCGCTCGGTGGCGGCGGGTGCGTCGGTCGCGAGACGTCGGGCGGTCTGAACGAGGTCGACGATCTCCTCGCCTCGATGACGGGCGACGGTCAGGTCGTCGTCCGCCTCGGGCGGGAGCGCGGCGTCGACGGCGTCGAGTTTCGCCAACACGAGATTCATCCCGTTGAGGATGTTGTGCCGGAGGAGCTGGTTGAGGAATTCGATGCGGGCGCGCTCCTCGGCGAGTTCCCGCTCGCGCTCGGTCCGTTCGGTTACGTCGCGCAGCGCGGACAGGTGGTGTCCGGGGAGGACGTTCGCGGTGGCGGCGAAGGCGACGGTGCGCACCTCGCCGTCGGGACGGTGGAGGCGGAACTCGCCACGCTGTTTGCCGTCGGCGAGGAAGGCCTCCCAGGTGGTGCCGATGTCCGCATCGCGGGTGGCGAAGTCGGCGACGTGTTTGCCGATGAGTTCCTCGCGCGGGAGGCCGAACAGATCGGCTGCTGCCGGGTTCGCGGCCACGTACTCCCCGTCGCCGTCCGTGATGACGAGGGCGTCGAGCGTGCCTTCGAACACCGCGCGAAACTGCCGTTCTCGACGGCTCAGGCGTTCGTTCCGACGGCGGGCGCGCAGGTCATAGCGGCTGATGAGTAGCCCACCGATCGACCCCGTGGCGGCCACGTCGTACACGAGAAACCAGGCGGCTTCGACGACGTGTCCGTGGACGGTGTGCAGCGTGAGAAAGTACAGTGAAACGGTGCCGGCAGCGAGAAATCCGGCCGACACCCAGAACGCCGACACCAGTGGCATCGCAGTGTCGGGATCGCTTCGCCAGTGTGTCCAGCTACCGGCGTAGAGCAGGATGCTCCCGAACAGCATCGGAAGGGCGTCACCGAACAGCGCGTCCAGCGACATCGAATGGCGGAGCAGGTGATACAGCGGGATGCTCACGATGACGAGTCCGAGACTGGCGATGACGGTACTCCCGATTCGCCGGCGCCACACGAACTGGACGGTGTCGGCCTGTGCTTCGAGCCATCCCGAGAGTCCGACCCGGCGGGATTGCTCGTCGAACAGGTCGACGAAGTCATCACCAACGGGGCGGCCGAGCGGGGCCTCCCTGCGTTGTTCACTCACGGCCTCACAGTACGCACGGAAGGTGTATATGCGTACGGGGCGCCGCCGCGGCGTCAGAACCGCTCCGTGCGTCCCGACGCAGTCCACTGATCGGTCGGGGAGCCGTCGGGGACGCGCACCGACCGCGCTTGGAGCGCGTCGATGCGGCCGGCAAAGGTCCACCGGCGGTCACACCAGTCGTCGCCGTCCGCCTCGGCCGCTGCTGCGGCCGCCGCGTCCTGGTCGTTGAGGTGCGCCCCGATGGCCGCCGCGATCGCGGCCGCCTCCGCGTCGTCGGCGACGTCGGGGAGTTCGAGCGTGCGGGTCATCTCAGATGGGGATGTTGCCGTGTTTCTTCTCGGGGTTCGACGTTCGCTTGGTCTTGAGCATGTGCAGGTCGTCGATCAGCCGGGTGCGCGTGTCCTGGGGTTCGATCACGTCGTCGATGAACCCACGGTCCGCGGCCGTGTAGGGGTTGGCGAACTCCTCGCGGTACTCCTCGACGAGAGCCGCCCGCCGCGCCTCGGGGTCGTCGGCCGCCTCGAGTTCGTCGCTGTAGAGAACGTTCACCGCACCCTCCGGCCCCATGACGGCGAGTTCGGCGGTCGGCCACGCGTAGTTCACGTCGGCGCCGAGATGTTTCGACGCCATGACGCAGTAGGCGCCGCCGTAGGCTTTGCGCGTGATGACCGTCAGCAGCGGCACCGTCGCCTCGGAGTAGGCATAGAGGAGTTTCGCGCCGTGGCGGATGATCCCGCGGTGCTCCTGGTCGGTTCCCGGCATGTAACCGGGCACGTCGACGAAGGTGAGGATGGGGACGTTGAAGGCGTCACAGAAACGGACGAACCGCGAGGCCTTCATGCTCGCGTCGACGGTCAGCGTGCCGGCGTTCGACCGGGGCTGGTTGGCGACGACGCCGACGGAGTGGCCGTCGAGGCGACCGAAGCCGACGACGACGTTTTTCGCCCAGTTGTCGTGAATCTCGAAGAACGACCCCTCGTCGACCACGTCGCCGATGACGTCGGTCATGTCGTAGGGTTTCTGTGGCTGGTCGGGGACGACGCTCGTGAGCGCGTCGGCCGGGCGGTCGGGGTCGTCCCAGGGGTCGACGCGCGGCGGATCCTCGACGTTGTTCTGCGGGAGATAGGAGAGCAGGCGGCGGATGTTGTCGAGCGCCGTCTCCTCGTCCTCGAAGGCGCGGTGGGCGACGCCCGTCTTCGAGGAGTGGGTGACGGCACCGCCGAGTTCCTCGAAGGTCACCTCCTCGCCCGTCACCGTCTCGATGACATCCGGGCCGGTGATGAACATGTGGCTGGTGTCGTTCACCATGAACACGAAGTCGGTGATGGCGGGGGAGTAGACCGCGCCGCCCGCACACGGTCCCATGATGCCCGAGATCTGGGGGACGACGCCGCTCGCCTGTTCGTTGCGGTGGAAGATGTCGGTGAATCCGGCGAGGCTGCGGACGCCCTCCTGGATGCGCGCCCCTGCCGAGTCGTTGAGGCCGACGATGGGCGCGCCGACATCCATCGCCTTATCCATCACCTTGCAGATTTTCTCGGACATCACCTCGCCGAGCGACCCGCCGAAGACGGTGAAGTCGTGGGCGAAGACGAACGTCTTGCGGCCGTTCACCTGGCCGTAGCCCGTCACGACGCCGTCGCCGGGGAGTTGCTTCTCCTCCATGCCGAACTTGTGGGTTCGGTGGGTGCGGAACTGGTCGAACTCGGTGAACGTCCCGTCATCGAGGAAGTAGTCGATCCGCTCGCGGGCCGTCATCTTCCCCTTCGAGTGCTGGGCCTCGATCCGGTCTTCGCCGCCGCCGAGGAGCGCTCGCTCCCGCTTTTCGCGAAGCTCCTCGATGCGGTCCTCCATCGTCATGGCCGACCACCTTGCATCGTCTCCTAAGAAGGTCGGACGACTGGCAAAAGGGTTCCGCCGCAGGATGTCGGCTCAGACCGCGCCACGGCCCCACCGCAGACCGACGGCGGCGAGACCGACGACCGCTGCGGCGACGGCGACGGTCACCGGCCCACCGACCGAGGCGGTCACGCCGAACGTCGAGAGCAGCGTCACCACCAGCACGACCGGAATCACCACGCCGACGGCGACGAGCCAGGGGACGGCAAGGCGGGCCGCCAGCGGTCCGGCGCCGGTGGCGTACTCACTGATGGCGTCGCGGCCGAGGACCCACGCGACGAACAGGAGGAAGGCGATGAGGCCGAGGGTGAGCAGCGAATCGACGAGCGGTCCGGCGACGAACGCGAACAGCGACGGTCGGAGCGCGGTGACGCTGCCGGTAGCCGCGATACCCCCGAGCAGGACCCCGACCGCCGGTCGTCGCTGCCACCCGAATTCGCCGGCGAGGACGGCGACGGGTATCTCCAGCATGCTGATCGCCGAGGAGAGCGCGGCGAGGGCGACGACGGCGAAAAACAGGATCGCGAGGAGTTCGCCGCCGGGCATCGCGCCGAACGCGGCGGCGACGCCGACGAAGAGCGCGCCCGGGCCGCCGGTGCCCGGATCGATGTTCTGGGAGAACAGGAGCGGGAACACCACGAGGCCGGCCAGGACGCCGACGCCCGTGTTCAACAGGGCGATGACAGACCCGTCGAACGGCAGCGAGCGGTCCTCGCCGATGTAGGAGGCGTAGGTGATCATCGCACCCGCGCCGAGCGAGAGGGTGAAGAGTGCTTGGCCGGCGGCGGGACCGAGGACCGAGAGGGCGTTTGCCCGGAGGATGTCGAGTTCGAATCCGAGGAAGAAGGCGTAGCCCGCGGCGGCGCCGGGGCGCGTGGCGACCCAGGCGGCCATCCCGACGAGGAGCGCGAGGATGGCGGGCATCATCACCTTCGTCCCGAGTTCGATGCCGCGGCGGACGCCGCCCAGAACGACCGCTCCGGTCAGGGCGAGAAAGCCGAGGTGGAAGGCGGCCGCGGCGACGCCGTAGGAGACGGTCTCGAAGTAGGCTCCCGGCGCACCGAGATAGGCTGCGCCGCCGGTGAACGGCCCCGTGACCGAGACGAGCAGGTACCGCAGGATCCACCCACCGACGACGCTGTAAAAGGAGAGCAAGGAGATGGCGGTGACGACCGTGAGACCGCCGACGACGCCCCACCAGCGGGACCCGGAGAGCGAGCGGAGGGCGCCGACGGGGTCGCGGCGGGCGCGCCGCCCGATGACGAACTCCGCGAGCAGGCCGGGCACGCCGACGGCGAGGACGACCAGCAGGTAGACCGCCAGGAAGGCGCTCCCGCCGTTTTCGGCGGTCATCCAGGGGAATCGCCAGATGTTCCCCAGACCGACGGCGCTGCCGGCAGCGGCGAGGATGAAGCCCGTTCGCGTGGCCCACGTCTCCCGGCCCATCAGACGATGGCCTCAGCGAGGAGTCCGGCGTCGACAGCGAGGGTCTGCAGACCCAACAGGAGCGTCACCAGCACTCCGAGGGGAACGATCGTTCGCACGAACCAGAGCCAGGCGACGGCGCCCGACTCGCTCAGGCCGGTGCCGCGCCGGAGTTCGGCGACGGCGTCGCCGGTGTCGACCCAGCCGACGAAGACGAGCAGCGTCAGGACCGACAGCGGCAGGAGCAGGTTGTAGGCGATGGCGTTGTACCACGCCAGAATCGAGAGGCCGAACGCGCTCGGGATGCCGAGCGCGAAGATGGCGCCCCCGAGGGCGGTGGCGAGCGCCGGCCGCGAGTAGGAGGTGTTGTCGGCGAGATACGACGTCACCACTTCGAGGAGGCTGATCGCCGAGGAGAGCGCGGCGAGCAGCAGGACGATGAAGAAGACGGCGCCGAGGAGACGCCCCGCGGGCAACTGCGCGAACGCGCCGGCGAGGGTGATGAACGCGGCGCCGAGGCCCCCGCTCCCGGGTTCGATTCCCAGCGAGAACAGGATGGGAAAGACGACGAGGCCGGCCAGCAGGCCGACGAACGTGTTGAGGACGACGATGGTCGCGCCGTCGATCGGTAGGGAGTCGTCGCGGCCGAGATAGGAGGCGTAGGTGATCATCGCCCCCATGCCGAGCGAGAGGGTGAAGAAGGCCTGTCCAACCGCAGCCGGGAGGATCGAGCCGATGTTCGACACGAGGGTGTCGACATCGGGCGAGAGGTAGTAGGCGTAGCCGGCGCCGCCGCCGTCGAGCGTGGTCGCCCAGATGGCGAGGCCACCGAGCAGGAGGACGATGCTCGGCACCATCAGTTTCGTCGACCGCTCGATGCCACCGGCGATGCCGAAGGCGACGATGCCGACGGTTATCGCCATGAACAGCGCGTGGAAGGCGACGGCTTCGGGGCCGGCGGAGACGGCACCGAAGTAGGCTTCGGAGCCGGAGAAGTAGGCCCCGCGAACGCTGCCGATGATGTACCGGATGACCCATCCGCCGACGACGCTGTAGAACGCGAGGATCCAGAACGCCGAGAGCGTGCCGAGGATGCCGACGACGCGCCAGTTGCGGTGCCCGAGGCGGGCGAAGGCGTCGATCGGATTCCGCTCGGCCCGCCGTCCGATGACGAACTCCGCGAGCATGGCGGGAAAGCCGATGAGGAAGACGGCGAGGAGGTAGACGACGATGAACGCCGCCCCTCCGTTTGCTCCCGTCTGGAAGGGGAACTGCCAGACGTTACCCAGTCCGACCGCGCTGCCGACGGCCGCGAGGATGAACCCCACCCTCGTTGCCCACGTCTCTCTTTGTGACATTGGTGAGACGTATCACTCCGCGGAAAAAAGGCTCACGGTCCGGTCGCACTGCTGACGCGCCGCAGTATACGGCTCCGTTGAACCGGCATTCCGGCGGTCGGCAACACGGAGGTGCCGGCTGCCGGAACTGACTCCGCCAGGCCGTCTCAGGCCTCGCCGTAGACGGGGATGGCGGCGCCACTCGTCACCGGCGCTGCGTCCGAACAGAGCGCCAGCACCGTCCGCGCGATGTCGGCGGGGTCGACCCACGCGTCGTGGTCGGCGTCGGGCATCATCTCGCGGTTCATCGGCGTGTCGATGACGCTCGGCATGATCGCGTTCGCGCGCACCTCGCCCTCGTTCTCCTCGGCGATGGTTTCGGTCAGGAGGCGCACCCCCGCTTTCGACGCCCGATAGGGACCGTCGCCCGCGCCGCCCGAGAGCGACGACCGCGAGGCGACGCTCACGACGGTGCCCTCACGCTCCTGGAGGTGTGGCAGGGCGTGTTTCGACGCCAGGAACATCGTCTTCAGGTTCACGTCGAACAGGAACTCGAACGTCTCGAGGTCGGTCTCGTGGATGGGGTCGCCGCCGCGCCACGTCCCGGCGATATTACAGAGGTGGTCGAGGCCGCCGTGGTCGGCGACCACCGCCTCGATGACCCGCGACACGTCGTCTTCGTCGGTGAAATCGCCGCGGTAGTAGTCGATGACGCCTGGGTCGACGTGAGCGTCTTCGTCGTCCGGCGCGACGATGTCGGCGCCACAGACGGTTCCCCCGGCGTCGTCGAACGCCGCGGCGATCGCGCTGCCGAGCGCGCCGCTCGCGCCCGTCACCAGGACGACGCGATCGGAGAAGTCGAAACTAGCTGACATACGGTGCCAATGGGTGACACGAACGGATAAGCGCGGCGGGGCCTACGGCGTCACGACGAGCTTGCCGAGGAAGCTCTCTTCCATCACGTCGCGGTGGGCGTCGGCCACCTCGTCCAGGTCGTACGTGCGGTCGACGGCGATCTCGATGTCGCCCTCGCCGAGCAGGTGGGCCACGCGCTCCAGCGGCCGAGCCAGGGCCGGCGTGTTGAACATACTCATGAACTGGTAGGAGAGCTCCTTGCTCCGGGCGACGCCGTCGTTCGTGAAGCCGACTTCGGGGTCGTTCTCGCCGATGCCGACGATGCGGGCGCCCTGGGCGGCCACGTCGGCGTCGAACTGCAGGTAGTCGTCGAGGCGGTGGTCGAGGATCACGTCGGGGCTGCCCGCACTCGACTCCGTGACCGCCGCCTGCAGGTCGTCACGGGCGTAGTCGAGGACGGTGTCGGCGCCGAGCGCCTCGAGGCGGTCGTGGTACTCGGGCGCGGCGGTGGTGACCACCTGGGCACCGGTCGCGGCGGCGACTTGTACCGCTGCGTGGCCGACGCCACCGCTGCCGCCGTGAATCAGCGCGCTCTCGGCGGGTTCGAGGCCCGCGTGGTCGATGAGCGCGCGCCACGCGGTGACCGTCGCGACGCCCGCGCCGCCGGCTGCGACGGGGTCGACGCCCGCCGGAAGGCGCGCGAGGCGATCCGCCGGGACGGCGACGTACTCCGCGCAGGCGCCGTAGTGGTCCTTGCCCAGACCGGTGGCGACCACGCCGTCACCGACGCTCACGGAACCGACGGCGTCGCCGACGCCGACTGCCTCGCCCGCGGCGTCGACGCCGGGAATCATCGGGCGGGTGAAGGGCTGATACGCCCCCTCGCGGAAGTAGGTGTCCACGGGGTTGATCCCCGCGGCCGCGACCTCGATCAGCACCTCATCCTCGGCCGGTTCCGGTCGCTCGATGTCGTCGACCTGCAGTACTTCGGGGCCGCCGTGTTCGTGGTATCGGACTGCGCGCATAGCCGAACCGTCGGTACAGGACGGGATAAATACTGTCGACTGCGGCGTCGAGTACTGGTGACGACTGTAACGATCGATACTACTAACTCCCGTTCGCCGAAACCTCCGATCGTTCACGATGAAACTCCACGAGTACCAGGCGAAGGATGTCTTCGCCGACGCCGGGATTCCGACGCCGGAGTCCCGGCTTGCGACGAGCGTCGACGAGGCCGTCGACGCGGGGGGCGAGTTGGGCTACCCCGTCGCCGTCAAGGCGCAGGTGCACGTCGGCGGCCGCGGCAAGGCCGGTGGGATCGAGATCGTGACCGACGCGGACGGCCTCCGCGCGGCCGCCGACTCGATCCTGGGCATGGACCTCAAGGGCTATCACGTCGACCGCGTCCTGGTCGAGTCGGCGGTCGATTTCGTCGACGAACTCTATCTCGGCGTGACGATGGACCGGAGCGAGGGCGACCCCGTCGCGATGGTCTCCTCCGAGGGCGGCGTCGACATCGAGACGGTGGCCGAGGAGACGCCCGAAGCCATCGCCCGCGAGCATATCGACCCCGCGTTCGGGATGCATCCGTTCCAGGCGCGAAAGGCGGTGTACGAGGCCGGCATCCCGCGTGATGTCTCCCGCGCCGTCTCGAACGTCCTCGAGACGCTCTACGATCTCTGGGAGGACAACGACGCCAGCGAGGCCGAGATCAACCCGCTGATGGTGACCGACGGGGGCGACGTCGTCGCCGCCGACGCAGTGATGAACGTCGACGACGACGCGCTCTTCCGCCACCCCGACCTCGCCGAGATGGAAGAGGAGTCGTACACGGACGAACTCGAACGCAAAGCCGGCGAGTACGGCTTCGACTACGTTCGCCTCTCCGGCAACGTCGGAATCATCGGCAACGGCGCCGGTCTGGTGATGACGACGCTCGACCTGGTGGATTACTACGGCGGCGAGCCCGCGAACTTCCTCGACATCGGCGGCGGCGCGAAGGCCGAACGCGTTGCCAACGCGCTCGATATGGTGTTCTCCGACGACAACGTCGACAGCGTCGTCTTCAACATCTTCGGAGGCATCACCCGCGGCGACGAGGTGGCCCGCGGCATCAACGAGGCGCTTCAGCAGTTCGACGGCATCCCGAAACCCGTCGTCGTCCGCCTCGCGGGCACCAACGCGGAAGAGGGCATGGAGATTCTGAACACCGACCTCGTGCTCGTCGAACGGACGCTTGAGGGCGCGGTTCAGCGTGCCGTCGCCGAGGCCGAGGAGGTGGCGGAATGAGTTCCGTCGATCGCTTCCTCGCTCGCGGTGCTCGCGAGACTGCGCCCGACGACCTCACCCTCGCCACCGTGGGGTGGTTCGCGTGAGCGTCTTAGTCGATTCCGACACCCGCGTCGTGGTGCAGGGCATCACGGGCGGCGAGGGCGAGTTCCACGCCGAACAGATGATGGACTACGGCACGAACGTCGTCGCCGGCGCGGTGCCGGGGAAGGGCGGCCAGGCGGTCAACGGCGTCCCCGTCTACGACACGGTTCACGAGGCGGTGCGCCAGGAGGACGCCGACGCCTCCGTGGTCCTCGTCCCGCCGGCGTTCGCGGCCGACGCCCTGTTCGAGGCGCTCGACACCTCGCTCGACCTGATCGTCGCCATCACCGAGGGCATTCCGACGCAGGACATGGCGACGGTGAACCGCCGGTTATCGGAAACCGACACCCACCTCGTCGGGCCGAACTGCCCCGGTCTCATCACCCCGGGCGAGGCGAAACTCGGCATCCTGCCGGGCAACATCTTCTCCGACGGCAACGTGGGGCTGGTCTCCCGGTCCGGGACGCTCACCTACCAGGTGGTCGACAACCTGACCAAACGCGGCATCGGGCAGACCACCGCCATCGGCATCGGCGGCGACCCCATCATCGGCACCTCCTTCATCGACGCCCTCGAACTCTTCGAGGACGACGAGGAGACGGAGGCCGTCGCCATGTGTGGCGAAATCGGCGGCGAAGACGAGGAGGCGGCCGCGAAGTTCATCGCCACCGAGATGGACACCCCCGTCGCTGCCTTCATCGCCGGGCGGACGGCACCACCGGGCAAGCGCATGGGACACGCCGGCGCTATCGTCTCCGGGAGCGGAACGGGCACCGCCCAGAGCAAGATCGACGCGCTCAACGACGCCGGCGTCCCCGTCGGTGACACGCCCGAAGAGGTCGCGGACCACATCGAGGGCTACCTGTAGTCCGCGCCCGACGCCGACCGTGACCGACCCCGTTCGACGCTGTCCCGATCACGGCTACGTCGCCGGCGCGTGTCCCGACTGCGGGGCTGCCGGCGAGACGGTGCTTTCCGCCGACCGCCGCACCCGTCTCTCGAAGTTTCTGAGCGGCGCGCTTCGGCATTTTCCGGACGACGTGGGTCTCTCGCTCGACGACCAGGGCTGGGTCGCGTGGGCGGATCTGGTGGCGGCCGTCCGTGATCACTACTCGTGGGCCGACGCGGATGCGGTTGCGGCCGTGGTGGCGACGGACCCGAAGGGGCGGTTCGAGCGCGAGGGCGACCGAATCCGGGCGGCCTACGGCCACTCCGTCGACGTGACGCTCGAACCGACCGACGCGCCGGTGCCGGACTGCCTGTATCACGGGACGGCGACGGAGAACGCCGACGCCATCGAGGACGAGGGACTGAAGCCGATGGGTCGCCAGCAGGTTCACCTCTCGGCGTCGGTCGAGGACGCCCGCGAGGTGGGGCGGCGACACGCTCCCGACCCCGTGGTGTTCGCGGTCGACGCGGCGTCGCTCGTCGCCGACGGCCATCGGGTGACGAAACGCGGCCGTCAGACGTACACCGTCGACCGCGTGCCGCCGGCGTATCTATCGCGGCTGGACGGCTAGTCGGTCGTCACGTCGTCGGCGATGCGCTCGGTGTGGCTGTCGGTCGTCGAGTGGACCGCCGAGAGCGGGCCGCGGTACTGCGACCGGTAGCCGAACAGGACGCGGTGGCCCTCGTCGGACATGAGAACGGGCCAGAACTCCTCGTCCGCGGTGAGTGGGCCGCCGTCGACGGTGGCGAACGTCTCGCCCGGTTCGACGCGCTCGAAGTTCTCGCCGAGGAAGCGGTAGGTTCGCGTCGGCTCCTTGTGGATCGGTGCCGTCACCTGGTAGAAGTCGGGGTCGGGCGCCGGCGGGTCGCCCGGCAGCACGTCGGTCGTTCGGAGGAAGGCGAGCAGACAGTCGTGGGCGTTGTCGACGGCCGCCTCTGAGCCCTGCTTGCCGGCCTCGATGTCGACGAACCGGGGGAGTTCGACCGACCGCCCGTCGGAGACGACGCTGAAATCGACGACGGCCTCGACGGACAGGTGAGCGACCAGTTCGCGTTTTCGCTCGTTCAGATACGCCACGTTGGCGAAGGCGCGGTCGTACGACACCGTCGAGTGGATGCCGAGGGCGGTACAGCCCTCGACTTCGGCCATCAGCTCGGCCGCGAGTCGTTCCTCGTACTGGTCGCTGTCGGGGTCGCCGGGCAGCGATCGGTTCAGATCGGCGTCGATATACCGGACGCCCCGATCCAGCGCCCGTTCGTTGGCGACGATCAACTTCACCGGCCGGTCGACGTCGGGATCGGTGTCGAGAAAGCGATCGATGGCCCGGGCGCCACAGGGTTCGTCCCCGTGGACGGCACCCACGACGGCGACCTCGGGGGCCCCATCACCGATCGTGTGGACCTGCATATATATCGGTGGTCGGCCCACCCCCGAAAATCTGTCCCATCGCCGTGGACGATAACAAGGTTGATTGCCGTCGCCGGGGACACCACGCCTAATGAGGATTCGATCCAGTAGGCCGGAGGTGAGGACGGCCGGCGCGACGCGCGGCCGTCGTCGCCGGTGAGCGGGTCACCGCTGCGGGCGCTCGCTCGCCGTCTCGCCGCCAGTGAGCCGCTGCCGACCGCGCCGCGCGCGATCCTCGGCCACTACGCCGACTCCGGGGAGTTCGACTACCGCGCGCTCCGGATCAAATCCGCTGTCGACGACCGGATGGACGCCATCCTCGACGACGTGTACGCCGACATCGAGGCGGCGCTCGCAGACGAGTTCGGCGTCGCCGAGGACGCGATCGACTTTCGCTACGAGACGAAACTCACGCTCCCCGCCGAACTGACGCTCGGGTACCTCTATCGCCGGGCGCTCTCGCGGTCGACGGCGGGCTACGACCCCATCGACGACGAGACGGGGATCCGCGCTCTCCTCGGCGACGGCGACGCCGATGCCCCCGCCAACCGCGAGGCACGGACGTACGTCGAACGCGCCGAGGAGGCGACGGCGCTCATCGTCCAGGCGCTGCTGGACGGCGACATGCGCGACGCGATCAACGACGACGAGTTCGAGGACTTCCACGTGTCGATACCGGAGACCGATCCAGCGCCACGACGCGTCGCGACGTGTGCCCAGACACACCTTCAGGGCGTCGTGGAGGCGGCGTTCGACCGCGCGCCCGACGCGGTTCGGGGCGCCTACGACGACGCCGTCGAACGCTCCGAGGCCCACCAGGAGCGCGACGCGGAGTTTCGGGCCATGTTCGCGGACGCCCTCGCGGGCGACGAGCGAGCGGTCGAGCGGATCGAGACGGAGTACAAGTTCGCGCCGGTGTCGGACGAGGCGCCGTTTACCGGCCCGGAGCGCGACCTGCCGTATCTGAAAACCCAGTACGACCGGGTCGGCGTCATCTACGACGGGATGCTCGACGCCTATCGCGGCATCGGCTTCGACATCCCCGAGGCGTTCGGTCGGTCCATCGTCCTCGCCATCATCGGCGCACAGATCTGGCTGGACGACATCGACGACTACGCCGACGACGTGGCCGAGGAGCAACTCACGCCGGTCACTGCGGAGTACGTACTCGCACCGAGCGACGAGGTCGCCTACGAGAACGTCGTCGACATCACGACGCGGTATTTCGACCTGGCTCGGGAGTACGCCGACGAGGCGGGGTCGCCACTCAACGGCATCGCCATCGAATATATTCTGCGGTCAGGGGATCCGTCGCGGCTACCGGGAAGCGGGACGTAGTTACGCGACGCCGCCGCCGCCGCCGGCGTACATCCGACCCACTTCCTCCAGATCCGTCGACCCACAGCCGTCACACGACACTTCGTCCGGCCCGTCGCTGGTCGTGAACGTGGTGTCGCACTCGGTACATTCGTAGTCGTAGAGGACGGTCTCTTCTTCGTCAGGCGCCAGTAGTTCCTTCACCTTGTCCATGAGGCTCATACACTACCACCAGATGGACGTTATCGATAATCATCCATAATTGTTCGTGTTACGAGGGCCAGCAAATCCTTTTGGTGCCCCGCTCGTTACGTCGGACCATGTACGTCCGGGATGCCAAGAACCGAGACGAGGTCTGGTTGCTCGACCACATCGAGGAGATGGCCCTGGACGACGCCGCGTTCCGCTCTCGGGATTACGTCATCGCCGTCGACGAGGAGACGAACGAGCGGGCCGGCTTCGGCCGCGTGCGCATCCACAAGACCGACGACGGCGACTACTGCGAACTCACGGGCGTCGGCGTCTTGCCCGCGTGGCGGGATCAGGGCGTCGGCGCCCACGTGATCGAACGCCTCGTCGAGACGGCCGCTGCCGACGGGTTCGACACGGTGTATTCGATCACCGACCGACCGAACTACCTCGCGCAGTTCGGCTTCGACCCCGTCGACACCGACGACCTCCCCGAGAAGATCCGCGATCGGGTGGAGACCAAACGCGAGACGGTCCAGCCCGACGCCGTGGCGATGCGACTCGCCGTCGACGACTTCACGATGCCCGACAGACTGCGCGACCGGTTCAAGGCCGCCACGCCACACGAGACGACCGAGGAGTCGGGACCGGAGGACGCCGAGGACTTCGGCATCGACCCCGAGAGCGCGACCTACAAGTACGACACCGGGAGCTGAACCCCTCGCTTATACGGATTAGTGGAAGTCAGTACCGGTGACTCGCCGATCCGTCTTGGCCACTCACCCGCAGACAGTTACACTAAGCCGTATCAGGTCCGGTCGTCGAGGAAGTCGGTGCTGAACGCGAGCCACGCCAGCACCGAACAGAAGAGGATGGGCGGGAGGATGGCGAAGGCCCACAGCGGTTCGATCCCCCAGAACAGGAGCAAGAGCACGTCCGCCAGCCCCAGCAACAGAAACGGCGTCACCGCCAGCAGTGCGCGTCGCCGGTTCGGCGTCGTTTCCTCGCCCTGCGAGAGTGCCATACTCGACCTGTGGCGGCCGCGAGTAAAAGCCCCTCGGGTGTACAGAGGGGAATCGCGACACGGCCGAGAGTATATACCCGACCCGAGCGTACGCGACGAGCGTGACCGACGAACTCATCGAGCGCGCTCGCGACGCCCTCGACGCGGCGTACGTCCCCTACTCCGAGTACACGGTCGGTGCGGCGCTCCGCGCCGCCGACGGCACCGTCTTCGTGGGCTGTAACATCGAGAACGCCAACTTCAGCAACAGCCTCCACGCCGAGGAAGTCGCCATCAGCGAGGCGATCAAAACCGACTACCGCGAGTTCGACCGCCTCGCGGTCACGTCGGGCGCCCGCGACGGCATCACCCCCTGTGGCATGTGCCGACAGACGCTCTCGGAGTTCTGTGACGACGACCTTCGGATCGTCTGTGACGAGGGCGGCGACGAGACGAGCGAGTACACGCTCGGCGAACTGCTCCCGGCCGCTATCGGCCCCGAAACCCTCGCCAACGCCGCGCAGCAGCGCTCTGTCGGGGACTCTTCCTGACGACCCCGAATCTTTTTGTGGGACCGATGACACTGTTTCGATACGATGGTACCGCTCACCGGTTCGGCGGACCCGACGGCACCAGCGACGTGCCCGTCCTGTGGGGCTGACGTGTTGAACGTTCAGGGGATCCACGCCTGTTCGGCCTGTCGCTGGATCGACCCGGACCACCGGTAGCCGCGTCGCTCCGGCCTGGACAGCACCCCGTCGCTATTTCACTGCCGTCCGCGTACGCCTGCGCATGACCGATGAGGCCGACAGCCAGCAGTATCACCTCGAAGTGTCCCCCGACGACGTGGCCGAGACGGTGCTGCTCCCCGGCGACCCCGAACGCGTCGACATCGTGACCGACCAGTGGGACACGGCAGAGACCGTGGCCCACCACCGCGAGTACCGCACGGCGACGGGCACGTTCGAGGGCGCGCCGGTGTCGGTCACATCGACCGGAATCGGCAGTCCGTCAGCGGCCATCGCCGTCGAGGAACTCGCCAGCGTCGGCGCCGAGACGTTCATCCGGGTCGGCTCCTGTGGGGCGATCCGCCCCGAAATCGATGTCGGCGACCTCGTCATCACGACGGGCGCGGTCCGGGGCGAGGGGACGAGCGACGAGTACGTCCGCGGGGACTACCCTGCCGTCGCGGATCACGCCGTCGTCTCGGCGCTCGTCGCTGCCGCCGAACGCCTCGACTACGACTACCACTGCGGTATCACGATGAGCACCGACAGTTTCTACGCCGGGCAGGCGCGCCCCGGGTTCGACGGGTTCGCGGCCAGCGCGAGCGAGTCGCTGCTCGGCGATCTGCGCAACGTGAACGTCGCGAACGTCGAGATGGAGGCGAGCGCCGTGCTCACGCTGGCGAACATCCACGCCCTCCGTGCCGGTGCGGTGTGTACCGTCTTCGCCAACCGGACGACTGGCGAGTTCCGGACCGAAGGCGAGGCGCGCGCTGCGGAAGTCGGGAGTCTCGCGGCCAACATTCTCCACGAGATGAACGCCCGGCGCACCGAGGCCGGCGCCGACGCCTGGCACGCCGACCTCTCCCTATAGAGCCGGCGGCGGTAACTGGTTTCCAACACCTCTATAACGGGTGATGGCTGAGTGGGGGCATGACCTCTCAGGTCGTCGTTCTCGGGTCCGGGTACGCGGGCGCCGGCGCCGTCAAGAGCTTCGAGGAAGCCAACGACGACGCCGCCGAGCTGACCTGGATCTCCGAGCACGACTATCATCTCGTCCTCCACGAGTCCCACCGCGTCATCCGCGATACGAGCGTCGCCTCCAAGATCACCATCCCCGTCGACGAGATCAAGTCACCCGAGACCACCTTCCGCCAGGGGCGCGTCGCGGGCCTTGATGTCGATGACCGTGTCGTTCACCTCGAAGACGGCGAGACCGTCGACTACGACTACCTCCTCATCGCCCTCGGAAGCCGGACCGCGTTCTACGGGATCGAGGGACTCGAAGCGTACTCACACACGCTGAAAGGCCTCGACGACGCCCGCGAGATCCACGACGACGTGGCTGCGGCGGCCACCGACGCCACCCAGTCCGAACCCGCACAGGTCGTCGTCGGCGGCGCCGGCCTCTCCGGTATCCAGTCGGCGGGCGAACTCGCCGCCTACCGCGACGAACACCGCGCCCTCATCGATGTCACGCTCGTCGAGGGTCTCGACAGCGTGTTGCCCGGACAGGACCCCGAACTCCAGGGCGCGCTCCGGCAACGCCTGGAGGACGCCGATGTCGACATCATGTGCGGCGAGTTCGTCTCCCGCGTCGATGAGGACACCATCTTCATCGGCGGCGGGGAGGACGACGAGCCGACGGAACTGGACTACGATGTCTTCATCTGGACCGGCGGCATCACGGGCCAGGACGAACTCGACGACGCGGGCGTCGACAAGGACGACCGGAGCAACCGGGTGTACGCCGATCGCGACTTCCGGACGAGCGACGACCGCGTGTTCGCCATCGGCGATACGGCGCTCGTCGAACAGGGTCCCGAGGAGTTCGCGCCGCCGACCGCCCAGGCCGCCTGGCAGGCCGCCGATGTCGCCGGCGAAAACCTGGTGCGTGCGGCCAAAGGGCAGTCGCTCCGGACGTGGACGTACGACGACAAGGGGACGCTCGTCTCGGTCGGTGAGAAGGCCGTCGCCCACGGCGTCGATCCACTACCAATCGATACGTTCGGGGGTGTCGGCGCGACGACCCTCAAAAAGTTCGTTGCGGCGCGGTGGATCGCGGACGTTTCTTCTGTCGGCCGGGCGATCGACGCCTGGTCCGATATGTGATCAGTGGGTCGGCTCCTCGGCCGGCGCCTTCATGTCGTCGATGCGGAGGATGAGGACGTTGTCGGTGTCGTCCTTGCCGTCGACGGTCCCCTCGATGACGAGTTTCGAGAGCGGCGTCGGCCCGACGCGCACCTTATCGCCCTCGTGGAACTCCTTGACTGAGCCCTGGATGTGGATCTCGGCGCGGCAGAGGTCAGGGTGGTGGACGGACGAGAGGTCGATCTCGTCGACGTTTGCGGTGTCGACGGGCTCGCCGTCGTGAAGCAGCGGGACGGCGGCGGGTTCGTCCATCCGCTCGACGTCGAGCGCCTCGTAGGCGTTGGCCGTCGGCTTGTAGCCGCCTTTCGGCCCCGGTACACCTTCGACCAGTTGGAGTGCTTTCAGACTCTGCATCTGGTTGCGGATCGTTCCCGGGTTTCGGTCGACCTCTTCGGCGATGTCCTCACCCTTGACCGCGTCTTCGGTTTCGCGATGGAGATTGATGAGGGCCGTCAGGATCGTTTTCTGACTCGATGTCAGTTCGATTGATGACATACGTTCGAGTTGGCGTCTCGCATTATTAAAATCGATGGATGTTCGAAACACGCCGTAATTCCATCCTTCGTGTCGATACGAAAGCGATACGACTTTGCATCCGTCGGGATTCGACGTGGGTATGAACGGCAAGCGCGTCCTCGTCACGGGTGGGGCGGGGTTCATCGGGTCGAACCTCGCGAACCATCTCGCTGCCGACAACGAGGTTATCGCACTCGACGACTGCCACCTCGGTACGCCGGAGAATCTCGACGGCGTCGACGCCGACGGCAACCCAACCGACGCCGAGAACGCCGTGGAGTTCGTCGACGGAAGCGTCCTCGACGACGACCTGCCCACCGACGTTGATGTGCTCTTCCACCTCGCGGCCTACTCCTCATACACGATGGCCGAGGAGAACAAACGCGAGGCGACGCGCGTCAACGTCGAGGGGTTCGTCAATACGGTCGAACAGGCCATCGAGGACGGCTGTGACACCGTCGTCTACGCCTCGACGTCCTCCATCTACGGCTCTCGAACCGAACCATCGCCCGAAGAGATGGCCGTCGAGGCCCACACCTGTTACGAGGCGTCGAAACTCGCCCGCGAGCGCTACGCCGAATACTTCAGCAACCACTACGACATCACCGCCGCCGGCCTGCGCTTTTTCTCGGTGTACCAGGGCTACGGCGGCGCCGAGGAACACAAAGGCGAGTACGCCAACACCGTCGCGCAGTTCGCGGACGCCATCGCCAACGGCGAGGCACCCGTCCTCTTCGGCGACGGCACGCAGACCCGCGACTTCACCCACGTCAGCGACGTGGTGCGGGCCATCGAACTCGCGGCCGACCACGAACTCGACGAGGTGTACAACGTCGGCACCGGCGAGAGCTACGACTTCAACACGATGGTCGAGATGATCAACGACGCACTCGGCACCGACATCGATCCCGAGTACATCGAGAACCCGCTCCCCGTCTACGTCCACGACACCATGGCCGACGCCTCGAAACTGCACGAGGCGACGGGCTGGGAGCCCCAAATCGACTTCGAGGACGGCGTTTCGCGGGTGTGTGCGCCCTACACGGACTGACCGTTCGCCACCCCGGCCTCGGCGTCCAACCGACATTACTGCCTTCCGACCGCCCGACGCCCGGGCGGCTTTTTACCGCGTCCGATCCAACCGACGCCCGTGACCTCCGTTCGCCTCATTGGCGTCCCCACCGACTACGGCGCGAGTCGCCGCGGCGTCGACATGGGCCCGTCGGCCGTCCGCTACGCGGGTCTCGCGGCCACGCTCGCCGACCTCGGTATCGACGCACGGGACGCGGGCGACCTGGCCGTCCCGAAGACAGAGCGCACCGACCCCGGCCGGCCCGACGCGAAGTATCTCCCGGCCATCGAATCGGTCTGTACCCGTCTGGCCGACGACGTGAGCGACGCCATCGCCGACGGCGAGACGCCGCTCGTCCTCGGTGGCGACCACTCCATCGCCATCGGCACGCTCGCCGGGACGGCCCGCGACGCCGACGTCGGCGTCCTCTGGTTCGACGCCCACGGCGACTTCAACACGCCCGCGACGACGCCGAGTGGCAACGTCCACGGCATGTCGCTTTCGGCGGCGCTCGGCCGCGGCGAGTTCGCGTCGCTGCCCTGGGCGCAGGCCCCGGGACTCGACGCCGAGCAGGTCGCCCTCGTCGGACTCCGCGACCTGGATACCGAGGAACGGGCGGCGATTCGGGAGAGCGATGTCACCGCGTTCACGATGAGCGACATCGACGAGCGGGGGATCACCCCCGTCGTCGACGACGCCCTCGACACCATCCGCGGCACCGACGGCGTCCACGTGAGTCTGGATCTGGACTGGCTCGATCCGACCGAAGCGCCGGGCGTCGGAACGCCCGTGCGCGGCGGCGTCACCTACCGCGAGGCGCACGCGGCGCTCGAACGGGTCGCGACGGCGGGCGAAGTGCGCTCGCTGGAGCTGGTGGAAGTGAATCCGATCCTCGACGACCACAACGGGACGGCGGCACTCGCGGTGGACCTCGCCGCGAGCGCGCTCGGAAAACGGATCCTCTAGTCGCTACTCTCCGCGCGGTCGGACGGGATCACGGCGACGGAGGCGACCGAATCGCCGGCGTCGAGCGACATCACGATGACGCCCATCGTGTTGCGGCCGACCGTCGAGATATCCTCGACGGGCGTGCGGATGATCTGGCCGTCCTCGCTCATCACGACGAGCTGATCGCCCGGTGTCACGGCGTCGATGGCGCAGGCGGGACCGTTGCGATCGGACGTTTTGATGTCGATCAGGCCCTTGCCGTACCGTGACTGCTGGCGGTAGGCGTCGACCGGCGTCCGCTTCCCGTAACCGTTGTCGGTGACGGTGAGCAACCAGTCGTGGTCGTCACCGATCGCGGCGATCCCGACGACGTGGTCGTCGGCCGCGAGTTTGATGCCGCCGACGCCGCGGGCGTCCCGGCCCATCGACCGGACTTCCGACTCCGCGAAGCGAATGCTCATGCCGCCGGCGCTGGCGACGACCAGATCCGTGTCGCCGTCGGTCAACTCGACGTCGACGAGCGCGTCGTCCTCGGCGAGGCGGATGGCCCGGATGCCGGTCGAGAGGATGTTGCCGAACTCCTCGACGGCGGTGCGTTTCACCCGGCCGTTCCGGGTCGCCATCGTGAGATAGCGCCCCGTGCCGGCTTCGAGGTCGTCGCAGTCGACGACCGCCTCGATCTCCTCGCCCTCGTCGAGATCGAGCAGGTTCACCGCCGACTTGCCGCGGGCGGTGCGGCTCATCTCCGGCACCTGGTACGTCTTGAGCTTGTACACCTGGCCCTGGTTGGTGAAACAGAGCAGGTAGTCGTGGGTGTTCGCGAGGAAGACGGAGGAGACGCGGTCGTCTTCCTTGAGGTCGGCGCCGATGATCCCCTTGCCGCCCCGGTTCTGGGCCTTGAACGTCGACAGCGACATCCGCTTGATGTAGTCGTCCTCGCTGACGACGACGAGGGTGTCCTCCTGGGGGATGAGGTCCTCGTCGGTCACTTCGCCCGTGTCCTCGATGATGCGGGTGCGGCGCTCGTCGGCGTAGGACGATTTGATCTCGCGGAGTTCGTCTTTGATGACGCCGAGGAGCTCCGATTCGTTCTCGAGGATCGTTTCCAGGCGGTCGATCTCTTCCTGGACCGACTCGTACTCCTCCTCGATGGCGGCCGTCTCCATCGACGTGAGGCTACCGAGCTGCATCGCGACGATGTGGTCGACCTGATCGTCCGAGAAGCCGTACGCGGCCTTGAGCGCCGCTTTCGCGGCGTCGCGGTCCTCGGCGTCCTGGATGAGTTCGACCACGTCGTCGGCGTTTTCGAGGGCGGTGAGCCGCCCTTCGAGGATGTGTGCGCGGTCCTCGGCCTCTTCGAGGTCGTACTCGCTGCGGCGGCGCACCACCTCGCGGCGGTGGTCGAGGTAGACTTCCAGGGTCTCCTTGAGGTCGAGCACCTTCGGCTGGCCGTCGACGAGGGCGAGGTTGATGACGCCGAAGGTGGTTTCGAGGTGGGATTCGAGCAGTTGGTTCTCGACCACGTCCGGGTTCGCCCCGCGTTTGAGTTCGACGACGATGCGGATGCCGTCGCGGTCGGATTCGTCGCGCAGGTCGCGGATGCCGTCGAGTTTGCCGTCGTTCACGTCGTCGGCGATGCGCTCGATGAGGCGGGACTTGTTCGCCTGGTACGGCAGTTCCGTGATGACGATGCGGTCCTCGCTCGTCTCGAGTTCCGCCCGCACGCGCAGGCGGCCGCGCCCCGTCTTGTACGCCTTGTAGATGGCGTTGCGGCCGACGATGTTCGCGCCGGTCGGGAAGTCCGGTGCGACGACGTGTTCCATCAGGTCCTCGACGGTGCAGTCGGGGTTGTCGATGAGGTGGATCGTCGCATCGATCACCTCACCGAGGTTGTGCGGCGGGACGTTCGTCGACATGCCCACCGCGATGCCCGACGATCCGTTGACGAGGAGGTTGGGGAACGCCGCCGGCAACACGTCGGGTTCCTGCTTGCGGCCGTCGTAGTTCGGCGAGAAGTCGACGGTGTCTTTCCCGATGTCCGCCAGGAGTTCCTCGGCGATGGGCGACATCCGGGCCTCGGTGTAGCGCATGGCTGCGGGCGGGTCGCCGTCGATGGAGCCGAAGTTGCCCTGGCCGTCGACGAGCGGTTCGCGCATCGAGAAGTCCTGGGCCATCCGCGCCAGGGCGTCGTAGATGGCGCTGTCCCCGTGGGGGTGGAAGTCACCCATCGTCTCGCCGACGACGGACGACGATTTCCGGTGGGAGGCGCGCGCGGTGACGCCAGCCTCGTGCATCGCATAGAGGATGCGCCGGTGGACGGGCTTCAGGCCGTCCCGTGCGTCCGGGAGCGCTCGTCCCGCGATGACGGACATCGCGTAGTCGATGTAGGACTGCTCCATCTCCTGTTCGATGCGCGCCGTCTCGACGCGCGAGGCCGGGACGTCCTGGTCGTGGTCGGGAGCGTCAGAGCTCATATATCGACCCACTCCGCGTCGCCGGCGTGCTCTTTGATGAACTGCTTGCGCGGTTCGACCGCGTCACCCATCAGCACCGAGAACATGCGGTCCGCGGCCGCGGCGTCCTCGACGGTGATGCGCTTCAGGATCCGGTTTTCGGGGTTCATCGTCGTGTCCCAGAGCTGATCGGGGTTCATCTCGCCGAGTCCCTTGAATCGCTGGACTTGATCGGGGTTGCCGTTGCATTTCTCTTCGATGATGCGGTCGCGCTCCGCCTCGCTCATGGCGTCGTACGTCTCGCCACGGTAGCGAACCCGGTAGAGCGGCGGCTTGGCCGCGTAGACGTAGCCCGCTTCCAGCAGCGGCTTCATGTGCCGGTAGAGAAGCGTCAGCAGGAGCGTTCGGATGTGGGCACCGTCCACGTCGGCGTCGGTCATCAGGATGATGCGGTGATAGCGCGCGTCGTCGATGTCGAACTCCTCGCCGATGCCCGTGCCGATGGCGGTGATGAGGGCGCGAATCTCGTCGTTCTCGAGGATTCGGTCGAGCCGGTGTTTCTCGACGTTCAGGATCTTCCCCTTGAGCGGGAGGATGGCCTGATTCTTGCGGTCACGCCCCTGTTTCGCGCTGCCGCCGGCGCTGTCCCCCTCGACGACGAACAGTTCGGACTCGGTGGGATCCTTGGACTGGCAGTCGGCGAGTTTGCCGGGGAGCGCCGTCGACTCCAGGGCGCTCTTGCGGCGGGTGAGTTCCTCCGCCTTCTTCGCCGCTTTCCGGGCCTTCGCCGCCTCGACGGCCTTGCCGACGATGGCGCGCGCGGTGTCAGGGTTCTCCTCGAAGAAGGTCCCGAGCTCCTGGTGGACCGCGCTCTCGACGATGCCGCGGACCTCCGAGTTGCCGAGTTTAGTCTTGGTCTGTCCCTCGAACTGCGGGTCGGGATGTTTCACGGAGATGACGGCCGTCAGCCCCTCGCGAACGTCCTCGCCCTTGAGGGTGCCGTCGATGTCGCCCAGCAAGCCGTTGTCGGTGGCGTAGTCGTTGACGACGCGCGTGAGCGCCGTCTTGAACCCGGTGAGGTGGGTCCCGCCCTCGCGCGTGTTGATGTTGTTGGCGAAGGCGTGGATCGACCCCTGGAGTTCGTCGGTGGCCTGCATCGCCACCTCGACGGTGATGTCCTGCTCGTCGTCCGAGAAGTAGATCACGTCGTCGTGGAGGGCGGTCTTGGTCTCGTTGAGATACTCGACGAACTCGCGGATCCCACCCTCGTAGCGGAACTCGACGGACTCGCCGTCGCGTTCGTCGTCGAGAGAGATCTCGACGCCGGAGTTGAGGAAGGCGAGTTCGCGGAGCCGGGTCGCGAGCGTCTCGAAGGAGAAGTCGGTGTGTTCGAAGATGTCCTCGTCGGGCCAGAAGCGAATGGTGGTCCCCGTCTCCTCGTCGTCCTCGAGGTCACGTACTCGCTCGAAGGCGTCGGGGACGGGTTCGCCGTGGTCGAACCGGTGTTCCCAGACGGCGCCGTCGCGTTTGACGGTGACTTCGAGCGTCGAGGAGAGCGCGTTGACGACGCTGACGCCGACGCCGTGCAGGCCGCCGGACACCTGGTAGGACTTGCTGTCGAACTTCCCGCCGGCGTGGAGGACGGTCATGATGACCTCCACCGCCGGCCGGTCGTACTGTTCGTGGATGTCGACGGGGATCCCCCGCCCGTTGTCCGTGACGCTCACGGACCCGTCGTCGTGGACGGTTACCCCGATGGCGTCACAGTAGCCCGCTAGTGCCTCGTCGATCGCGTTGTCGACGACTTCGTAGACGAGATGGTGAAGTCCGCGATCGTCCGTCGAACCGATATACATCGCCGGGCGTTTCCGGACGGCCTGGAGGCCTTCCAGAACCTGTATCTGCCCGGCTCCGTACTCTTGTTCGTCAGCCATAGAACGTATTCGCTCTAGTAGGCCGCCCCCCTTAAACTCTCGCACGCGTGCGCGCGACGAAAAGACTGAGTTCCCGAAACGGAAACTTCCGCTCGGCGTTCACCAAGCCGACTTTCGGTTCGACGGCTCACGCCCCTCGCCACGCTTCACTTCCACCCTGCTGGCGGTGGCCTTTTAAACGTCGTCCCGGTACGCCTACCACAGGATGACATCGTTCCAGTCGACGCTCGGCGAGGAGGCCGGCATCGCCGAGGAGCTGGCCGAGAATCAGCGGGCCATCTCCATCGCCGAGTTCTTCGAGAAGAACAAACACATGCTCGGCTTCGACTCCGGGGCCAGGGGGCTGGTGACCGCCGTCAAGGAGGCGGTGGACAACGCCCTCGACGCCACGGAGGAGGCCGGCATCGCGCCCGACATCTACGTCGAGATCGCGGAGGCGGGCGACTACTACCGGCTCATCGTCGAGGACAACGGCCCCGGCATCACGCGGGAACAGATCCCTCGTGTGTTCGGGAAACTGCTGTACGGCTCCCGGTTTCACGCCCGCGAACAGTCCCGTGGCCAGCAGGGTATCGGTATCTCCGCGGCGGTTCTCTACTCTCAACTCACCTCCGGCAAACCCGCGAAGATCACCAGCCGAACCCGTGGCAGCGACGAGGCGCAGTATTTCGAACTCGTCGTCGACACCGACGACAACGAACCCGAAATCAGGAGCGAGCAAACCACCTCGTGGGACCGTCCCCACGGGACCCGCATCGAACTCGAGATGGAGGCGAACATGCGGGCGCGCGCTCAACTCCACGACTACATCAAGCACACGGCGGTCGTCAACCCGCACGCCCGGGTCGAACTCCGCGAACCCGGACTTGACGAACCGCTGAAGTTCGAGCGCGGCACCGACCAGCTGCCCGCCGAAACCGAGGAGATCCGCCCCCACCCCCACGGCGTCGAACTCGGCACCCTGCTGAAGATGCTCGAGGCGACGGAGTCGTACTCGGTGTCCGGGTTCCTGCAGGGGGAGTTCACCCGCGTCGGCGGCAAGACGTCGACCAAGGTCTGTGACCGGTTCCGCGACCGGCATTACGGCCGGGAGATGGCGTGGGCGACGCCGAGCGTGGCCCCTGGCACCGTGGACGATATCGACGTGGAAGACGCCCTCGTCGACGCCGTGGCCAACAAGAGCAGTGACGCGACCGACTGGTTCGCCGAGCAGGTGACCGAAACGGTCGGTGACCGCGAGCGCATCGCCCACCATGTCCTCGTGGAAATCGTCGGCAACGTCGCCGACGCGGCCGAAGACGAGTTCGACGAGACGTTCGGCGACACCGTTCGCGAGAACGCCGTCGCCGCGGCCTGGGACGAACTCACCCACCCCGACCTGTTGACGGCGTCGCTCTACGAACGCATCGACGACGCGACGAGCACGCGGAAGGACGACGCGGCGATTCAGGGCCTGGCCGAACGGGTGGCCGAGAAGTTCGCCGAGGCCGACGACCCGCGCCACCGGGCGACCCGGGACGAACTCGCCGGCTACGTCGACCGCTCGGCCGACCGCGTCGCGGAGGCGACCGAGGCCACCTTCGGCGACACCGCCCGCGAGAACGTCGTCGAGTCGCTCTGGGCGGTCATGTGGACCGTCCCCGACGACCTTCCCAAGGTGAAAGCGGCGGCCGGCGACCGCGACACCGCCTCCGAACTCCTCGAGGCGATGCGCGAGACGGACATCCTCGCGCCCCCGACCGACTCCCTCTCGCCCATCACCGCCGACCTGGTCGAGGCGGGCCTGCGCAAGGAGTTCGACGCCGACTTCTTTGCGGCAGCGACCCGCGACGCCGAGGTCCACGGTGGCGACCCCTTCATCGTGGAGGCCGGCATCGCCTACGGCGGCGACCTGCCGAGCGACGGATCGGCCCAGGTGATGCGTTTTGCCAACCGCGTCCCCCTCGTCTACCAGCGCGGGGCGTGTGCCATCACCGACGTGGTGAAAGACATCGGCTGGCGCAACTACGGCCTCGACCAACCGGGCGGAAGTGGCCTCCCCTCCGGTCCCGCCGTCGTGATGGTACACGTCGCCTCGACGAACGTCCCCTTCACCAGCGAATCGAAGGACGCGGTGGCCAACGTCCCGGCAATCGAGGACGAGATCGAACTCGCCATCCGCGAGGCCGCCCGCGAGTTGAAGTCGTATCTCAACCGGCGGCGCTCGCTGGAGAAGCGCCGGCGCAAGCAGGACGTCCTCGGACAGATCCTGCCGGAGATGGCCGACAAACTCGCCGAGGTGACGGACCGCGAGCGCCCGAACATCGACGGTGCCCTCGGACGCATCATGAACAACGTGGTCGTCGAACGGTCGGTCGATGCGGGGACGGTCACACTTGCGGTGCGGAACCATTCGGACCGCACGGAGACGCTGGAGGTGACGGACATCGTCACCGCGGAACCGACGGCCGTGAGCGACGGCGCGTCGGTCGTCGACCTCGACGGCGAATGGTTCGTGCAGTGGTCCCCGTCGGTGTCGGCGGGTGAAACGGCGACGCTCACTTACGAGGTGAGCACGGAGACGACCTTCGACATCGATGTCGAGGGCGTCGAGGCGGAGAAACTCACGGTGGATACATGAGCACACAGGACGAGCGCGCACGACAGCAGTTGATCGACCTGGCGGCGGAGTTCTACGAGCAGTTCGAACGGGGCGACGTCCCCGAGATGACGCTCCCCACCCGGACGAAAAGCAACATCGAGTACGACGAGGAAAGCGGCGTGTGGGTCTACGGCGACCGCACCTCGACCCGCTCTGCCAACTCGGTGCGGGGCGCCCGCAAACTGCTCAAGGCGACCTACACCATCGACTTCCTCGTCCGGCAACTGGAGGAGGGGCGCTCCTCGACGCTCCGAGAACTCTACTACCTCTCGGAGTCGTGGGACGCCGACGAGGCCGGCTTCTCGGATCAGGACGAGTCCAACCAGTTGATCGAGGACCTCGAAATCGTCTCCGACGTGACCCGAGAGGACTTCCACATGCGCCCCGAGGAGTCGGGCGCGACGTTGATGGGGCCCCTGGAGCTGCGCGAGCAGACCCGGCGCGGCGAGCGTGAAATCCACTGTCAGAAAGACGTCGGCGAGGGCGGCTACCAGATTCCGAACAACCCCGACACCATCGACTTTCTCGACCACGACATCGACTTCATCCTCTGTGTCGAGACCGGTGGGATGCGGGACCGCCTCGTCGAGAACGGCTTCGACACCGACCACAACGCCCTCGTCGTTCACCTCAAGGGTCAGCCCGCACGGGCAACCCGCCGCATCGTCAAGCGTCTCCACGACGAACTCGACCTGCCCGTCGTGGTCTTCACCGACGGCGACCCCTGGTCGTACCGCATCTACGGCTCCGTCGCCTACGGCTCCATCAAGAGCGCCCACCTCTCGAAATACCTCGCCACGCCCGAGGCGCAGTTCGTCGGTATCCAGCCCGAGGACATCGTGGAGTACGACCTGCCGACCGACCCGCTCGCGGATTCGGACGTGAACGCCCTCGAATCCGAACTCGACGACCCCCGGTTCACGACCGACTACTGGAAAGAGCAGATCGAACTCCAGCTCGACATCGGCAAGAAGGCCGAACAGCAGGCGCTCGCCTCCCGTGGCCTGGATTTCGTTACCGACGAGTACCTGCCCGAACGGCTGGGCGAAATGGGCGTTCTGTAGGTCACTCGACGAGGCGATCGATCCGCGACAGCGAGTCGGCGTCCGCGGGTGACTTGTCGTCACGGACGGCCACGAACCGGGGGAACCGGAGCGCGTACCCCGACTCGTAGGTGGGCGATTCCTGAATCTCTTCGTAGCCGACCTCGAACACCACCGCGGGGTCGATGTCGACCTCGGTGCCGTCCCGTCCCTCGATCCGCGGTTCGAGCAGGTCGGTCAGTTCGGCCAATCGTTCGTCCGTGATCCCCGTCGCGACCTTGCCGATGGTGGCGAACCCGCCGTCTCCGCTTCCGCCCCCGTCCTCGACGCGGGCCGACAGGAGGAAGGTGCCGAGATGGTTCGCCCGCCGGCCCTCGCCCCACTCCGCGCCCGTCACGACGAGGTCGAGCGTCTCCACGTCGGGTTTTCGCTTCAGCCAGTTCTGCCCCCGCTTGCCCGGCGTGTACGCCGACTCGGGGTTCTTGAGCATGATGCCCTCGTGGCCGTCCGACAGCGCCGCCGCCTCGCGGTCGGCGATGTCGTCCACGTCGTCGGTGAGGGTGAGCGGCGAGACGTGTGTCGCGAGCGTGTCGGCCAACCGCTCGCGGCGCTCGCGAAGCGAGGCGTCCAGCAGGTCCGTCCCGCCGACGTGGAGGCAGTCGAACGTCCGGAGTTCGACGGCGACTTCCTCGCGCATCCGTTCGATGTCGTGCTTGCGCCGGAAGCGCCGCAGCACCTCCTGGAAGGGCAGGGGGTCGCCGTCGTCGTCGACCGCGACCACCTCTCCGTCGAGGATGACGGGTACCTCGAGTTCGGTCTCGGCGAACTCGACGACTTCCGGGAGGGCGTCGGTCACGTCCTCCATGTTCCGGGAGAAAATCCGCGTCTCGCCAGCGGGGTCGTGGTGGACCTGCACCCGCGCGCCGTCGTATTTGGTCTCGACGGCGACGGTCCCCCAGGCGTCGACGGCGTCGGCGGCGGTCCCCGTCTGGGCGAGCATCGCCCGTACCGGCCGCCCGACGGTCAGGGTCACGTCCGTCAGTCCCGGTACGCCCTCGTCGCGGGCCCGGACCGCGACCGCGCCGTAGTCGTTTTCGACCTGCAGGGCGCGTTCGACGGCGTCGACGGGCACGTCGAACGCCTCGGCGATGGCGTCGCGGACGGTTCCCTCGCCGACGCCGATCCGCATCTCCGAGAGGACGAGTCGCGCGAGATACCGCGTCGCCGGGGGGTCGGCTCGGTTGAACAGGTCGAAGAGCACGTCGACCTTGTGGTCCTGGCTCCCCGATCCGTCGGCGGCGGCCAGGTCCCGGAGGCGGTCGTTCACCTCGGCGACGGTCAGCGGGTCACGACCCCCGGCGCCGAACGCGCCGAGTCCTTGCTGGCCGCCCAGGTCGAGCGACTCCGCGACCGCACCGATTTCGCCGGCATCGGCGAGGCGATCGGCCACGTCGTCGGGGGTGACGTTCGGCCCTGCGGCGCGCGCGAGCGCCGCGTGACAGAGCGCCGGCCCGACGTCGAGCGTGGTCGAGTCCCAGGCGGGGAACACCCGCCCGAGCAGCAGTCGAGCCACGACCGGCAGGTCGTCGTCCGCGTCGGCAAACAGCGTCGCGACCAGCGTCGTGATTTCGAGGTCGGCCGTCTCGGCCTCGATGTCGGCGACGCGGTCGGCGAAATCGGCGAAGTCCATCGGTTCGGGGTGCGTTCGCGGTCCGGTTAAGCGCGACGGGTTCGTGTCGGAAAACCGTTCAGATTGGGACGATTGAATTGAAAACATCTCGAAAGCCCCGCTTCGCTGGAGTCGGGGGCCTCGCTGTGCGCGCTCGCTTCGCTCGCGTGCTTGCGTCGGCCGCCTTCCTCCAGCGAAGCGCCCCTTTCAGTCCCACCCATATCGACTGACCGACCGGCCGCCGCTGGGTGGGATTGAAAGGGGCCGTCGTCTCGGCTCCCGGGACTCGCTGCGCTCCTCACTTCGTTGCGGTGCTTGCGTCGTCCAGGTTCGCCGAGACGACGGGGGCTTTCGAGGTGGTCCCAACCTCATCTGCTTATCTGAATACTACCCGTGTCGGAGTCACCGGATTGAAGACGATGTGTTGTCCAGGGAGGGGTATGGACGGAGACCTGGCGGCGCGCGTCCGGGACGTACTCGACGTGGATGTCGAGGAGTTTCGCGCGCAAGCACAGGCCGATGCCGAGGTCGTCAAGACCGAACTCAGAGACGGCACCTTCGACAACCACCGCTCGATCGTCGGTCTGGAGTACGAGTTCTACGCCGTCGCCGACGGCCGCTGGCGACAGGAGAGCGACACCGACGAGGCGGGTGCGGAGCTGGTGCGGGTGCCGCGCCGACTGCTCGAACTCATCCGTTTCGAGAAGGAACTCGGCCTCCACAACGCCGAGTTGACGACGAGTCCGCAACCGCTGAACGCCGAAGGGCTTCGGGCGCAGGCGGCGGGCGTCCGTTCGCATCTCGAATCCGCCCTCCAGACGACCCGCATCGAGGGGATGCGTCTCGTCAGCGACGGCATGTGGACCATCCCGCCCTCCGGCGAGACGGCGCGACGCTATCTGACCGACAGTATCACCGATCAGGGCGTGCGCGTGGCGACGAACATGACCGACGCGGTGCGGTATCACGCGATGGCCAACGGGGAGAACGCGCCGACGCCGTTCGTCCTCGACGCGCCACACGTGAGCCTCGAGGCCGACACCGTGATGCCCGAGAGCCTCATCACCTCGATCCAGCCCCACTACCAGGTCCCCCACGCCTCCGACCTGCCCATCTACCACAACTACGCGCTGCGCGTCGCCGGCCCGCTACTCGCGCTCGGCGTCAACTCCCCGTTTTTCCCGCCCGACCTCTACGACGAGGACGTCGATCCGACCGCCGTCGTCGACGACGCCCGCGCCGAGAACCGCATCTTCGTCTTCGAGTCCGTCCTCAACGACGACGACGCGGAGAAAGTGCGCTTCCCGCGCGACCTCGAGACGGTCGAAGAAGCGGTCGACCGGGTCGCGCGGGATCCGACGGTCGTCCCCATGCCGGTCAGCGAGGGCGACCGCTTCGACGACAAGTTCGCGACGCTCCGGCGCAAACACGGCACGTTCTGGCGGTGGGTCCGGCCGGTCTTTGACGGCGCCGATCGCTCGTCGGCCAACGCCCGTATCGAGTTCCGGCCGATCGCCGCTCAGCCGACCGTCCGCGACTCGATGGCGTTCATGGCGACCTTCGCCGGCCTGATGGAGAGCCTCCCGCAACACGAACACCCCGTCATCGGCCTGGACTGGGATATCGCCGAGGAGAACTTCTACGCCGCCGCTCGCCACGGCGCCGAAAGCGAGCAGCGCTGGATCACCAACGCGGGTCACGAGACCACGGATCCGGAGCGGATCTACGACGACCTGCTCTCACACGCGGTCGAAGGACTCCGCGGCGCCGGCTGTTCGACCGAGCAGGCGGAAGCGTACGTCGCACCACTGCGGGCACGCGCCGAATCGGGCGTCACGCCGGCGGCGTGGAAACGCGACCGGGTCCGAACCCGGATCGACGCGGGCGAGCCGCTGGGGCGGGCAATCCCCGCAATGCAACGAGAATACGTCGCCAACCAGACGGAGACGCTGCTCGACGGGGCGTTCGTCGACTGGGAATCGTAGAGAAGAGAGAGAGACCGGCTTACAGCAGCGATTCGAAGTCCTTGTGCTTCGTAATCTCGACGCCCTCGTCGGTGACGACGGCGACGTTGATCCCGTTGCCGGAGGCCAGGTCGCGCTCGACGGCGCTCTGGATGGCGTGGGCGGCGACGGACTTCGCCTCGTCGATCGAGAGGTCCACGTCGTACTCCTGTTCGAGGACACCGAGCGCGTACTGGCTCCCGGAGCCGGAGACGGCGTAGTCCTCTTCCATCATCCCGCCGAGGGGGTCGAGGCTGTAGACGTGCGCTCCGTCTTCGTCGACGCCGCCGAGCAGCGGCGAGACGATGAAGAAGGCGCCCGAGCGGAGGAAGTTGCTCGTGAGCGTCGACAGCGCTTCCATGCTCATGTCCTTCCCGCGCCGGGTCTCGTAGAGGCTGGTCTCCGAGCGGAGCGACCGGATGAGCGACTGGGCGGCCGACACCGAGCCGGCGATGGTGAGCGCGGCGTTCGGGTGGATCTGTTCGACCTTCTGGACGTCCTTGCTGGAGACCATGTGACCGGCGCTCGCGCGCATGTCGGTCGCCATCACGACGCCGTTCTCGGTCGAGAGACCGACCGTCGTGGTGCCGGTTTTCATCTCCTCGTCCCCGGCGGCGGCGGAGCGGCGCTGCTCGGTGTCGGTGAATTCGCCGATCTCCGGCCCGAACACCGGCTGATCGCCGTCAAGCCGTTCCTGCGTTCGTGAAAAGTCCTCGTTCGTAGGGGTACGCATCACCTGCCCTTACAGAGGGTCGCTGATAAATGCAACCCTTCCCCTGCGTCAGCCCATCACTTCGCCTTCGCGTTCTCGTAGGCCCGAGTCGTCGCCTCGACGAGGTCGCCAAGCGGGATGCGGACGCCGAGATGGCGGGCCATCAGGACCAACGGCATCAGGACGATGCCGAGGACCAGGGTCGTCTGATACAGGGTGAACACGCCAGCGCGATACAGTGACCCGAACATCTGCGTAGCCGAGCACGGGTGGTCGGTGTATATAAGCTTTCCTGCTTCCGGGTGCGAATCATCCCGACGCCATCCATCGATCACCCCAACACCTCACCTGCGACCTCCGCACACCCGCCGTCCGGCGACCCACGCCGATACTGGACGTGGCTTCCCGGCGTCCTACGCATACGTTATGGCTATCGTCGAGGGGACGTACGCACATCGGTCGAACCGCCAGGATCATACGTCGTCTCATCATAGCCTCCCCCATGTCGAACTGGACCGATAGGATCGTCAGCGACCGGATGGCCGTCGACCGGGAGTTCAGCGATCGGGTCCGTGCCTCCGAGTTCACGAACCAGGAGTGGGGTCTGATCATGACTGCCGTCGAGTTCGAAATCGAACACGCCGACGACCCGGAGCAGGCCCGTATCGTCCCCGACACCGAGAACCTTCCGCAGATGATTCCGGAGCTGGAGAAGGTGGGCGGGCAGATGGGTCCCGGTGGTCCGACACAAGGTGGGAACAGCGGCGGGAGTGGCGGCGGCGTCTTCGACACCATCCGGAGCGCGCTCGGGATGGGCGGCTCGGACGACGAGGACAAACTCGACGCGGCCGAGCGGCTCGTCGACGAGTACGCCGACGCGTTACAACAGCGTCTGGAAGAGACCGGCAAATGGGACGACGTTCGCGACGCGTACGAGGACTAGATTTCGTCGCCGCTGTGGAACAGCGTGAGCTCTTCGGCCTCGTAGATATTGATCAGTTCCGTGATGATCTCGTCGTACTCTTCGTCGTCCTGTCGCAGGCCATCGAGGCGTTCGAGCGTCCCCTCGTCGAGATGCACTTGCGGCATATTCGAAGAAGGGCGCCGCACCCCCTTAACACTCATGCAGAGGGTTGTAAGGCGACCGCCGAGAACTCGGTATCGTCGCGTCTGGAATGTTTGCACACCGTCCAGCGATCGGGCGTACACTGTCTGACAAAAGCCACTCAACCCGCATCAGGGGAGCCGGTCGACGACCGCGGTGGCGACGGCCTCGGTGGAGGCCGACCCGCCGAGATCGGGCGTCCGCGGCCCGTCGGCCAGCACCGATTCGACGGCCGTTCGCACGTCCGCCGCCGCGTCGTCGTAGTCGAGGAACTCCAGCAGCATCGCCGTCGAGAGGATGGTCGCCGCCGGGTTGGCGATACCCTCGCCCGCGATGTCGGGCGCGCAGCCGTGGACGGGTTCGAAGATGCCCCGCTCGGCGCCGACGTTCGCGCTCGGCAGGAGGCCGAGCCCGCCGACCAGGCCCGCCGCCAGGTCTGACAGCACGTCGCCGGCCAGGTTGGGGCAGACGATGACGTCGTACTGCGCGGGATCCATCGCGAGATGGGTCGCCATCGCGTCCATGTACGCGGTGTCGATGTCGACGCCGCGGTCGGCCGCCACCTCGCTGATGGTGTCGACGAACAAACCGTCGGTCACGCGCATCACGTTGTTCTTGTGGGCGATGGTGAACTCGTTCGTCCCGTCCGCCGCGACGTAGTCGCAGGCGAACTCGCCCAGGCGACGGGACGCCGTCTGGGTGACCAGTCGCGTCAGCGTCGACACGTCCTCGGAGAGGCGGTTCTCGATGCCCGCGTACACGCCCTCCGTGTTCTCGCGCAGGATGACCAGATCGGTCTCCGGTTGGACGGCGTCGACGCCCGGATACGTCCGGGCGGGGCGGATGTTGACGAACGAGCCGACCGCCTCGCGGAGCGGCAGGATGACATCGGCTGATGTCTCGCCGGTCGCGCCGAACAGCGTCGCGTCGGCCGACGTGACCGCCTCTAGGGTCTCCGCCGGGAGGGGGTCCCCCGTCCGTTCCGCGACGGCGTCGCCCGCCTCGACGTGGTCGTACTCGAAGTCGGCGACTTCGTCGAGGACGCGCAGGGCTGCGGGGACGACTTCGTGGCCGATGCCGTCGCCCGGGATCACTGCGATGCGTTCGTCGCCGCTCATCGTGACTCGACGTACGGGAGGTCCGCCGCCGTCTCGTCGATGGCGTCCATGTTCGAGCGGAGCAGCGCGACGGTGTCCCAGATGCCCTGCACGAGCGCGCCGTGCATCGCCTCGTCGATATCGATGTCGACGGTCCGCTGATCGTACGTGACCGTCTTATCGACCACGTCGAGTTCGATGCCCGCGTCGGGGTGTTCTTCGATGAACGACTGCAGGTCTTCGACCGTCTCGGCGTCCGTCGTGGCCGCCGGGATGCCGAGCGACTTGCAGTTGTCCGCGAAGATTTCGGCGAAGGACTCGCCGATGATGGCCTCGACGCCCCACCGAGCGAGCGCGCGCGGTGCGTGCTCACGCGAGGAGCCACAGCCGAAGTTCTCGTTGACGACGAGGATGTTCGCCCCCTTGTACTCGTTGAACGGGTGGTCGTTGAGTTCGCCGTCTTCGTCGCGTCGCGCGTCGTAGAAGGCGTACTTGTCCATCCCTTCCCAGGTCGTCGTCTTGAGGAACCGGGCGGGGATGATCTGGTCGGTGTCGATGTCGTCGCCGCGGAGGGGGACGCCCGTGCCGGCCACGCGGCGCACCTTCATCTCCTCGACGCCGACGCTGTCGTCGCTCATACGTCTCCCTCCAGGTCGCGCACGTCACACACTTCGCCTTCGACGGCCGCCGCGGCGACCATCGCCGGACTCATCAGCACGGTGCGGCCCTCCTTGCTCCCCTGTCGGCCCACGTAGTTGCGGTTCGACGAGGACGCACACCGCTCGTCGCCCTCCAGGGAGTCGTCGTTCATGGCCAGACACATCGAACAGCCCGCTTCGCGCCAGTCGAAGCCGGCCGCACGGAACACGTCGTCGATACCCTCGGCTTCCAGTTTCGACTTCACCGTCTGAGAGCCGGGGACCGCGAGCGCGCGCACGTCGTCAGCGACTTCGCGACCGTCCAGCACCGCGGCGGCCTCGCGGAAGTCGCTCACGCGGCCGTTCGTACAGGTGCCGAGGAAGGCAACGTCGATGGGGTAGCCCGCCATCGTCTCGCCCGGTTCGACGCCCGTATGTTCCTGGGCGGTCCGAGCGGCGTCGCGTTCGTCCTCCGGCAGGTCCTCTGGCGCGGGAACGGGATCGGAGATGCCGACGGCCTGCCCGGGGTTCGTCCCCCAGGTGACCATCGGGTCCAGGTCGCTCGCGTCGAGATGGACCACGTCGTCGTAGTCGGCGTCGGGGTCGCTCCGGATGGACTCCCAGTACGCCTTGCGCTCCTCGAAGGCGTCGCCCTCGGGGGCGAACTCGCGGCCCTCCAGGAACTCGTAGGTGGTCTCGTCGGGGTTGATGTAGCCCGCGCGGGCGCCGCCCTCGATGGACATGTTGCACACCGCGAGCCGCTCCTCCATCGAGAGGTCGCGCACCGCTTCGCCGCCGTACTCGTAGACGTAGCCGACGCCGCCGTCGACGCCGAGTTCGGCGATGATCTTCAGGATGAGGTCCTTCGAGTGGACCCCCTCGCCGAGCGTGCCGTCGACCTCGACGCGCCGAACCGCTGCCTTGTCGGCGGCGACACACTGCGAGGCGAGCACGTCGCGCACCTGACTCGTGCCGATGCCGAAGGCGATGGCGCCGAAGGCGCCGTGGGTGGCGGTGTGAGAGTCGCCACAGACCACGGTCATCCCGGGCTGGGTGAGGCCGAGCTCGGGCGCGACGACGTGGGTGATGCCCTGCTTGTCCGAGTCGAGGCCGTAGAACTGGATGCCGGCCTCCTCGGTGTTTTGCTCTAGGGCCGTGAGCATCCCCTCTGCCGACTGGTCGGCCAGCGGGCGCTGGCGGCCCTCGGGACGGGTCGGGACGATGTGGTCCACCGTCGCGATGTTGCGCTCGGGGTACGGCACCTCGATGCCCCGCTCGCGCAGCTCCGAGAACGGCTGGGGGCTCGTCACCTCGTGGATGAGGTGCAGGCCGATGAACAGCTGGTCCTGCCCGTTGGGCAGGTCGGCCACCTTGTGTCGGTCCCACACCTTGTCGTAGAGCGTGCCCTCACTCATCGTCGTTCGGCCCTCGTACTGCGGATGTCGCGGCGGCGCTGGCGGCGCCGGCGTAGCTCTCTACGTCCATCCGCTCAGTCATCCGCCGGTGCCTCTGCTTCCTGGGACTCCTCGGCCCAGGAGAACAGCGCTCGCAGGCGCTCGCCGACCTCCTCGATCTCGTGGTTCCGGTCGGCGCGGTGGAGCTGCGTGTAGGACGGTCGCCCGGCCTGGTTCTCCGCGATCCATTCGCGGGCGAACTCGCCGTTCTGGACCGCTTCCAGCGCCTCGTCCATGTTCTCGCGGACGCCCTCGTCGACGATCTCGGGGCCGACGGCCAGGCCGCCGTACTCGGCGGTGTCGGAGACCGAGTTCCACATCTCGGCCATCCCGCCCTCGTACATCAGGTCGACGATGAGCTTCATCTCGTTCAGACATTCGAAGTACGCCATCTCGGGGCTGTAGCCCGCGTCGACCAGCGTCTCGTAGCCCTTCTTGATGAGCGACGTGATGCCGCCACAGAGGACGGCCTGCTCGCCGAAGAGGTCCGTCTCGACCTCTTCCTGGAACGATGTCTCCACGACGCCCGCGCGGGTGCAGCCGATGGCCTGGGCGTACGCCAGCGCCTCTTCCTGTGCCTCGCCCGTGGTGTCCTGGTAGACGGCGAGCAGGGCCGGCGTGCCCGTGTTCTCGACGTAGTTCCGGCGGAGGAGATGCCCCGGCGTCTTGGGGGCGATCATCGTCACGTCGATGTCCTCGGGCGGCTGGATCTGGTTGTAGTGGATGTTGAAGCCGTGGGCGAACTGGAGGGTGTCGCCGGCCTCAAGCCCGTCGCTGATGGCTTCGAACACCGCCGGCTGGACGGTGTCGGGGACGAGCATCGAGACGATGTCGGCCTCGGCGGCCGCGTCGTCCGGCGTCGCCACGCGCAGGCCGTCGTTTTCGGCCTGCGACCAGGAGTCGGAATCCTTCCGGAGACCGACGATCACGTCGATCCCGCTGTCCGCGAGGTTCTGCGCGTGGGCGTGGCCCTGACTGCCGTAGCCGAGGACGGCTACGGTCTTGCCGGCGATTGCGTCACGATCCGCGTCGTCGTCGTAGTACACTGGGGTGGTGAATTCGTCTGTCATGGTTATGTCGTCTTCTGGGTTCCGCGTTCGAGCGCTGCCGTCCCGGTCCGAACGATCTCGTGGATGCCGAATCGGCCGAACGTCTCGACGGCGGCGTCGATCTTCTGCTCGCTGCCCGTAATCTCGACCGTCACCGACTCGCGCGAGACGTCGACGGTCTTGCCGTCGTACATCTCCGCGACGGCGCCGACCTGATCCGGTGCGGTGCCGTCCACCTTGATCAGCGCGAGTTCGCGCCGGATCGCGGTGGATTCGAGTTCGGTCACGGCGATGACCGGAACGAGCTTCTGGAGCTGTTTTTTCGCCTGTTCGATACCCGGCTCGGTTTCCTCGATCTCGAGGGTGATTCGTGCCCGGTCGGGATCAGTGGTCGGCCCCACGGTGAGGCTTTCGATGTTGAACTGACGCCGCCGGAAGAGACCGGAGACGTTGGCCAACACGCCGGGTTCGTGTTTCACGAGCACCGAGAGGACGGCTCGCTTGCGCTCCGGCTCCGCCTCGACTTCGGGGTCGATACGAATGCCCTGGGCGTTGCGTCGCCCCTCGGGCGTCTTGCGTTCCTCTGGTTCTGGGCCTTCCAGTCCACCGCTCATAGTTGCTCCTCCGAGAGTGCGAACTTGTCGTTTGCGCCGCCACTGGGCACCATCGGGTAGACGTTCTCCGACGGGTCGATATGGAAGTCGATGACCGACGGGCCGTCGTACGCCAGCGCCTCCTCGATGGCGTCGGCCACCTCGTCGTAGTCGTCGACGCGCCAGCCGCGGGCGCCGAACGCCTCCGCGAGTTTGTCGAACTCCGGGATCCAGCTGTAGCCGGCGGCCATGTGTCGGCCCTCGAAGAAGGCGTCCTGCCACTGGCGCACCATCCCGATGTACTCGTTGTTCAGGATAGCGACGGTGATGTCCAGGTCCTCGCGCACCGCGACCGAGAGTTCCTGGACCGTCATCAGGAAGGAGCCGTCGCCGTCGACGCAGACGACCTCTTCGCCGTCGTCGGCCGCCAGGCGCGCGCCGATGGCCGCGGGCAGGCCGTAGCCCATCGTCCCGAGGCCGTGCGAGGAGATCCATTTCCGCGGGTCGCGGAACGTCCAGTACTGCGACGCCCACATCTGGTGCTGGCCGACGCCCGAGGTGACGATCGCCTCGTCGCTCGTGGCCTCGTCCAGCGCCTCGACGACGAACTGCGGTTTGAGCGGCTCGTCGTCCGGGGCGGCGTAGTCCATCGGATACTCCTCGACCCAGGTGTCACACTGCTCGCGCCACGCGGCGGCGTCCGGCGCCTCGGTCATCTCGTCGTCGAGCTGTTCGAGGACGCGACCGGCGTCGCCGATGAGCGGGTAGTCTGCGTGGATGTTCTTGCTGATCTCCGCGGGATCGATGTCGATGTGGATGACCTCCGCGCCGGGCGCGAACGTCTCGATACCGCCCGTGAGGCGGTCGTCGAACCGCGTCCCGACCGCGATCAGCAGGTCGGTGTGGTTAATCGCCAGGTTGGCGTAGCCGGTGCCGTGCATGCCCGCCCACGACAGGCAGAGGTCGTGGTCCTCGGGCATGGTGCCGATGCCGGGCATCGTCGTCACGACTGGAATCTCGTACTCGGTCGCGAA
Source organism: Haloplanus sp. XH21 (assembly GCF_023276355.1). Classification (NCBI taxonomy): domain Archaea; kingdom Methanobacteriati; phylum Methanobacteriota; class Halobacteria; order Halobacteriales; family Haloferacaceae; genus Haloplanus; species Haloplanus halobius. The sequence goes on from NZ_JALLPL010000001.1 coordinate 1,366,244, forward strand.
GTGACGCGCCTCCTCGGACGCGTCCGCCTTCACGACGCCCCCGCCGAACAGCAGGAGCGGCTTCTCGGCCGACTCGATAGTGCGGGCCGCCGTCTCGACGGCGTCGTCGTCGGCCTCGTCCTGTGGCGTGTACGTCTCCGGGGTCTGCGGCGGGCCGGGCTCGCGTTCCGTCTCCGCGTTGCTGACGTCCTTCGGGAGGTCGACGAGCGTCGGTCCGGGCCGACCGGTGCTCGCGAGCGCCACCGCCTCGCCGACGGTGTCGCCGACGGTGTCGGGGTCGCTCGCGAAGTAGTTGTTCTTCGTGATGGGAGCGGTGATCCCCGTCGTGTCCGTCTCCTGGAAGGCGTCGCTGCCGACCATGCTCTGGGGCACCTGTCCGGTCAGCGCTACGACGGCGTCGGAGTCCATATTGGCGTCGGCGATACCCGTCACGAGGTTGGTCGCGCCGGGTCCGGACGTTGCCAGACAGACGCCGGGGTCGCCCGATACCACGTTGTAGGCGTCGGCGGCGTGGGCCGCGCCCTGTTCGTGCGCCATCATGACGTGGTTGATGTCCGATCCCCAGAGGGCGTCGTACACGGGCATGATCGCGCCGCCCTGCACGCCGAACATCACGTCGATGCCGGCGTTTTCGAGCGCGCGAACCGTCGACGTGGCGCCGGACGACACCGCCGTCGGTTCCGATGCGGACTCGTCGCTGTCGGTCGACTCCTCGGCCTCCGGTGGCTGGGTCGTGCGTTCACTCATGGGCTGTGATACCTCGGTCGCTGTCGGTGTGGATGGGTCATAGTTGCGTGGTCGTCTGACTCCCTATGTGTGTGGTACGGTCGGATTCGAGGAGGATGGAGTGAGGGGCTATAGCGCCCCTACAATCGGGCCGATCGAACCGTCGACTCCGCGGATCGTCGCCGCTGGGGCGGCGCTCGCGGTCGTCCTGCGGATGGGATCGAGCCCTCGCATCGTACTCGTTGGGTGCCACTCCTGGCGTATAACTGTTTCCGTCGCCGCCGGCCGTCGGAAGCGCCACCCGCCGCGCCCCGGGTGGAGCGGACGGAGGCGCTCCCATCAGGCCCGGACCTCCTCCTCGCGAGTCACGTTCTCCTCGCGGGCGAACCGCCGGAGGTCGGCCATCGTCACGCGCTCCTTGTCGGCACCGTAATCCTTGACGAGACGCGTGACTGCACGGACCTCGGAGTCGGTCGGATCGTAGCCGATTTCTTCGAGGCGTTTGCGAACCGAGTGCGTCCCGGTGTGTTTCCCGAGGACGAACTCGCGAGTCGCACCCACCATCTCGGGCGTCATGACGCCCGGTTCGAACGTGTCCGAGTTCTCGATGACGCCCGCGGCGTGGATGCCGCTCTCGTGGGAGAACGCGTTGCGTCCCACGACGGGCTTGTTCGGCGGGTTGGGGATGTCGCTGTACTCTTCGACCATCCGGGACAGCTCCGTGATCCGGGTGGTGTCGATACCGGTGTCGACATCGTACAGCGCTTCGGAGGCCATGACCACCTCTTCGAAGGCGGCGTTGCCGGCGCGTTCGCCGATGCCGTTGACCGACACCTGCGCCTGCGCGGCGCCGGCCTCGAAGCCGGCCATCGCGTTCGCCGTCGCCAGGCCGAAGTCGTCGTGGGCGTGGACGTCCACCCGTGCGTCGGTGTTCTCACGGACCATCTGCACCAGGTCCATGAACCGCGTCGGGGTGGCCACGCCACACGTGTCCGGGATGTTGATCCAGTCGGTGCCTGCCTCGCTGACCGCCTCCACCATCTCGACGAGGAAGTCGTCGTCGGTCCGGGTGGCGTCCATGGGCGAGAACATACACTCCACACCCGCCTCCTTGATGCGCTCCACGCAACTGACCGCGCGCTCGACCGCTTCCTCGCGGGAGGCGTGCATGGAGTCCTGCAGTTGCACGTCGCTCGTGCTCACGAAGACGTGGACCAGTCCCACGCCCGAGTCGAGCGCCGCTTCGACGTCTTTGTCGACGACACGGGCGAGGCCACAGACCGTCGTGTCGGTGGCGTTCGAGATGTCACGCACTGCGTCGAACTCCGCGTCCGAGTTGACGGGGAACCCCGCCTCGATGACGTGCGTGCCCATGTCGTCGAGTACTTCGGCGATGTCTCGCTTCTCGTCGTAACTGAACGACGTGCGTGGCGACTGCTCGCCGTCTCTGAGCGTCGTGTCGAAAATTCGTACACCGTCAATTTCGCCGGTGCGGGCCAACGTGCCCTGGAAGAACTCGATCCGCCGGGGTATCCGACGAATCCTCCATGTCGTGAGACATTGTACAATAGCAGAGTACCTCCGTTATATATAAAACTATCCCTGTCGCCGTCAGTGTCAGACAGGTGGAAAGAATGTTCGAACTGAACCACCACCCACCGGTTTCTAGCTATCGGCCACCGAACACGTGCAACTTCTGTCGAGAGGGCCCTTCGGTGCGCCCCGAAGAACACGTTCGGGACAACCCTCTGGGCCGCCGGTCACCGACCTCCGCGTATGCCCGCGACTGATTTCGACGCCGAGCGCGCCTACGACGACGACCAGTTCGCCGCCCACGGCATCTTTCAGAGCGACCGGACGAAAGTCGTCTGTGGCTACTTCGAACCCGGCCAGTTCATCCCCGTCCACGGCCCGGACAGCGACGTCGTCGTCGCGGTGCAGTCCGGAACCGGCGTCGTCCGCGAGGGCGAGACGACCCACCACGTCGAACCCGGTGACGTGGTCGTCGTGCCGGCGGGCGTCGACCGCGGCGTCAAAGCCGCCGCCGCCCGTCTCGAAGCCCTGCTGGTGACGGCGCCGCCACCGACGGACGCCGAACACGACCCGGTGCGGCGGGGGCTCCGGACGGGGACGTTCGACCCCGAATAGGGTCTGTCGAGAGATTTTCGCCGGGCCCCCTGGCGAGGACCTCCGATGCGTTCCACTCCCCGCTGTCAGGAGCCCCGAACGCTTTTCTCTCGGCCGCGCGACCATCACGCCATGAGCGACTTCGACCTCGACCTCCGGAACGCGGAGGAACAACTCGAGGGAACGAGCGAGGGCGGGTCGGAAGTCGTCCTCGGCGTTCTCGACGGCAGCACCGATCCCGCCGAGTGGATCGAGAGCATCGAGGCCGGCAAGATACTCGTCTTGAACGTCGAGGGCGACCTGAACCGACTGGCCGCGGGCTTTGCCCGCGAGGTTCGGGACGAGGGCGGAACCCTCATGCGGTTTCGCGGATTCCTGGTCGTGACCCCACCTGGCGTCGGCATCGACACCGACCGCCTCGCCTGACGGCGTTTCCTGCCCTCCCGCGTCGAGGTTTTATGCGCTTTCCGCCCCACCTGTGAGCATGCCACTAAAAGGCGGCCGCGCCGACCTGCGCGAGATCGACCGCTGGGGCGGCGGCGTCGGCTGGATCGCCCATCCCGACGAACGGATGCAACGGGCGAGCCACGCCCTCGTCGGCGACGACGGGGTCTGGGTGGTCGATCCAGTCGACGCGCCCGGCGTCGACGACCTGCTGGCCGACCTCGGTGCCGTCGCCGGCGTCGCGGTCTGTCTCGACCGACACGAACGCGACGCGGCGACGGTCGCGACCCGTCACGACGTTCCCGCGTTCGTCCCCGACTGGATGGACGGCGTGGCGGCGAACCTCGACGCGCCGGTCGAACGCTTCGGCGACGAACTCGGCGACTCGGGCTACCGCGTCCGGCGCGTTCGCAATACGTCGATCCCGCCGTGGCAGGAGGCCGCCCTCTATCGCCCCGACGAGACGCTGCTCGTTCCCGAAGCGGTGGGCACGGCCTCGTTCTTCCGCGCCGGCGACGAACGCCTCGGCGTCCATCCGATGCTCCGTCCCATCCCGCCCCGGGATGCGCTCGGTGACTGCTCGCCCGACCGGATTCTGGTCGGGCACGGGGAGGGCATCGCCGACGACGCGACCGCGGCCCTCGACGACGCGCTCGCGGGGGCGCGCCGCCGCCTGCCGGCCGCGTACGCGAAGATGCTCCGCGAGCTGGTGTTCGGGTGACCCGTTCCGACGACGAGTCTCGGCGCGTCTACGCGACCCAGGGACTCATCGACCTGCTCCTCGAACGGGCCGCCGCGGCCGATCCCGCCCGCGAGAACGTCGTCCTCGACGCGACGCCGGCCGGTGAGTTCGACGCCGATCTCGGTGTCGACCCCGCGACGCCGGTGTTGACGCATTTCTATCTCCCCGCGGGGCGCGCCGTCAGCGATGTCTTCGGCGTCGACCTCGGGACGCCCGCGGGCCGGGGGCGCGCCCGCTTTCTCACCCATCCGCAGGGCCCCGCCGAACTCACGCGGCGGGACGACCTCGCCGGCGTCGTGTTGCTCGCAGTGCCGCCCTGGGGCACGGAGACGCTCACCGCCTTCGACCGACAGGGGCGGCGCCTTCCGCTCACCGTCCTCGACGCCGAACCCCCGGTGGAGTCGCTGCCGGAGTGACCGAACCGCTTTATCGATCCCGCCCGTCCGTGGGCCTGTGTCCGAGTCATCGCCCCGGCGACTCGCCGGTGACGACCCCGCGGCCGCCGTCCGTCGGGAGGCGCTCGACCGCCTCGAGGACTGCCGCCGCGCGGGCGTCGACCCGCTGCTGGCGACGGTGCTCGTCAGCGACGCCTCCGACGACGAGCGGTTCATGGATCGCAAACACGACCTGTGTGCCGAGGTGGGGATCGACACCCGACGCGTCGACCTCCCGGCCGATGCGCCCGCCGAACGCGTCTACCGGACGGTCACCGATCTCGGCGACGACCCGGCGGTCACGGCGCTGTTCGTACAAGTACCGCTCCCCGATCACGTCGACGCGACCGAAGTGCGTCGCTGCGTGCCGCCCGAGAAGGACGTCGACTGCTTCAACCCCGAGAACCTGGGCCGACTGCTCCGGGGAGACCCGCGCGTCCGTCCCGTCACCGAACAGGCGGTCGACAGACTACTCTCGGCGCACGACGTCACGGTCGCCGGCCGCGACGCCGTCGTCGTGGGCCGGACGCCCACCATCGGCGTTCCGCTCGCCCACCTCTGCTGTCGCCGCGACGCCACGGTCACCGTCTGCCATTCGCGGACGCGGGACCTCGCGGCCAAGACCCGGACGGCGGACCTACTGCTCACCGCCGCCGGCACGCCCGGCCTCGTCGACGGATCGATGGTCAGCGAGGGCGTCGTCGTCGTCGACGTGAGCGTCACCCGAGTCGAGGACGACGACGGTACGACCCTCGTCGGCGACGTCGACGCCGAGAGCGTCGGGACGAAGGCGGCGGCGATGACGCCCGTCCCCGGCGGCGTCGGCCCGCTGACGATGGCGATGCTCCTGCGGAACGTCGTCGCCGTCACCGCGGCGGGCGCGACGAACGGCTAGTCGTCCAGATACCCGAGATCGGTCAACTGGCGGGTGATCTCTTCGAACTCCGCTTCGGTCAACTCGCCGCGGCGCTGGTACTGGATGACGATGCTCCGAAGCAGGAACCGGACGAGGTCGCTGGTGCTGGAGAAACTGGTGCCTTCGATGGTGTCCTCGACGCGGTCGCCGAGTTCCTTCGGGATCGAGACGGTCGTGTATTCGGTCATACCGGCCACAGGCGGTGTGGGCGGAAATATGCTCGGTGACAACGGCGAGCGAATGGCGGTCGTTTTTAGTGGTGCAGTAACAACGCCCGGTAATGGCAGCCAGGCCGCCGCAGCAGGATTCGTCGTCTCCGGACGCGATCGAGTTCGGTATCGCCGCGCTGGTCGGCAATCTCGACCGCGCCGATATCGAGTATCCCGCGACCCGCGAGGAGATCGTCCGCGCGCTCGGCGACCCGGAGGTGCCCTACGACGCCGCGGGGAACACCGTCGCGCTCTCGGAGGCGATGGAGGCGCTCCCCAAGCAGGAGTTCGAGTCCGAATCGGAACTGCTCGACCTCCTCCACCCGGTGTTCGAGGAGTACCGCGTCTCCGCCAGCGGCAGCCTACTCGGTCGTCTCCGGTCGATCCTCCCCTTCTGAGAGGGGGTGTTGGAAGTCGGCAGAGATTCTCGCGGTGAGGGTCCCCGCGAGAAGCTCTGGACAGTTATGATAGTCACTCCGGAACGACACCCATCGGCTCCTCCGTCGTCGTTCCGAGGCGCTCGGCGACGAACTCCTTGATCACCGACTCCTCGGCACGGTGGAGCGTGACGCTCGCCGTGGACTTCGCGAGCGCCCTCTCCTCTGCGAGTTCGGTGAGGGTACACTCCCGTGGCGTGTCGTAATACCCCATCTCGACGGCCGTCACGAGCAGTTCTCGCTGCTGGTCGGTGAGGAGATCCGACTGGTCGGCCTGGTCGTACACTCGGTTGAGCGTGTACGACATGCCGAACGCCTCCAGTTGACGGCCGAACTCCGACAGCCGGTCCCGCGAGGCCGTGAGTTCGATGACGGCGTCCCCGTCACGGATGGTCACGGGAAGTTCGATCGGAGCGCCCGACTCCTGAATCGACAGCAGGAGCAGAGGCTCGCTCGTCTCGAACTGGACGATGGCGGCGCCGTCGGTGTGTTGCATCACCTCTAGCGACGAGATGTCCGGTCGCTCCTGGACGGCCTCGACGACGGCGGGGAGCGAGTCCCCATCGATTTCGAGCAGCCCGAACCCCGAATCGCCCGTGGGGACGGCCGACAGCACCCGGAACGTCGTCTCCGGGAACTCCCGGGACACCTCCCCGATCCAGATGGCTGCGGGCAGCTCGATGGTGAGTTTGGCGTAGGGCATGGCGCGTGAACGATCCTATGGGAGCCTCCTGCACGGGGATTCCCCCGAACATATTCGTATCAGCGCTGTCAAGTCCCCACACGCCGGGAACGTCCCCGAACACGTTCGGACCAACGCCCAACAGGACGCTGGCGCGACACCAAACTGGTATGAAAGTACGCAGACAGACGCTCGCGAAACTGTTGCTCGTCGTCTTCGTCGGCAACCTCATCGTGATGGGCGCCGGCGCCTGGTACTCCTACCAGCAGGCACCGCCGATCCCCCAGGAGTTCGTCGGACCCGACGGGGAGACGGTCGTAACGGGCGATGAGATACGCGAAGGCAAGACGGTCTTCCAGTCGGACGCGCTGATGAACCACGGCTCCATCCTGGGCAACGGCGCGTACTTCGGAAGCGACTACACCGCCGACGCGTTGGATCGCAAGACGCGGTACATGCAGTCGTACTACGCCCAGGAGCGGTACGGGAGCGAGTACGACGCGCTCGACGGCCCCCAACAGGCCGCCGTCGATAGCCTCGTCGAGGAGGACCTCGCGTCGACGGACACCACGGAGCCGGTCGAATACTCCGCGGCCGAGGTCTACGCTCACGAGCAGGTCCGCGCGGACTACGTCGAACTGTACCACGAGGGGAGTCGCGAACACGGTCTGCCGGCGAACACCATCGACTCCGCCGACGAGGCCCGGCTGTTCGCCGACTTCGCGCTCTGGACCGCCTGGATCTCCCACACCGAGCGCCCAGGCACCGACCACACCTACACCAACGACTGGCCGTACGCTCCCCTCGCCGGCAACGAACCCACTGCTGGCACGATGACCTGGAGCGTCGTCGCGATGGTGTTGCTCGTCGCCGGCGCGGGCATCGGCGTCTGGCTCTACCGCTCGGTCGAACTCCCCGAACCGGAGACCCACGGCGTCTCGGTGCCCCATCCCGACGACATCGACCTCCTGCCGAGCCAGCGGGCGGCGACGCGCTTTATCCCCGTCGCGGCCGCCCTCTTCCTCGCGCAGGTGTTACTCGGGGGACTGCTCGCCCACTACTACGTCGAGCGTGACGGCTTCTTCGGCGTCGGCGAACTCCTCGGCGTCGACGTGCTGGGCATCCTTCCCTTCGCCCTCGCCAAGACGTACCACCTCGATCTGGGCATCCTCTGGATCGCGACGCTGTGGCTGGGCGCCGGCCTGTTCCTCCCGCCGCTCCTGACGGGGACGGAGCCCGCGAACCAGACGCGGTACATCCACGCGCTCATCGGCGCCTTGCTCGTCGTCGTCGTGGGCGGGTTCGCCGGCATCTGGCTCGGCGCTAACGGCTACATCGACGGCCCGCTCTGGTGGCTCCTCGGCAACGAGGGCCTGGAGTATCTGGAGGTCGGCCGCGTCTGGCAACTCGGCCTCCTCGCCGGGTTCGTCGGTTGGGCGGCGCTCGTCGCCCGCGGCTTCAAGCCACTGCTCGACCGTGAGCAGCCCTACGGCCTCGCTCACATGATCCTCTACGCCGGTGGCTCCATCGCCCTGCTCTTCACCGCAGGGCTGTTCTACACCCCCCAGACCAACATCGTCGTCACCGAGTTCTGGCGCTGGTGGGTGGTTCACATGTGGGTCGAGGGCGCCTTCGAGTTCTTCATCGTCGCCACAATCGGTATCACGCTAGTGTCGATGAACCTGCTCAAGCGCCGCTCCGCCGAGAAGGCGGTCATGTTCCAGGCGCTGTTCGTGATGGGGTCGGGCGTCATCGGCGTCTCCCACCACTACTGGTGGATCGGCCAGCCCGACGTGTGGATTCCGTTCGGCTCCGTGTTCTCCACGCTCGAACTCATCCCGCTCGTGCTCATCCTCTTCGAGGCCCTCAACGAGTACCGCGCGCTCGCGACGGCCGGCGAATCCTTCCCCTACTCGCTCCCGTTCGCGTTCATCATCGCGTCGGGCTTCTGGAACTTCGTCGGCGCGGGCGTGCTCGGGTTCTTCATCAACCTCCCCATCATCAACTACTACGAGCACGGGACGTACCTGACCGTCGGCCACGCCCACGCGGCCATGTTCGGCGCCTTCGGCTTCCTCGCACTGGGGATGGTCACCTACATGCTCCGCATCGCGGTCGACCCCGCCCAGTGGAACCCCACGCGCCTGAAATGGTCGTTCTGGCTCTGGAACGTCGGCCTCGCGGTGATGGTGTTCGGCTCCGTCCTGCCGGTGGGCTTCCTGCAACTCGAAACCGCGTTCACCGTCAGCTACGACGCCGCCCGCAGCCTGGCGTTCTACAACCGCGACCTCATCCAGTTCCTGTTCTGGGCGCGGCTGCCCGGGGACACCATGCTCATCCTCGGCACCGCCGTCTTCGCCTACGACACGGTGAAACAGCGGTTCGCACTCCGTGACACCACCGCGCCGTCGAGCATTCCTGGCTCCAGCATCGTCTCCAGTCGCGTCCTCGCCGAGGACGACGACTGATCGGGATTATTGGAAGCCATCATCGGTTCTCGCCGTGACGGTCCGGCGAGAATCTATGGACAGTTACAATAATCCCTTGAGGCCGGCTCGCACACCGGCCCCGAAACGAACCGTTGACGGAGGGGCGACACCGACTCACTGGCGTGTTTGGGTCGACGCTCGACGCCGTCCGCGGGTTTCGGCGCCCCGTCTACGCCGTCGCGGGTGGCCGCCTCATCAACGTCTTCGGGTCCGGGTTGGTCTACCCCTTCGCCAGCATCCACTTCCACCTTCAGGTCGGCATCCCGCTGAGTATCGTCGGCCTCGGCCTCCTCGCCAACAACGTCGCGACGGCGGCGGGGACGGCCGTCGGCGGCTACCTCGCCGACCGCTACGGCCGACGGTCGGTGATGGTCGGCAGCATGGCCCTCTCGGCGGTCACCCTCGCAGCCTACGCCCTCGTCACCACCGGCGCGGGATTCGTCGCGGTGGCGACGGCCGCCGGCCTGACGATGGGGTTGTACGCCCCCGCGAGTCAAGCGATGATCGCCGACCTCACCGACGCCGCGGAGCGCGAACGCGGCTACGGTCTGCTGAAAGTCGCCAGCAACGTCGGCTTCGGCTCCGGGTTCGTCGTCGGCGGCGTCCTCTACGAGTTCGCCAACACCGCCGTCTTCGTCGCCGACGGCCTCACCTCCGCCGTCGTCGCTGGCGTCCTCCTCGTTGCCCTGCCCGAGATCCACGACGGGCGGGCCGACGCCACGCTCTCCGAGAGCGTCGGCGACTGGAGCCGGGCCATCTCTCGTCCCCGTCTAGTTGCCCTCGCCCTCCTCAACGTCGGCTTCGCCGTCATGTACGCCCAGATGCAGGCGACGGTCCCCGTCGTCGCCAGCGAGACGCTCGGCCTCGACTCCGCTCAGATCGGCACGCTCTACGTGTTGAACCCGCTCGTGCTGGTGCTCTTCCAGATGCCCGTCCTCGCCGCCGTCGACGACTGGCGGCGCACCCGCGGGCTCGTCGCCTCGACGGCGTTCTGGGCCGTCAGTTTCGGCGCGATCCTCGCGCTGGATCCACTTAGCCAGGCCGCCTCGGGACTCGCGCTCGACTGGGAACCCATGGCCGTCGGTGTCGGCCTCGTCGGCGCCTTCCTCGTCCTGCGGACCGTCGGCGAAGTGCTCCACTCGCCGCTCGTCACGTCGCTCGCGAGCGACCTCGGCCCCGCCGACGACCGCGGGTCACGCCTCTCGCTCATCGAGATCGCCAAGCGCCTCGGGATGGGTCTCGGGGCCGCCCTCGGCGGCGCCTTCTTCGATTTCGGCCTCGTTGGCCTGCTCTGGCCGACGCTCATCGTCGCCTGTGGCGGCCTCGCGGTCGGCCTGCTGGCGCTCGAACGCCGCGTGTCGCCCGCCGAGAACGGCGGCGTCGACTAATCGACGAGTCGCTTCCGCACTGCGTCGCGGTCGACCGTCCCTGAATCGGTGCGGGGCACAGCGTCGGCAAGACGGATCGTCCGTGGACACTTGTACCCCGCCAGCCGCTCCCGGCAGTGTGACTCGATATCCCCCGCCGAGAGCGCCGCGCCGGCACGTGGCACGACCAGGGCGGCGACCCGCTCGCCCCACTCGTCGTCCGGGAGTCCGACGACGGCCGCGTCGGCCACGTCGGGATGACTCAGGAGCGCGTCCGTCACCTCGTCGGGCGCGACGTTCTCTCCGCCGGTGACGATCAGATCGTCGGTGCGCCCGATGACCCACACGTAGCCGTCCTCGTCGCGGTAGCCCACGTCGCCCGTCCGCAGGCCGTGCGGGCCGAACACGTCCCGCTCCGCGTCGAGGTAGCCCGGCGACACCGTCGGCCCCGAGACGACGAACTCGCCGATGTCGCCGGGCGGCAACTCGTCGCCCGCATCGTCGCGAACGGAGAGGTCGGTCCAGAGCAACGGCCGACCGACGGTGCCGGGACGGGCGGCCGCCTCCGCCGGCGTCGCCGTCGCGATCTGGGAGGCCGTCTCGGTCATGCCGTAGGTGGGGAAGGCCGGCACGTCGCGATCCCGACACCGGTTGAGCAGGGCCTCGGACGCGGGCGCGCCCCCCAGCAACACCGCCCGGAGCGACGGGCCGAGCGATCCGCTCGTCGCATCGAGGAGTCGCGAGAGGGTGGTCGGGACGAGCGACGTGGCCGTCACGTCGTACGCCTCGATGTCGTCGGCGATGGCGTCGGCGTCGAACGACTCGCGGAGGACGACCGTCATGCCGTACAGCGGCATCCGAATGAGCGGCGTGAGACCGCCGACGTGGTGGATCGGGAGGGCGACGTGCCAGGTCTCGTCGCGGGCGAACCCGATGCGGAACGCGGCCGCGACGGCGCTCGCGAGGAGGTTGCGAAGCGTCAGCGCCACCGCCTTCGGCGCGCCCGTCGTCCCCGACGTGAACGGGGCGACGAGCGTCGTTTCGAGGCGCCAGTCGTGAGGAACGACCGCGTCGGGCGTCCGCGATCCCAGCGCAGTCACGCGGTCGCTGTCGGCGTCGTCGACGGAGACGACGGGGAGTGACGGTTCGTCGGCCGTCGCCTCGGCCGCCGTCGCCGCTGTCGAGGCGCCACAGACGAGCGTCGTGACATCTGCCCGATCCAGCCGGTCAGCGAGTTCCGGCGCGGTGAGCCGGGGGCCGAGCGGCACGAGGACGGCCCCGAGTCGGAGCGCCGCGTGAACGATCCGGACGGCAGCGGGACGCGTCGGGAGGCACATGCCGAGGCGGTCGCCGGGCCGGACGCCGAGGGCGGCGAGGCGACCGGCGGTTCGCTCGACGGCCACATCGAGGTCGGCGACCGACCAGCGGTCGTCGCGGTCGGCGGCGATCAGCGCCGTCGCGTCCGGGGTGCTGTCCGCCCGGTACGTGAGCGGGTCGTCCATCAGTGCTCCACGAACTCCACGAGGACGCCACCGGTCGATTCGGGGTGGAGGAAGGCGACGTCGTGTCCCCAGGCACCCGGACGGGGTGTGTCGTCTATGAGTTTGACGCCACACTCGCGCGCTGCGTCGAGGGCGGCCGCCACGTCCGCTGTCGCTAGGGCGACATGATGAATGCCCGGGCCGTCACGGTCGAGGAACCGTGCGGTCGGTCCCTCGTCGGTGAGCGGCTCGAGCAGCTCGAGATAGCCGTTCCCCAGGTCCAGAAACGTGACCGAGAGGTCGTCGACCGTCTCTTGGTGCGCGACCGACGCGTCGAACAACCGCCCGAACAGGTCCGCGAGCGCGTCGCCGTCACGCGTGGCGACGCCGAGATGATCGAAGCGCATACGTCCAGTCGCGGCGCGCGCGCCTATATACTTTCGAGCTTACGCGTCGTCCTCGTCGTTCTCGTCGGCGGCGAAGGGGGAGTCCTCACGTGGCACGTAGTCGATCCGTCGCGCCCGCTCGGCGATGTCGGCGAGGTAGCCGAGCGCGACGTGATTGAGGCCGCGTTCGGTCGAATTCGTGAACCGGCCGTCGACGACGCCGACGTACTCGGGATCCTCTCCCAGCGGCTCGATCTTGAGAGCCCACTCCGATCCATACTTGTTCAGCCAGTTGGCTAGTTCGTCACCGGTCACGGTGTCCCGGTCCAGTTTCTCGTGCGGGAAGTCGGACTCGCTCATCACCCGGAGAATGGATGGGGGTCACTAAACAGTGTCCCTGTCGTGTCAGACCACAATTCATACCCTTCGTCGATGGCCGTCGCGACTGACCGTGCCGAGCCGCTACCGACCCGGCTGGTACTCGCCAAACTCGTCGCGGAGCACGTTCGATATCTCGCCGACCGACGCGTACGCCTTGACGGCGTCGACGATGGGCGGGAGGAGGTTGTCGTCGCCGCGCGCGGTCTCGCGGAGGGCGGCGAGCGCCGCCTCCACCGCCTCGTCGTCGCGCTCCGCGCGAACCGTCTCCAGGCGATCCACTTGCCGGCGCTCGTCCTCCTCGGTCACTTCCTCCAACTCCACCTCGGGGTCCTCGTCGACCTGATACTCGTTGACCCCGACGATGATTCGCTCGCCCTCCTCGATTTCCTGCTGGCGGTCGAAGGCGACGTCCTGGATCTGCCCCTGGACCCACTGGGATTTCACCGCGTCCAGCATCCCGCCGCGCTCGTCGATTTCGTCTAGCAGGTCGAACGCCTCCCGTTCGAGGTCGTCGGTCAGCGATTCGACGTAGTAGCTCCCGGCGAGGGGGTCGATGGTGTCGGCCGCCCCCGACTCGTGGGCGAGGATTTGCTGGGTGCGCAGCGCCGTCCGCACGCTCTGTTCGGTCGGGAGCGACAGCGCCTCGTCCTTGCCGTTGGTGTGAAGGCTCTGGGTCCCACCCAGGACCGCCGCGAGCGCCTGGTAGGACACCCGGACGACGTTGTTTTCGATCTGCTGGGCCGTCAGCGTCGACCCGCCCGTCTGGGCGTGGAACTTCAACTGCTTGGATTTCGGGTTCTCGGCGCCGAAGCGCTCCGTCATGATCGTCGCCCACATCCGGCGGGCGGCGCGGAACTTCGCCACTTCCTCGAAGATGTTGTTGTGCGCGTTGAAGAAAAAGGAGAGCTGTGGGGCGAACTCGTCGACAGCGAGGCCGGCGTCGAGGGCGGCGTTGACGTACTCGATGCCGTTGCCCAGGGTGAACGCAATCTCCTGGGCGGCGGTGGAGCCAGCCTCGCGGATGTGGTAGCCGGAGATGGAGATGGTGTTGAACTTCGGCACCTCGTCCGCACAGAACTCGAAGATGTCCGTGATGAGCCGCATCGACTGTTCCGGCGGGTAGATGTAGAGGTTGCGCGCGATGTACTCCTTCATGATGTCGTTCTGGATCGTCCCCCGGAGTTCGGTCCGGTCGACACCCTGCTGGTCGCCGATGGCGACGTACATCGCGAGCAGGATGGCCGCGGGCGCGTTGATGGTCATGCTGGTCGACACCTCGGACAGCGGGATGCCGTCGAACACCGTCTCCATGTCGCGCAGGGTGTCGATGGCGACGCCCGACTTCCCCACCTCGCCCGCCGCCATCGCGGCGTCGGAGTCGTAGCCCATCTGCGTCGGCAGGTCGAAGGCCATCGAGAGGCCGGTCTGGCCCTCGTCGAGCAGGTAGTTGAACCGCTCGTTGGTCTCGGTGGCGGTGCCCATGCCCGCGTACTGGCGCATGGTCCACAGCCGCCCGCGGTACATCGTCGAGTAGACGCCGCGCGTGTACGGCTCCTCGCCCGGGAAACCCACGTCCTCGTCGTAATCGAGGTCAGCAACATCCGCCGGCGTGTAGAGCGGGTCGACCGACTGCCCCTCCGTGTCGGTCGTGAACGCCTCCTTTCGCTCGCCGAAGCGGTCCACGGTGGGGCCGTACGTCTCGGCCTCCCACTGGGCTTTGCCCTCGCGGATCGCTTCGAGGTCGTCGGGGTCGAACATGGCCGACTCGAGGTACGCCGCCGACTTATACTGTTGGCTGTGCGTCCGCGTGACGTTGAGTCACGACGCCCGACCGCGATTCCCGGAAACGGAGAATCGGCGCGGCACTCATGCCGTGAGCGCCCCTCCCTTTAGATAGAGGTGAGAACGATGCAACTCCCAACGCTGTCCGGTCTCGCACCCCTCGCACAGTGGCATCCCGGCCCCCACGGACCCGGTCCACACGGCCCGCACTGGGGCGGTGCCGGAACGGGAATGGGCACCGGGGCCGGTGTCGGTGTTGGCGGCGGCTGGTTGCTCACCCTCCTGTTGGTCGTCCTCCTCCTGGTCGTCGTCGCAGCGGTGCTCCTGTACGCGGTCCGGACCGTGGACGCCCGTGATGTCGGCGCCGACGAGGAGGGAGACCGAGCGCTCGATACACTCCGTGAGCGGTACGCGACCGGCGAGGTCGACGACGAGGAGTTCGAGCGTCGGCTGACTCGACTCCAGAAGACGGGGTGACCCGATCCTCTTTTTCGCGACGGAACACAGATTCAAGGGGCCGCCCGACCGCCATGCAGACAACATGTATCTCGCAGACGAGACCTGGCCGGAACTGGAGGATTACTTCGCCGACGAGTCGCTAGCGCTCGTCCCGCTGGGATCGACCGAACAGCACGGGCCGCACCTGCCGCTGGCGACGGATCACCTGATCGCCGAGGCGTTCGCTCGCGAGGCGGCCGACCGAACCGGCACTCTCTGCACGCCGACGATCAACGTCGGCGTCAGTCCGCACCACAAGCAGTTCCACGGCACGATGTGGGCGGACGCCCCCACCTTCCGTGACTACGTGGAGTCAGTTACTCGCAATCTCGCGTACCACGGCATCGACCGCGTCGTCTACGTCAACGCCCACGGCGGCAACGTCGACCACCTGCGCGAGGTGGGCCGTCGCCTCCGCGACGACGAAACCCTCTACGCCATCGAGTGGATGTGGGACGAGAGCATCCCCGAACTCGTCGACGACCTGTTCGCACAGAACGGGCCACACGGCGGGCCGAAGGAGACGGCCATGATCCAGCATCTCCGGCCCGAACTGGTCCGGGAGGACCGCCTCGACGATGCGCGTGACGGCGGCGTCTCCGATGTCAACGCGGCGGGCACCGTCAAACACGGCTCCCGGACGTTCTACGACGCCATCGACAACACCGAAAACGGCGTCCTCGGCGATCAGACCGACGCGACCGCAGCGAAAGGCGAGGAGCTGTTCGATGCGGCGGTCGACCAGCTCTGTCAGCTCTGTGGGTGGCTCGATGCACAGGCGTTCGAGGACCTCATGCCGAAATCGCACGTCTAACCACGGTCGTGGGGGTCTCGTTTCGGAGTCAGCACCCGGGGAGATGATAGACCCGGCTTCGCCACCCTTTTGCCGTCACACACCCTCTCCTCGGCTATGTTTGGTGGCGGCGGCATGAATCCGCGGAAGATGAAACAGATGATGAAACAGATGGGCATCGACGTGACCGAACTCGATGCCGAAGAGGTCGTGATCCGGACCGGAGACGAGGAACTCGTCTTCTCGGACGTCCAGGTGACTCGCATGGACGCCCAGGGTCAGGAGACGTACCAGGTCGTCGGCGACCCCGAACACCGCGAAGCGGGCGGAGCAGCGGGCGCCGTCGAGGCCGGTGAGGAAGCGGCGGAAGCCGAGGAATCGACGGAATCGGGCGGCATCCCGGACGAGGATGTCGAACTCGTCGCCCAGCGCGCCGGTGTGGGCAAGGACGCGGCCCGCGAGGCGCTCGAGGACGCGGACGGCGATCTGGCGGCGGCCATCGCCAGCCTCGAGTGATCCTCCTGGTCCACGACGACCGGGAGTATCTCCGCGCGCCCGGTGAGGAGCTCCAGACCGACCTCGGCGTGTTGACGGTGCCGGAGGACGTCGAACCCGGCGACCGCCTGGAGACCCATCTCGGCACGGAGTTCGTCGTCCGCGAGCCACGCGGCCCCGACCTGTTCGACCACTTCGAGCGCACGGGCGCGCCGATGATGCCCCGTGACGTCGGTCTCATCGTGGGCTTCACGGGCGCCGCAGCCGACGACCGCATCCTCGACGCCGGCACCGGCACGGGCGTCCTCGCGGCGTATCTCGGCCGCATCGGCGCGGCCGTCCACACCTACGAGCGCGATCCCGACTTCGCCGACGTCGCCCGCGAGAACATGCGTCTCGCGGGCGTCGAGGACGCGGTCGACGTTCACACCGGCGACGTGACCGACGAACTCGACGCGCTCGCCGACGGCCCGGGCTTCGACGTGCTGACGCTCGACACCGAGGACGCGTCGACGGTGGTCCGGCGCGCGCCGGACCTGGTCGTCAGCGGCGGGTTCGTCGTCGTTTACTCCCCCTTCATCGAGGGCTCGCGCGACGCCGTCGCGGCCGCGGAGGAGACGGGTCTGACCGACGTGACGACCTACGAAACCATCCAGCGATCGATGCAGTTCGACGACCGCGGCTCCCGGCCCGACACGCGCGGCGTCGGCCACACGGGGTATCTGACCGTCGCGCGCCGGTAACTTTCTCGCCGGTCACCCCGTCCGACCGTATAAGTGGGTGGCGAGCGAACCCTGAGATATGAGCCGGGAGCGTGGCGTCGACGACGTGCAGACGTGGCCGGAACTGGCAGTCGGTCTCTACGAGCGACTCACCGGTCGCGGCGCCGAGATCACGTACGAGTTCGACGACCTGGAGGTGCGCGTGCCGGATCGAATGGGGGCGGACGCCGACCACGCGCGGTGGCGACTCGACGGGACCGTCCGCATCCGAACCCGCGAGTCCGACCGCGAGTGACCGACGCGCCGTCCGCCGGCGACCGACCGCCGACCGATCGTCCGCTCGACATCGACGCCGATCTGACGCTCGATGTCGACGGCGAGACAGTGTCGATCCGCGGCTACGGCGATCTGATCGTCGTCTCGGCGCCGTCGGTCGGCGTCGCGTGGTCGCTCGCCCGCACTGCCGGTCCCCTGCTCGACCAGTTATCGGCGGCCGACGTGACCCTCGACTGCCGGGTGCAGGGACGGAGTATCGCCCGCGTGGTGCCCGGCGACGGCCCCGGTCCGCTCTCCCGAACGCTCGGTCTCGCGCCAGCGCGTCTCAGCGTCGGCGGCCTCCTTCTCGCGGCGCTGGCGACGCGTTCGTAACGCCGCCCGGCCGTCTCGTTACCGCGTCTGCCGGATCAGCGCGAGCAATGCCGACCGAAAGCCGGACGGATCGATCCGGTCGCCGGAGCGCGTCGGTGATGGGTGGCGAGGGGGTGAGTTCGAGACGGGGGCGAGAAAGAAGCGCCAACTGCGGTCGACGCCGGTCCGCCGTTCGATGGCTTCGCGGAGGGTGTCGTCCTCGCACACCAGAACGTGGGCAGTGACGGTGACGCCGGCCGCCGAAAACGGCGTCTCGGTCCCGTCGCTCGCCTGACGCCAGTCGGTCAGTCGCTCGCTCGGAACTGCGGGCGGCGCGACCATCGCTCACACCCTCTCGGCGACGCGGTTAGTGGTCGTCTTCGCGCCACTTGTGTTCGCATTCGGTACAGACGAAAAATCGTGTCTCCGACTCGTCGGCCGCCCGAATCTGTTGCATGTACCAGTACGCCGTGTCGTTGTCACACTCCGGGCAGTTGGCGCTGGTCGTCGGGAGACCGCTAGAGCCGCCGCCGGATTCGATGATCTCCGATTCCTCCTGGGACTGGGTCGTCACCATCTGTGCCTCCGTCTCGGCATTGCGCGGTTTCTCGTGACCGCACTGGGTGCAGGTCCACATCCCGTCTTCTGCCTGCATCATCGAGCCGCATTCGTCGCAAAACTCCATAGTGGCCTTAAGAAAGGTGGTCGACCGTCTTTAACCCACGGATAGGCGACTAGGCGTCTCCGTCCGACTGCCCGGGTTCGCCGACGGCCTCCACCGGGAGGACGTTCTGCAGTTCGGCGCGGAGTTCCTCTGGGCCGTGGAACGAGTCGCTGCCGAGTTCCGAAACGAGTTCGCCGAGGTTCGCTTCGCCGTCGGCAAAGGTCACGGTCACGTCGACGAATTCGGCGGCGGCGTCGTCGCGGGTCACCGGATAATCGAGCCGCTCGAACGCCGACTCGACGCGGCTCAGTTTCACGCGTTCACTCATAACACAGTCTACGGCCCCTCGGTACTTAGTGGTGGCTGACCGACCCGGAACTTCGTCGGCGACAGCGACCCGGCGCCTCGGATCATCGTCACTGCCCGGCGATCCTCGCAGGGACGGTCCCGCGAGGACCGCTGACGACTTCCGATAACCCCTCCTACTCGAAGTCCGGCTCGCGCTTCTCGACGAACGCCGCCATCCCTTCGCGCTGGTCCGGCGTGCCGAACAGCCCGCTCCAGGCCCGGCGTTCGACGGTGAGGCCGCCTTCGCCGCCCGTCTCGTGGAAGGCGTTGAGCGCCTCCTTGGCCGCGTAGAGCGCGTGGCGGGGTTTGGACGCGAGTTCCGCCGCCATCTCGTCGACATGGTCGTACAGTTCGTCGTGGGCGACGACTTCGCCGACCAGTCCGTGCTCGTGGGCGTCGGTGGCGTCGAGGCGCTCGCCGAAGAAGACCAAACGGCGCGCCACCTCGTCGGAGACGAGACGCTGGAGGAGCTGTGTCCCGCCCCACCCCGGAATGATGCCCAGGTCGATCTCCGTCTGCCCGATGATGGCCCGCTCGCTCGCGACGCGGAGGTCGCAGGCGAGGGAGAACTCGCAGCCGCCGCCGAAGGCGTAGCCGTTGATCGCCGCGATGGTGACACCCGGGAACTCCTGGAGGTTCCGGACGATGTTCTGCCCGCGCTCGGCGTACGCCAGGGCCTCGGGCGTCGAGAACTCCCGCATGTAGTCGATGTCGGCGCCGGCAATGAACGCATCGTCGCCGGCCCCCGTCAGGACCAGAACGCGCGCCGACTCGCGTTCTGCCTCCCTGATGGCGGCTTCGAGTTCCTCCAGCGTCTCGGGGTTCATCGCGTTCAGCGCGTCGGGGCGGTCGACCGTGAGGCGTGCGACACCATCGGAGATATCCAGCGTAACGGTGTTCCATGACATGCCCGGGCCGACGACAGCCAAGTGGTTAATCGTTCGGTTGGGGGCGGTTCCCATGCTTGGCCCGAGTCGAACCCCACGGGCGTCGCCCTCGCCCGCGACGGCCGTAGTCGAACGGAACACGCATATGGGAGACCCTCGAATCGCGGGGCGATGACGCTGTCAGCAGCAGAACGCGACCGACTGGCGGACATCGTCCGTCTCCAGCCGACGAAAAACAGCGAACTCCAGGAGCGCTGGGGGCTCGACAGCGGCAGCGAGGTCCACTCGTATCTCGAAGAGCATCTGAGTGACTACTACTACCGCAACGAGAACAGCTACATCTGCGCGACGCCCGAGGCGGCGGATATCACGGGCGTCGAACCAGGTCTTGAGGGTGGCGAGGACGGCCCACAGGTCATCCGCGTCCCCGAACTCGAAGCGCAGGTGTTCGCGGTCGTGGCGGGTCCCGATGACCGCTCCGAGAGCGTCGTGAGTGTCCTCCAGAAGGTGCGCGAGCGGTTCGACGCCGACCCCGATGTCGACGCGGTGCGGGAGGCGCTCCAAAGCCTGCGCCAGAAGGGCGTCGTCGACGTCGTCTACCGCACCGTGCCGACGTTCAAACTCGCCGTCGAGCGCGACAGCGTCGACGTCGAGACGCTGTAGTCAGCGGTGCCGGCGACGGCGACGCGCGAGCAGTCGCTGGATCGCCTTGCCCGGCCCGCCCTCGATGGGCCAGCCACGCGTGCGCCAGGCCGGCGGCTCCGGTGCGAACGACGGACAGGAGCCGGAACATTCCGCCGCCGTCTGGTGGCAGTCCTTCGCGTCACACCAGGGGACGAACGCACTCGCGCGCTCGCGGAGTTCGAACGACCGACAGTCGGGGCGCATCGTTTCGACGTACGACCGCCACCCGGCGCCGTAGGCCCGCTCCGCCAGCCGTAACCGTTTCTCGGCTTTCTCCGCTGCCGGCAGCGTGGTATCCGTCGTCGGGTCGAGGGTCGCGGGCAACCAGGTCACGTCGGCGTCGGGAATCGGGTGGTCGCCGTCGGCCGACAGCGCCAGCACGCCCGCCTCGACGGGGAGGTCTTCGAGCAGCGCGGGTTCGACCGTCTCGCCCGTCGCGGCGGTGGCGACCCACACCTCGTCGGCCAGCGCCGTCGACACGTCGTGGTCGAGTTGGTCGCCGAGGCGACGGGCCGCACTCGCCGACAGGTCGGGCTTGTTCTCGATGGCGACGATGCGGCGCACCCAGTCGGGGTAGGGCGCGACCTGCCGGATCTGAATGCGGTTGCCGTCGCGGCGCGTCTCGACGGCGCCCCGCGCGTCGGCCCGGTGGATCGCCTCGCGGACGTACCGCCAGGGGTAGCCCGGGTCGGGCAGCGCGTCGCGGTACCACGCCCACTCGTCGGAGGCGTTGCGGACGATATGCAGGCGGTCCGAGTCGAGCGTCTCCGCGCCGAAGGCGGCCCGGGCCGCGAGCCCCTCGGGGTCGGCCTCGACGACGACGGTGTCCCAGCGTCGCTTCCGGGTGCCGAGTTGGCGGGCGACGATCGGGACGGTGTCCGCCTCGCGGTGGGGTGGCCACGCGCGCTCGGCCCACCGGCAGGTGACGAGTTCGAAGCCGAACTCGGCGTCGCCTGGGAAGCCGGTCACACCCGTCGCTCCGCGACCGCGGGGCTAATGCGTGTCGGTGGCGGCCTACCCGAGATAGGTCCGTTCGCGGTCCGCTTCCTCCGCATCGACCTCGGTCACGAGGTCGTCGAGATAGTCGTGGGCGTCCTCGAGGATCTGGCGGGGGCCGTCCTGGGTGATCGTGTTGATCGCCTGGTCGTAGTCGCGCCACTGCAGGTCGCGGTGTTCGTTCGAGAGCTCGGCGCTCGCCTCGAACGACCGGGCGATGAACAGGTGGACCGTCTTGTGGATGGTGTTGCCGCCTGCCTCGAACACGTAGTCGTACTCCTCGCGAAAGCCGTCGATGAGCCGGAAGTCTTCGATGCCGGCCTCCTCGGTGACTTCTCTGATCGCAGTCTGCTGGAGTTCCTCGTCGCCTTCGACCCCGCCCTTGGGGAACTCCCAGTCCCCCGGTCGGCTCTTCAGGAGCAAGTACTCCCGATGGCCACGGGTGTCGCGGAAGAGGATGGCTCCAGCACTGGTCGCTTCAACCGTCATTACCCGCAGTAAGCGGTCATGGGTTATAGGGTCTTCGAGGGAGTGTAGGGGGCATCGGCCGTCCGCAGGGATTCTCGCCAAAATGGCCCGGCGAGAACCGCTCGACAGGTGTCACCCCCTATAATTCACACCACCGAACGGGCGTGACAGATCCGGATCGAGGCCGGCCGATGGAGAGATGCGTTTTTGCCCGTCGAGCGCGCAGGGATGAGTAACCGATGGCCTTCGTCACCAAACTCACGTTCCAGAGCGGGGACCGCGAAGCGCTGGAGTCGCTCGTCACCGACATCAAGCGGATGGTCGAGCGCAAGGGCGCCGAATGCAAGGGACCCCACTCCTCGCCGCCCGAGCGGTTCAGCGTCCCGCAGTATCGCACCCTCCAGCCGGGCGATCAGTTCACCCCCTGGGATTACACCGTCTACTCGCGCCGCCTCGAAATCCACGGCAACGACGATGTCGCCCGCCGTGTCGGTCACATGGAGTTCCCCGAGAGCGTCCACGTCGAAATCGAAGTCGACCGCAAGAAACCGCTCGGTCAGGGGAACACGTAGGCCGCGTTACAGCGGTAGCGAGGCGAAAGCCACCGTTCACGCCGCCGGATCGACGATCTCCAGCACTTCTCCCTGCCCGACCGCAGTCTCCGTATCGAACTCCGTCACCCGCAGTCGCACGCGTCGGTCGACGAGTCCCGGTTCCGCGTCCGGGAGCGTGATGATCGTATCGCCGATGCGCACGCGCGCCTCGCCGTCCTCGTAGCCCGTGACGAACGCCGTGAGTTCGTCGCCAGCGTCGTAGGTCGGTTTGTTCGTCCGGAACGACCACCCCGCGAGGAGTTTGCTGAGGGTCATACGCGCGCCACCTCCTCGCTCTGCCGGTCGGGGACGTATTCGAGGCCGTAGCCGCTCCACGCGGCGAGCAGGAACACGGCCACCAGGAACCACCCGTGGAAGACGTAGGGCCACACCGCCGCCGGGTTGACGAGCATCGCCTCGGTGAACCAGCCGAACTGGTCGGGGAGCTGTAACATTGCAGCGTATCCGGCCAGCACGCCACCGCCCCACGGGAAGATGTAGCCGAGCGCCGACGTGTTGGCGTCGAGGATGTTGGCCCGGCGGTAGCCGTTGATGTTGAACCGCTGGCCGAGCGTACGGATGAACGGCGCGATGGCGATTTCGGCCGCGGTGTTGATGGTGATAGTGGCGTTGACGATGGCCGTGCCGAGGACCATCGTCGTCTCCGCCCGCCGAACGGTCGTGGCGACGTGTTCGAGCAGCCACTCCTCGATGGCGGCGAAGCCACCGCCGGCCCGCATCACCTGCGCCGCGCCGACGATGAGGAGGACGAGGACGATGAGCGGGAAGAAGCCGACGGCGCCCGTATAGAGACTGCCGCCGACCGCGCTCGTCGCGTCGGGCGACACTTCGACGACGGCACCGATCAGGGGGAGGCCGTCGAGTGTCGCCGCGAGGCCCGACTCGGCCGAGGACCGGAAGACGAGCATCGCCGACGCGGGCGCGAGGCCGAGAACGAGGTTCAGAGCCGCGGAGACGAGCAGCCCCCACGAGATGGCCTCGATGATGTGCCGGCCCTGGATGGCGGTGCCAATGACGACGGCGATAGAGGCGAGGTGAACGAGACCGAGCGGGCCGACACTGGAGGCGGCTTCAGTGGTCACGTCGAGCGGCTCGCCCGCCATGGCGCTCCCGGCGACGAGGTAGCTCGCGAGCGCGAGCACCGCGGCGACGAGGGCGTATTTGAATCGCGAGGCGACGACGCCGCCGATGTCGGCGTCCTGTGTCACCGCGCTCACGATGGTCGTGTCGGAGACGGGCGCGAGGTTGTCGCCGAAGACGGCGCCCGAGAGGATGGCGCCGAACATGAGCACGGGGTCGGCGCCAAGCAGGATGCCGGCGGGGAAGACCAGGCTGGTGAAGGCGACGGCGGTGCCGTAGCCCGTGCCGATGCCCGTCGCCAGCAGGCCGGCAAAGAGGAAGGTGAGCGCCGGAAACAGCGCCGCGCCGACGTTCGCCGCGCTCGACGCCCACACGAGGCCGTCGACGAACCCGCCGGCCTGGATGGTTTCGGCGAACATGCCGGCCCAGAGCCAGGCCACGACGGCCGTCGCGGCCACCCGCTGGGTCATCCCCTCGAAGATGACATCGGCGTACGTCTTCCAGTCGCCGCGCACGAACAGCATGCCGACGATGAGCCCGACGAGCATGCCGACGACGAGGCCGGCGGTGTCGCCGATGCCGAGCAGCCCGCTCTGAACGATGGCCCAGACGACGAACACGGCGAGTGGGAGAGCGCTCATCGCGCGGCCGCCGTAGAAGTCGATTCGGGACGCGTCGGGTGGTGCCTCCGGTGGATCGTGGTCGCTCATCGCCCCTATGTCCGGGGGACGGCCGATTAAACCACTCGAAACGCGCCGCTCGCGCCCGACAACTTATCGTCTCCGCCGCGTATCGCTCCGGTATGAGTGCGGATGGTACCGACGAGTTGCTCGCACTGCGACGTGATCTCCACCGGCACCCCGAGCCTGCGTGGCGGGAGTTCTACACCACCGCCCGCCTCGTGGACGAACTCGAAACGCGGCCGCTCGACGAACTCCACGTGGGCCCCGAAGTGTTGGCCGCGGACCGCCGGGGTGTCCCCCCTGACGACGAACTCGACGACTGGGCGCAGCGGGCTATCGACGCCGGCGCGCGCGAGGACATGGTCGACCGCCTCCGCGGTGGCTACACCGGCCTCGTCGCCGTTCTCCGGCGTGGCGAGGGCCCGACCGTCGGCCTCCGTGTCGACATCGATGCCCTGCCTATCACCGAGGCCGACGACCCGGAGCACCGCCCCGCCGACGCCGGCTTCCGGTCCGAAAACGAGGGGTACATGCACGCCTGCGGCCACGACGCCCACGCGACCATCGGCGTCGGCGTCATCGACGCCATCGCCGAGAGCGACTTCCAGGGCACGCTCAAGGTGTTCTTCCAGCCGAGCGAGGAGGCCGTCTCGGGGGGCGAACCGATGGCCAAGGGCGGCCACCTCGACGATGTCGACTACCTGCTCGCGCTTCACGTTGGCCTCGACCACCCCACCGGCGAGGTGGTGGCCGGCGTCGACGGCTTCCTCGCGGTGAGTCACTTCGACGCGTCGTTCAGCGGCGACTCCGCCCACGCCGGCGGCCATCCAGAACGCGGGCGCAACGCGGTGCAGGCGATGGCCACCGCCGTCCAGAACCTCTACTCCATCCCACGCCACGACGACGGCGCGACGCGGATCAACGCCGGCCGCGTCGGCGGCGGCACCGCCTCGAACATCGTCCCCGAGGACGCCTTCATCGAGGGCGAGGTGCGGGGCGAGACCACCGAACTGATGGAGTACATGGACGACCACGCCCAGCGCATCCTCCGGTCGGCCGCCGACATGCACGACTGCGAGGTAGCGGTCGAATACGCGGGTCGAGCCCCGAGCGCCGAGAGCGATACGGAACTCGCCTCGCTCGTCGCCGCGGCCGCGGCGTCGACGCCCGGCGTCGATTCCATCCTCGACAGCGACGACCTGGGCGGCAGCGAAGACGCCACGTATCTCATGCGACACGTCCAGGAACGCGGCGGTCTCGCCACCTACGTCTGTGTCGGCACCGACCATCCCGGCGGCCACCACACGTCCGCCTTCGATGTCGACGAGGAGACGATCAGTATCGCCGTCGACGTGTTGTCCGGGACGATACGGACTCTCGACGACGACCCGGCCGGTATCGCGTGATACCGCCGGCTGTCCGTCACCAGCGCGAGTTGCCACCTGTGGGCGGCGACACCGTCGCCGGGACCTATTTGTTATACTGATTACATCTGGGCGTATGGCTGACAGCCCGCCACAGGTCTCCGATCCCGCGGCGTTCCAGCCCCGCTCGCTCGCGAAACAGGTCATCCTCTCGGTCGTCACGCTCTCCCTGTACTGCATCTACTGGGTTCACGTGACCCACAAACAGCTCGCCGCCGGGACCGACGCCGAGTTCAACCCTACCTTGCGGACGGTCGGGCTGTTCGTCCCGATATACAATCTGGTCGTCATGTGGAAAACGAGCCAGGACTGCGAAGCGGTGACCGATCAGGACGGCGTCGTCCTGTTCCTCCTCTGGTTGGTCTTCGTGCCAGCCTTCTGGTATCTGGTCCAGTCCGGGATCAACGACGTCGCGGAACGGGGCTGATCGGGCGGCGCTATAGGGCTTATCGTAACTGTCGATAGATTCTCGCCGACCCGTCACGGCGAGAATCTATGGTGACTTCCGATACTTCCGACTAGTACTTCGGCTCCGCGCCCGTCGTCTCGTAGACCCGTTCCATCAGCGAATCGCGGTTGCGCTGCCACGCGTCCAGCCCCGACGGATCGCTCGGATACGCGTCGTAGCGACCCATCAGTTCTTCCGCGAGCTGCTTCGTCCGGTAGAAATCCAGGATCGTCCCCCAGTAGCCGAAGCTCTTGACCGCGCTCTTGAGCTTCAGACCGAGCCCCATCGAGGTGGAGCCGGAGTAGAGCGCCTCGGCGAGTTTCTCGCCGGGGAGCGACGCCAGGAGTCCCATGAGATCGTCGACGTCCACCGCCGTCGAGAGCACGTTGTAGACGTCGAGGCCGGCGTACCGCGCGCCGAAGTGGTCCATGACGCGCTCGTTGTACTCCCAGAGCGCCGCCTCGGTGGGGCCGCCGTCGTCAAGGGCGTCGACGATGGCCTCGGCGGCGTAGGTGCCGGCGTAGGCCGCGCCCGCGATGCCGCCGCCGGTCGTCGGGTTGACGTGGCCGGCGGCGTCGCCGACGGCGACGAAGCCCGGCGCAACGGCCGAGTCGTAGGGGCGGCGGGTCGGCAGCGCCGCGCCGAGTTTGTCCGTCACTTCCGCGCCCGCGAACTCCGGACGGTTCTCCAGGTCCCGCCGCAGGTCGTGGACCAGTTTCATCGGCTCCTCGGTCATCTGGAAGCCGAGACCGACGTTGATGGTCGTGCTCGTCCGCGGGAAATACCAGAGGTAGCCCGCCGCGCGCTCGGTTGGCTTGAAGACGAGGGCGTCGTCCCACTCGACCGGTTCGGGCACCTCGACGATTTCGCGGTAGGCCGAACAGAACTGCGAGTAGGAGACGTTTGTGTCGAAGGTCGTCTCTCCGAGGTCGGCCTTGTCCTGCAGGATGGAGAGCGCGCCCGCCGCGTCGACGGTGACGCGCGCCTCGTAGGTGACGGGGTCGCCCTTCCGGATGCCGCGGACGCCGGTTACCTGGGCGCCGTCCTGTAACACGTCCTGCACGACGGTGTCGTAGTGGAAGTCGGCGCCGGCCCCCTCCGCGCCGTCGATGATGCGGCGGCCGTACTCCCAGCGGTCGATCACGGCGAGTTCGCCCGGCACCGGGATGTCGAGCACCGTGTCGTGGGCCGGGAGTTCGAACCGGCCGTGGTCGACGCCCGTGTTGGTGAACGAGGCTTCGATCTGCGATTTCGGGATGACATCGGGGAAGGCGTCGGCCCCCTTCAGGGCGTCGCCACACGCGATGTGGCCCGCCTCCGACTCGTCTTTCCGCTCGACGACGACGACATCGAGGCCGGCGCGAGCGGCGGTGGCCGCGGCGTAACAGCCGGCGGTCCCCGCGCCGACGACGACGACGTCGCACTCGTGGGTGGTCATTGGTGGGTGTCGCTCCCGCGGTGGCAAAACTCTTTATCCCTGTCCTGTCGTTCGGCGGTCGACGAAACGACTGACTGCCTACGACACCGCCTCGACGGCGTCCTCGATGACCGCCTCGACGGTCGCCACCAGGTCGTCGACGGCCTCGCTCTCGGCGTACAGGCGGACGTACGGCTCCGTCCCGCTCGGCCGGACCAGCACCCACGACCCGTCGGGGCGTTCGAGTCGCACCCCGTGGTCGGTGTCGACCGTCGCGTCCGGAAACGCCTCGGGGAGCGTCGTCCGTAGTCGCTCCATCGCCGCCGTCTTCGCCTCGTCCGGGCAGGACACACTCACCTTGCGGTACGGCCGTTCCGTCACCGGCGCACGCAGGGCGTCGAGGCCCTCGCTCGCGACGAACCGGGCGATCACTGCCGCGCTGACCACGCCGTCGATCCAGCCACCGAACGCCGGGTGGACGTGCTTCCAGGGTTCGGCGGCGAAGGCAACCGTTCCCTCACCCGCGCGGACCCGTGCGATGCCCTCGTGGAGCGCGCCGAGACGAACCCGCTCGACGCGACCCCCCGCCACGTCGACGCGCTCGTCGATCCGAGCGGAGGCGTTGGGCGTCGTCACCACCACCGGATCGGCGGCGTCGCTCGCGCGGACGTACCGCTCGGCGACGATGGCCAGCACGGTGTCCTCGTGGACCACCTCGCCGTCGGCGTCGACGATGACGATGCGGTCGGCGTCGCCGTCGTGACCGATACCGAGCGCCGCGTCGCCGTCGGCGACGAACCGTCGGAGGTGCGTCAGCGAGTCGGGCGTGGGCTTGCTCCCGCGCCCCGGGAAGTGGCCGTCGACGTTGGCGTGCAGCGTCGTGACGCTCGCGCCGAGTTCCCGCAACACCGCGGGCGTCGCCAGCGCCGCCATCCCGTTCCCGCAGTCGACGACGATATCGAGTCCCGCGAGCGGGGCGCCGTAGTTCTCGGCGTACGCCACCACCGCGTCGCGGTAGGCGCCGAGCACCGACTCCTCGCGGCGGTCACCCCACGCGTCCCAGGCGACGGGATCGGCGCCATCGGCCACGCCGCGTTCGATTTCGCGCTCCTCGTCGCGGTCGTACTCGACGCCGTCGACGAAGCATTTGATCCCGTTGTCGCCCGGCGGGTTGTGTGAGGCGGTGAGCATCACGCCGCGGCGCCCCTGCGAGGCGAAGGCCAGCGCCGGCGTCGGCACGACGCCGACCCGCCGTACCGACGCCCCACCGGAGAGGACGCCCGCCTCGACGGCCGACGCCAGTCCCTCGCCCGTCGTCCGTCCGTCGCGGCCGACCACGACGTCGCCCGTCGCCGTCCGGCCGACTGCCCGTCCGACCGCCACCGCGAGTTCCGGCGTCACCGCGTGCTCGACGCTGCCGCGGATGCCTGCCGTCCCGAACAGATCCATACCGGTCCTCCGGCGCCCACCGGTTTGTATCGGTCGGTGGCGGCAGCCGACAGGCTCATCGGCGACGCGCCGAAACGGCCGGCAGGATGCGTCCGATTCCGCGTCGCGGCATCGCCATCGCCCTCTTGCTCGCCCTCCTCGGCGGCCTCTGTGTGCAGTACGGCGCGTTGACGCCGGCGCCCGAATCCCACCGTTATCCCGGTAACGGCCACGTCGCCAGCGGCGATGTTGCGCCGGGGGACCGGGTCGTCCTCGCGGGCACCGTCCGCTCCGTCGACGGTGAGCGGGCCATTATCGAACTCGACGACGGTCCTCCAATCGTCGTTCGCGAACTCCGCGACGGGGCCGTCGGTGACGCCACGCCGACGCCGGGCGACGACGTGTGGTTCGCTGGCGTCGTGCGCCCCGATGGCTCGGTCACCGTCGAGCGCGCACTCGTCCGCGCGCCGTGGGAAATCACGTATCTCTACAGCGTGTCCGCGCTCGGCGCGCTCCTGTTACTCGTGCGTTTCGTTCGGACCTGGCGGTTCGACACCGACCACGTTCGGTTCGTCCCGCGGGAGGGCAAGGGTGGCTGATCTGCTGACGCACGTCCTCGTCGCGTACGTGCTCGCGACCCTGCTGTCCCTGCGCGACGAACGCGTCACCCCCGCGGCGGTGACGCTGGCGATGGTCGGCGCGGCGGTTCCCGATTTCAACCGCCTCGACCTGCTCGTGAGCGACGAGGCGATAGCGACGGAGCTCGGTCTCCCCTTCTCGTGGAAGGCGTTGCTTACCGTCGGCGGCGTCGCCGTCGTCCTCATCATCGGGACCCTCTTGGTGGCGCCGCGATACCGTCGTCAGCTCGCCGCTATGGGCGGCCTGGGCGCCGCGTCGCATTTCGCGCTCGACTATCTCCTCCTGTTTCCGTCCGGCTACACCCACCCCTACCTCTGGCCGCTCACCGATCACGCGCTTCCGGGGCCGAATTTCTACGTGAGTTCGGCGCGGTGGCCCGCGGCCGTCGCCGTCGTCATTGCCACTCTCATCGCTGTCGTCCACCGACAGGACGACTGAATTTCCGTCACCAACGCTCCGTCTCAGATGTACGGATTATCCGGGAGGTCGACGATGTCGTAGTCGGCTTCCGAGAGCCCATTCCGAACCGGTTCAGGGGGCTCCGATTTGAAGATCGCGGCAGTGAGTAGGCTGTGGTTCATGAACCCGAACCGACAGAGCAACCCCTTGATCGTGAGCCAGCGTCGAACTTTCCGTTGGAGTGGACCGTCCTCGCTCAGTTGTTCGTCCTCGACGCCGGACACGTACACGTCGTTGATCCCCTTGAACGCAACCGTGTCGTAGTTCAGGCCGAGAGCGGCTTTCTCCATCTCACGGCGGGAGAGGGTGTACTTATAGTTTCCAGACTCCTCGAACTCGAACCGTCCCGGGCCGATACTCCTGTCTGCGAGCCCGGCTGCTGCATCCAATAGTTTCTTTCCGAGCGGTGCGTTAATAAATGAGTCGCTGGGTTCGATCAGGACGACTCCTTTTCGAGCAACCCGAAGCATCTCGTAGAGCGCGAGCATCGGCCTCGGGAAATGGTGGTACGACTCCTTGCAGAACACGTAATCGAAGGATCCGTCGTCGAAAGACAGGGCCTCGGCGTTCTCCTGTTGGTACTCCGGTATCAGCCCCATTTCTTCCGCTTCAGCCAACAACTCGGTCGAGATGTCCGTCGGCAGCGCCTCACAGCCGTGGTTGAGGATGTATTGGGCTTCCATTCCGAAACGACCGTCGCCGATGGTGAGCCACCGGGCATCGGGGTCGGCTTCGAGAATCGGGTCCAGGGTCCGGTACATCCGCTGATGTCGCCACGCGTCGACCGACCCGTCGTTCAGCCACTCCTCTGCCTTATCATCAGCCTGTTCACTATCGTAGTGGTCTTGGTGGCGCTCGTAGCTCGTTTCGTGGAAGCCCTGATCGGAAGCCATCCTATCGTATGTGTTGGAAGACGTGGATAAGCATTTCCGGACCTCGCTCGCTGGGAACGAGCGTGCCGATATCGGTCTCTACCGCGTGACCCATCGTGAACCAGACCTCTCGGTACGACTGATAACCTAGTCGTTAGACTCCGTCAGTCCGAGATGAACTGATTGTCCCGCCAGTTGACGCCGTTTTTCTCGGCCTGGGACTGGCTGGGGTTCTCGACGACTTCGACCGACGCGGGTCGGTCCTCGCCCTCGACGATGCGGGTGGCCTTGAGTTCGTCGTCCTCCTCGACGATGGCCGTCAGCGTCCCCTTCTCGCACATCCGGGCGATGTCCTGCAGCACGAGGAACATGGGGTACTGGAGCGCGGTGTTCTGGAGCACCGTCTCGCGGTCGCCCTTGAAGCAGGCGAACTCGACGAGCTCCGACGGGATCTCCTCTTCTTCCTCTTGCCACGGGCCGCCGGCCCGGGGCGGTTCCTCCTCGTACACCCGCGTCTCGGTGACGCTGGCTTTCAACTGGGCCGTCGGCGTGTACTTGCTCAGTTCGTCGTCTTCAGCGACGGCTTTGAGGATCAGCGTGTTGTTGCGTCGAGTGAGGTTGACGTCGTCGATCTCGGGGGGGAGGTCCGGGTCCCCCTCGAAATACTCTTGAACGTCTTCGAGTGGCAGTTCGAGCGTCGAATGGAGTCGATATACGCGGCCTGACATAGTTGGTTTCGGCGAAGGTGGCGCCACTACGCCCGTCTACCCCGTTGTAGGGGTCGTGTGCTTATATGGTCTACTGTTCTCGTTGGGCGACGAACACGTCGCGCGACAGCCGCTATCACTCGCCGGCGAGCGTCGCTTCGAGTTCGCCGCGCTCGTCGAGTTCCGCGAGCACGTCGCTCCCGCCGATGAACTCCCCTTCGACGTACGTCTGGGGCGTCGTCTCCCACCCGCTGTGGGATTCGAGCGCGTCGCGGAACTCGTCGATCGCCGGCAGCACGTCCACCGTCTCGAAGTCGTCGACGTACTGGTCGATGAGTTCGAGCGCGCGCTGTGAGTAGCCACACTGGGGCATCAACCGGTTGCCCTTCATGAACAGCACTACGTCGTTGTCCTCGATGGCCGCGTCGACACGCGTCTGTACGTCGTCGGCGTCGAGGTCGCTCCCGGGTTGGAACGTCATACAACAACGTAGGGGACCGCGGGTAAAAGGGGTTGCGCAAGCCCCGATCACGCCTACTCCGTTGTGTCGTCGACGCTGTCGGCGAGCGTCGCGGCCCGTCCCGTGTACGTCGCCGGCGTCAAGCGTCGGAGTTCCGCCCGCACCGACTCGTCCACGTCCAGGTCGTCGAACAGCGCGCGGAAGTCGTCGAGAGTCACGCGCTGGCCCCGCGTGAGTTCCTTCACCCGCTCGTAGGCCGCGGTGTCGCCCTCGCGGCGCAGGATGGTCTGGACTGCCTCGCCGATGACCTCGGGTGTCGCCTCCAACTCCTCGCGCATCACCGTCTCGTTCGGCACGACCTTCTCCAGTCCTGCCTCTGTCTTTCGGTAGGCGATGAGACAGTGGCCGAGCGCCGCGCCCATGTTCCGCTTGACCGTCGAGTCCGAGAGGTCACGCTGGAGGCGGGAGGTGGTGACGTAGTCGGCCAGGAACGTTAGATCGCTGTTGGCCTTCGAGAGGTTGCCCTCGCTGTTCTCGAAGTCGATGGGGTTCACCTTGTGGGGCATCGTCGACGACCCCGTCTCGCCTGCCACGGCTTCCTGCCCGAGATATCGGTCCGAGACGTAGAGCCAGGCGTCAAGATCCAGGTCGAGGAGGGCGTTGTTGACGCCGCGGATCGCGTCGAACAGCGCCGCGATGTCGTCACAGGGGTTCACCTGCGTCGACAGCGCCGTGTGATCGAGACCGAGATCCGTGACGAACTCGCGGGCGACCGTCTCCCAGTCCACGTCGGGGTAGGCCGCCACGTGGGCCGCGTAGGTGCCCGAGGCGCCGGCGAGTTTCCCCGACAGGTCGTCGGCCGCTTCGCGGGTCCGACCCATCGCCCGCCCGAGGCGGGCGGCGTACACCGCCATCTCCTTGCCGAACGTCGTCGGCGTCGCGGGTTGGCCATGGGTGCGCGCCAGCATCGGCGTGTCGCGATACTCCCGAGCCAGCGACGCCAGTTCGTCGCGTACGTCCGCCAACGCCGGCAGGAGTACCTCCTCGACGGCGGGTTTGAGCAGCAGGCGGTGCGCGAGGTTGTTCACGTCCTCGCTGGTCAGGCCGAAATGGATCCACGGGTGGAGCGACTCGTCGGTCCGAGTCCGGAGGAAATACTCCACCGCCTTGACGTCGTGGTTGGTCGCGGCGTAGCCCTCGGCCCCCTCCGTTTCCAGACGTTTGACGAGTCTGGCGTCGTCGGCGTCGAACGATTCGTAGCAGTCCCGGAGCGCCGCCCGGTCGTCGCCGTCGATGGCGATGGGCGTCGCGTCGAGATTGGCCAGCGCGAGCAGGTATTCGACTTCAACGCGGACGCGAGCGCGCATGAGCGCCGACTCGCTGGCGTAGGGTACCAGCGGTTCGGTGTATTTCGCGTACCGGCCATCGAGCGGCGAGACGGCCGCGAGCGGGTCGCTCCGTGGCAGATCGGTCATGTCCGGGAGTGCCCCGGGACGACGCAAAAGCGTACCGATACGGCGGACAGTGGTGTGTGACGAGAATCGGCGAATACTCCTAAGCTACTGCTGTGAACACCTCGAAAGCCGGGAGACCTTGGGTCACCCGAACTCACGGCGACGTTGTCGCCGTGAAAGCCCCGAGTCGCTGGAGTCGGGGGGCTCGCTGCGCGCGCTCGCTTCGGTCGCGTGCTTACGTCACCGGGAGAGCAAAGCTCTCCCGAGCTCACGGTGGCGGAGCCGCCGTGAACGCCCGCCTTCCTTCAACGACTCGCCCCTTTCAGTCCCGCCCGCATCGGCTGGCCGACCAGCCGTCGCTGGGTGGGCTTTCGAGGTGGACGCAAGCGTTCCACCGACAGTTCAGTCACATTCTACGCACAGTACATGGACTCAGCGAGTCGCAACTGTTTTTCCCTCGCGCGGGCCTCCCACGCATATGTTACGAATCGCGGGTCTCGCCGGCAATCGCGGACGGAACCTGCTGCACATCGCGGACCGAGCGCCCGGTGGCGCCGAGGTGGCGGTCGTCTGTACCGACGACGAGTCGGCGCCCGTGCTGTCGTCGGCCGCCGACCGCGGGATTCCGACCGAGGTGGTCGGACGCGGCGCCGACGAGTCCACAGCGGAGCACGAAGCGCGCCTCCGAGAGCGCCTGGACGACTACGAGTTCGACCTCGTCTGCATGGACGGCTACATGCGCGTCCTCTCCGGCGAGATGCTCGACGCGCTGCCGACGACGCTCAACGTCCACCCCTCGCTCTTACCCGCGTTCCGCGGCGAGGACGCCCACGAACAGGCGCTCGACGCCGGCGTCCGTACCACCGGCTGCACCGTCCACGTCGCGACGGAGGAACTCGATGCCGGCCCCATCGTCACCCAGGAAGCGGTGCCGGTGTACGAGGACGACGACGCCGACGACCTGAAACGCCGCGTCCTCCACGACGCGGAGTTCAAGGCCTACCCGCGCGCAGTGAAGTGGTTCGCCGAGGATCGCGTCACGGTGGATCGCGACGCCGACGAGGTGACCGTCGAGGGCGACGACGACGGCCAGTTCCCGACCCGTCGCGTCGTCTCCGATGACCGAACCCGGACGCTCCGCTACGGCGAGAACCCGCATCAGGAGGCGGCGCTCTACGCCGACGCCGCGAGCGACACCGCGAGCGTCGTTCACGCCCCGCAGTTGAACGAGGGCGCGAAGGCGCTGTCGTACAACAACTACAACGACGCCGACGCCGCCCTCGACCTGATTCGGGAGTTCGAGGACCCCGCCGCCGCGGTCATCAAACACACCAACCCGGCGGGGTGTGCGACCGCCGACTCGCTCGCCCAGGCCTACGACGACGCCCTCGCCACCGACGCCATGAGTGCCTTCGGCGGCATCGTCGCGCTCAACCGCCCCTGTGACGCCGCCACCGCCGACTCTATCGTCGAGTCGTTCAAGGAAGTCGTCGTCGCGCCGGGCTACACCGACGGCGCACTCGACGTACTCACCGACCAGGACAACCTCCGCGTCCTCGACATCGGGTCGCTGGGCGAGCGCACCGCGTCGCTGACCGAGAAACCGCTCGCGGGCGGCCGACTCGTCCAGGAGCGCGACGACTGGGCGCCGACCCGCGCGGATCTGGAAATCGTCACCGAACGCGACCCGACCGACGACGAAATCGAAACGATGCTGTTCGCGTGGCGCACGCTCAAACACGTCAAATCCAACGGTATCGTCTTCGCGACGGGGACGGAGACGGTGGGTATCGGCATGGGCCAGGTCAGTCGCGTCGACGCCGTCCGCCTGGCGGCGATGAAGGCCGACGAACACGCCGAGGGGAAATCCGCCGAGGGCGCCGTGATGGCCTCGGACGCCTTCTTCCCCTTCCCGGACGGCATCGAACAGGCCGCCGCGGCGGGCATCGAGGCCGTCATCCAGCCCGGTGGCTCCGTCAACGACGAGGACGTCATCGCCGCCGCCGACGACCACGGAATGGCGATGGCCTTTACCGGCAAGCGGACCTTCCGCCACGACTGACCAGGCGAGACAGCGTGGCTCGTCATTCGCTGTGACAACGTTTAAGCGCGGGTCGCTATCACCTCCATCCATGTCGATTACTGTTCCTGGCCCGACGATTGGCGTCGTCGGCGGCGGCCAACTCGGCCGGATGCTCGCCGAGGCGGCCGCGCCCCTCGGCGTCGAGGTCATCGTCCTCGACCCGACGCCGGACTGCCCGGCCGCGCCCGTCGCTCGCGACCAGATCGTCGGCGACTTCGACGACCTCGAAGCGATCGGCCGCCTGGCCGACCGCACCGACGCGCTGACCTACGAAATCGAACTCGCGGATCCCGATCACCTGGCCGCCGCGAGCGCGGAGGCCGACGTGCCGGTCCACCCGACGCCCGAGACGTTGCGGACGATCCAGGACAAGTGGGCCGAAAAGGAGATGCTCGCCGACGCGGACATCCCTGTCCCCGACTACCGCCGCATCGACGCGGTGGCCGATCTGGAGGCGGCCGTCGAGGAGTTCGGCGCCGTGATGCTCAAGGCGCGCCACGGCGGCTACGACGGTCGCGGCAACGTGCCCGTTCGCGCTGCCGCCGACGCCGAGGACGCCATCCGCGAAATCGGCTCGCTCGACGAGCCAAACGCCCTCGCCGAGGCCTTCGTCGACTTCGAGCGCGAACTCTCGGTCATCGGCGTTCAGGGCGAC
This sequence comes from Haloplanus sp. XH21, assembly GCF_023276355.1. NCBI lineage: Archaea > Methanobacteriati > Methanobacteriota > Halobacteria > Halobacteriales > Haloferacaceae > Haloplanus > Haloplanus halobius. The sequence continues at coordinate 1,402,452 of NZ_JALLPL010000001.1, forward strand.
GACCAGGTGCGGACCTTCCCCGTCGGCGAGAACGTCCACGAGGAAGAGATCCTGCGCGAGACGGTCGTTCCCGCGCGGACGAGCGACGCCGTTGCGGAGCAAGCGCAGTCGGTCGCCCGCGATGTCCTCGATACGCTCGATGGCCGCGGCGTCTTCGGCATCGAACTGTTCGAGACGCCGGACGGCGAGATTCTGGTCAACGAAATCGCCCCGCGGCCCCACAACTCCGGCCACTGGAGCATCGAGGGCGCGATCACCTCCCAGTTCGAACAGCACGCCCGCGCGGTGCTCGGGTGGCCACTGGGGTCGACCCGCCGTCGCGCGCCGACGGTGAGCGCCAACATCCTTGGCACTGTCGAGGAGTCCCGTCCCGCGGAACTCGCGGATGTCGAGACCGTCCTCGAACGCGAGGCGGCCCACCTCCACTGGTACGGTAAGGAGGAGGTGCGTCCCCTGCGGAAGATGGGCCACGTCACCGCGACGGGTGACGGCCTCGACGTCATCGACGACCTGCTCGAATCGACCCGTGAACTGCGCGACGGCCTCACCTTCCAATGACCATCGACGACATCATCGACGACCTGCACGCACAGGCCGCAAGCGACCGCGACCCCGCGACGACGCCCGAGGTGGGCATCATCATGGGCTCGGATTCGGACCTCGACGTGATGGCGGGTGCCTACGACGCGCTCCGCGAACTCGGGTTCGCGGAACAGACCGACTACGCGGACCCGCCCGAAGCCCGCTTTACCTTCGAGAGTTACGTCGTCTCCGCCCACCGCACGCCGGACCTGATGTACGCGTACGGCGAGACGGCGGCCGACCGCGGGCTAGATGTCATCATCGCGGGCGCGGGTGGGAAGTCCGCCGACCTGCCGAACATGACCGCCTCCATCGCCTACCCGCTGCCCGTCATCGGCGTGCCGGTCCAGGAGAAGTCGGTCGACTCCGTGATCGGTATGCCGACGGGCGCGCCCATCGTCGCCGTCGACGCCGGCAAGTCGTACAACGCCGCGCTGTCGGCGGTCCAGATCCTGGCGCGCGAACACGACGAACTGGTCGACCGTCTCGACGCCGAACACGACGACCTCCGCGCGGGCGTCGCGGACGTTTCTCGTGACCTCCACGACCTGGGCATCGACGGGTTTCGCGAGCGCCACGACTAGCCGTCTCCGGCGGCGCGAAACGACCGAATTCGGGCGACTGGAGGCGTCAAGCGCGCGAATCCTCCCGAACGGCATAAATCAACGCTTATGGGGGAGCACTCCTAACCGGCAGGACGACAGGAATCAAGGTATGAATCAGTGGATAGCAATCGGTGCGCTCGGCGTGATGGGCGTCGCCATCCCCATTGCGATGATGGTGGTGTCGGCACTCCTCCGACCGAGCGTGTCCGAACAGGGAAAGACCGTCATCTATGAGAGCGGCGAGGTGCCGACCGGGACGGCGCACGCGCAGTTCAACATCCAGTACTACATGGTCGCGTTGCTGTTCGTCGTCTTCGATGTCGAAACCGTCCTGATCTTCCCGTGGACGCTGATCTATCGGTCCGCGCTGGAGAACGGTGCGACCCTCGCCGAGGCCCTCGCGCCGATGCTGGTGTTCATCGGCGTCCTCGTCGTCGGTCTCGGTTGGGCCTGGCGGAACGGTGCGGTCGAGTGGATCAAGAGTCCACGTGCCACCCGCCGTAAAACGGAACGTCAATCATGAGTAGCGAACAGGAACGATTCGTCACGGACACAAGCCAAGTACAGAGCGAGACACGCGACGCCCGCCTCGGTGCCGCCGGCACCGACAACCGGTTCAACTCGAAACTTCGCGAGGCCTTCGGCTCGTCGCCGTTCATCCTCACGAAGTTCGACCGGTTCATGGAGTGGGTGCGCGGGTCCTCGATGTTCATGCTTCAGTTCGGCATCGCCTGCTGTAGCATCGAGATGATGCACACCTACGCGGTGAAACACGACCTCGACCGGTTCGGGGCGGGTGTGCCGCGCGCCTCCCCGCGACAGGCCGATGTCATCATCGTCCCGGGGACCATCGTCTCGAAGTTCGCCCCGCGGATGAAGCGGGTCTACGACCAGATGCCCGAACCGAAGTTCGTCGTCGGCATGGGGTCGTGTACCATCTCCGGCGGGCCGTTCCAGGAAGGGTACAACGTCGTCAAGGGCGCCGAGGAGGTCATCCCGGTCGACATCCACGTCCCCGGCTGTCCCCCCCGTCCCGAGGCGCTGATCTACGGCGTCGCCAAACTCCAGGAACGCATCGCCAACGGCGAGAGTTCGCCGGTCACGGTCAAGCCGTACGAACTCGAACAGTTCAGCGACCTCGACCAGGACGAAGTGGTCGACAAACTCGCCGACCAGATCGACGAGGACGACCTCGTCATGCGGTATAACTGGGCAAATTCGCCATGAGCCTCGAAGAATCACCGCCAGACACGGTCGAATCGGAACCGACGACGGCCGAGGAGATCGCGGACCTGCTCGGGGACGCCGTCCTCGACCGCGACGACCACCTCAACGCCCCCGGGTTCGTGATCCGGCCAGACGAGGTGCAGGACGTCCTCTTCCGTCTCCGCGACGAGGCCGGCTACGACCACCTCTCCTGTGTGACGGCACAGGAGTACGAGGACCGCTACGAGTCTATCTATCACCTCAAGAAGTACGACGATCCGACCGACGAGGTGAGCGTCGTCGTGCCGACGCCGACGGACGACCCCGTGAGCCAGTCGGCCGAACCGGTCTACCGCACCGCCGACTGGCACGAACGCGAGGCCTACGACCTGGTCGGTATCGAGTACGACGACCACCCCGACCTGCGTCGCATCCTCCTCCCCGAGACGTGGCAGGGCCACCCGCTCGGCCGGGATTACGACCAGGACCGCCCGCAGATCGTCCCCCTGCGCGAACACGCCAACCCCCTCGAAGAGGACCACAAGAACGACGACGGGGATACGATGTTTCTCAACATCGGGCCGCACCACCCGGCGACCCACGGCGTCCTTCACCTGAAGACGGTCCTCGACGGCGAGCAGGTCGTCGATGTCGAGTCCGACATCGGCTACCTCCACCGCTGTGAGGAGCAGATCTGTCAGCAGGGCACCTACCGCTACCAGATCATGCCCTACCCGGACCGCTGGGACTACATCTCGGCGGGCCTGCTGAACGAGTGGGCGTACGCCCGCGTCGCGGAGGACCTCGCGGACATCGAGGTGCCGGAGTACGCACAGGTCATCCGGACCATGGGCGCCGAACTCTGCCGGATCGCGGCGCACATGCTCGCGGTCGGGACGTTCGCGCTCGACGTCTACGGCGACTTCACCGCCATCTTCATGTACTCGGTCCGGGACCGCGAGAAGGCCCAGAAGATCCTCGAGGAACTCACGGGCCAGCGGCTCATGTTCAACTACTTCCGCCTCGGGGGCGTGGTCTGGGATCTGCCCGAACCCCGCGAGGACTTCTTCGAACTCGTCCGGGACTTCCTCGACGACCTGCCAGAGGCGTTGGAGGAGTACCACGACATGATCTCGGCGAACGAGATCCTGCAGGTGCGGACCGTCGACACCGGCGTCCTCCCGCCGGAAGTCGCGAAGAGTTACGGCGCGACCGGTCCCGTCGCCCGCGGATCGGGCGTCGACTACGACCTGCGGCGCGACGACCCCTACGGCTACTACGACGAACTCGACTGGGATGTCGTGACCGAGGACGGCTGTGACAACTACTCGCGGCTGCTCGTCCGCCTCCGCGAGGTGGAGGAGTCCGCGAAGATCATCGAACAGTGCGTCGACCTGCTGGAGGACTGGCCGGAAGACGAGCGAACCATCCAGTCGAACGTGCCCCGGACGATCCGCCCCGACGACGACACGGAGATCTACCGCGCGGTCGAGGGCGCGAAGGGCGAACTCGGCATCTACGTCCGCTCGGACGGCACGGAGAAGCCGGCCCGGTTCAAGATCCGCAGCCCTTGCTTCTCCAACCTCCAGACGCTTCCCGAGATGTCGAACGGTGAGTACATCCCGGACCTCATCGCCGCGCTCGGGAGCCTCGATATCGTGCTCGGCGAGGTGGATCGCTGATGGATCCGGTGGCGCTCCAGTCGGGGACGACGACGGCGACGGCGAACGCCTCCGCCGCGGGAGCCACGCAGACCCTCCCGGAGACGATCGCCGGACTGCTGGGCGTTAGCGGGACGCTCGGCGCCGTCGTCGGTGGCCTGATCGGCGCCTTCATCATCGCCAACATCATGCTCGGCATGACGGCGGTGGCCGGGCCGTGGGCCAAGCGGAAAATCACGGCAGCCTTCACCGACCGCATTGCGGTCAACCGCATCGGGCCGTTCGGGCTACTCGTCATCGTGGCCGACGCGGTGCGACTGCTCTCGAAGGAACTCATCGTTCCCGACGGCGTCGACCGCCCGGCGTGGGACATCGCTCCGATCATCCTGCCCTTCTCGGCGCTGCTCGGGTTCGCGGTCATCCCACTCGGGAGCGGCCTGCAACTGGCCGATCCCGAGACCGGCCTCGTCTTCGCGTTCGCGGCGGCCTCCATCGCGTCGATCAGCCTCGTGATGGCCGGCTACGCCTCGAACAACAAGTACTCGCTGCTGGGGTCGCTGCGCTCGATCGCTCAGAACCTCGCGTACGAGATTCCGCTCGTCGTGACGGCGGCGTCCGTGGTCATCCTGGCCGGGTCGCTGCAGATGAGCGAAATCGTCGCCGCCCAGACGGAGACGCTGGTGACGATCGGCGGCGTGGCCATTCCGCAGTGGTACGCGCTGGTCAACCCGTTCGGGTTCGTCCTCTTCGTCGCGGCGAACCTGGCCGAAATCGGCCGGAACCCGTTCGACATCCCGGAAGCCCCGACCGAGATTGTCGCGGGCTACCAGACGGAGTACTCGAGCGTCTACTTCGTCCTGTTTTATCTGGGCGAGTTCATCCACATCTTCCTGGGCGGCGCGCTGATCGCCGTCCTGTTCCTCGGCGGCGCGTCGGGGCCGGTCCTGCCGGGCTTCGTCTGGATGGTCATCAAGATGTGGGCGTTCTTCCTGTTCACGCAGTGGGCCCGGTCGGCGGTCCCCCGCGTGCGTATCGACCAGTTGATCGAAATCGGCTGGAAGGGGATGCTTGTGCTCTCCTTCGCGAACCTGGTGCTCACGGCAGTCCTCGTGGGAGTGATCGCATAATGATTGGAATCCTCAAAGGCATGGCGACGACGATGAAACACGCGCTGGACGGCAAGACGTTCACCGTCGAGTATCCGGACGTGGCGCCCGAAGTCAGTCCGCGGTTCCGCGGCGTCCACAAGTTCAGCCAGGAGCGGTGTATCTGGTGTCGACAGTGTGAGAACGTCTGTCCGAACGATACGATTCAGATCGTGCAGGACGACCAGCGCAACGGCGAACAGTACAACCTCCACATCGGACAGTGCATCTACTGCCGACTCTGCGAGGAGGTGTGTCCGGTGGACGCCATCCTGCTGACCCAGAACTTCGAGTTCACCGCCGACACGAAAGACGACTTCGTCTACAACAAAGAGCAGTTGAAGAACGTCCCCTGGTACAAGGGGATCGACCCGCTCGAATCCCGCAACCCCGACCGGAGCGCCTGGATCGGCGAGGGTGACGGCGAAATCGACTACCAGTAACGCCCGAGATGGCGCGCCGTGTCGGCGCTGCACCGTCTCGAAACGTTCAAAGGAATACCTGAAGCAAACTCAAAGCAATGGTGTATGAAACGATCGCGTTCGTGCTGTTTGCCCTGGTGACCCTGGGGTGCAGCCTGGGCGTCGTCCTCGTCAGGGACGTGTGGCACTCCGCACTCCTGCTGGGAGGCGCCCTGTTGAGCGTCGCGGTACATTACGTGATGCTGCAGGCGGAGTTTCTCGCCGCCATGCAGATCCTCGTCTACGTGGGCGGGGTGCTGATTCTCATCACGTTCGCCGTGATGCTCACGAAACCGACCGCAGAATCGACATCGGAGGTGAGTGAGGCATGACGACGAAACCGGAGCTGCGGCTCGGCTCGCATCTCCTGCCCGGACTCGCAGCCGTCGCGCTGTTCGTCGTCATCGCTACCACCATCCTCCGCGCCTCGTTCGGCGACCCACAGGGGTTCGCGCCGGACGCCGGGATCACCGCCAGCATCGGCTACGCGATGTTCAACCTCGACATGGGATCGGTCCCCAGCGAGGGCTTTCTCGTCGCGTTCGAGATCATCGACATAACCCTCGTGGCCGCGCTCGTGGCCGCCGTAATGCTCGCACGCCGTGAGCGAGAGGGCGACGTGGTCGCTCTGCTGTCCGACGGAGGCCGACGGATTCGGACCCGACTGACCGACGACGAGGGAGGTGACCGCTGATGGTGCCCGTTCAGTGGTATCTCCTGCTGGCGACGGCCGTGTTCTGCATCGGCCTCTTCGGCATCCTGACTCGTCGGAACGCGCTGCTGTTCCTGATGTCGGTCGAACTCATGCTGAACGCGGCCAACATCAACCTCGTCGCCTTCTCGGCGTACTGGGGCAACGTCACGGGACAGACGTTCAGTCTGTTCACGATGGCGCTCGCCGCCGCCGAGGTGGCGGTCGGTATCGGCATCATCCTCGTCCTGTACCGCAACTTCGGCGACGTGGACGTGACCATCGCACGGGAGATGAGGTGGTAAGATGGCCGGTGCATTCGACTACGCGCCCGTCATCGTCCTGCTGCCCTTCCTCTCCTTCCTCGTGTCGCTCGCGGGCGGGGAGTATCTCCCCAAGGGCGGTGCCTTCGGCGGCATCGCCGCCACCGCGGGGTCGCTGGTGCTGTCGGCGTGGGTCTTCCTGACCGTCAGCGCCGGCAACGCCTACAACGAGACGCTGTACACGTGGGTCGCGGGCGTCGGCGAGGAGACGACTCGTCTCACCTTCGGCCTCCTGCTCGACCCGCTGGCCGCGATGATGCTGCTCATCGTCTCGCTGGTCGCGCTGCTGGTCCACGTCTTCAGCCTCGGCTACATGAACGACGAGGGCGAAACCGGTCTGCCGCGCTACTACGCCGGCCTCGGCCTCTTCACCGCCTCCATGCTCGGGTTCGTCGTCGCCGACAACCTGCTCATGGCGTTCATGTTCTTCGAACTCGTCGGCCTCTGTTCCTATCTCCTCATCGGCTTCTGGTTCCGCCAGGACGGCCCGCCGAGCGCCGCGAAGAAGGCGTTCCTGGTCACCCGCTTCGGTGACTACTTCTTCCTCGTCGGCGTCGTCGCCGTCTTCGCCACCTTCGGCACCGCGAAGTTCGCGGGCGAGGGATCCTTCCCCGTGCTCGCCGAGGAGGCGCTGTCGGGCGCCGCCGAGGTGACCACCTTCGGCTTCGCGCCGGAAACGTGGTTCACCATCGTCGGCCTCCTGATCCTGGGCGGCGTCATCGGGAAGTCCGCGCAGTTCCCGCTGCACACCTGGCTGCCCGACGCGATGGAGGGTCCGACGCCCGTCTCCGCGCTCATCCACGCCGCGACGATGGTGGCGGCCGGCGTCTACCTCGTCGCCCGGATGTACGGCTTCTACGCGCTCTCGCCGACGGCGCTCGGCATCATCGCGCTGGTGGGCGGCTTCACCGCTCTCTTCGCCGCGACGATGGGCGTCGTGAAACGCGAGATCAAGCAGGTGCTCGCCTACTCCACCATCTCGCAGTACGGCTACATGATGCTCGGCTTGGGCGCCGGCGGCTACGTCGCCGCGACCTTCCACCTGCTGACCCACGCCTTCTTCAAGGCGCTGCTCTTCCTCGGCGCGGGTGCGGTCATCATCGCCATGCACCACGACGAGGACATGTGGAACATGGGCGGGCTGAAAGACCGGATGCCCGTCACCTACTACACGTTCCTCTCGGGGTCGCTCGCGCTCGCGGGCATCGTCCCCTTCGCGGGCTTCTGGTCGAAAGACGAGGTGCTCTACGAGGCGCTCATCCACGGTCTCGGCGGGTCGCCGCTCCTGCTCGCGGGCTACGCGATGGGACTCGTGGCCGTCTTCTTCACCGGCTTCTACACCTTCCGGATGGTGTTCCTGACGTTCCACGGCGAGCCACGGACCGAGACGGCTCGTGACCCACACGGCGTGGGCTGGAACGTCAAGGCGCCGCTGGTGGTGCTCGGCATCCTCGCGGCGACCATCGGCTTCGTCAACATGGTGCCGCTCCACGACCTGGTCGGCTTCCCGCCCGAGTATCTGCACGACTGGCTCGCCCACGGCGAGCTCTCGGCGCTCACGAGCGAGCATTACGGCGAACTGCTCCACGACTACGCGCATTACACGAGCGCCGACGTGGCGTCCTACGTCGCTGGCGCGGTGTCGCTCGCGCTCGCGCTCGCGGGCGTGCTCACGGCACACGTCCTCTACAACGTCTCCGACCCCGAGGAGCACACGGCGAAACTCGGGGCGGTCAAGACGCTGTGGTACAACAACTACTACCAGGACGAGTATCAGGTCTGGCTCGCGGAGTCGGTCGTCCTGCCCCTGGCGCGACTGGCCGATAAGTTCGACCAGGGCGTCATCGACGGCGTCGTCAACGGCGTCTCCAGCGTCAGCCTGTTCCTGGGGAGTCGCGTCCGGCGCATCCAGACCGGCGTCGTGACCAACTACGCGGTGCTCTTGACGCTCGGACTGACGGCGTTGCTCGTCGTCTTCGGCGTCCTCGGAGGGTGGTTCGCATGATTATTGAAGGATTGATCGCTGTCACGTTCGCCGCCTCGATGGCCGTCCTGCTCGCCCCCGATCGGGTGGCGGGTCGGCTGGCGGCGGCGCTGAGTCTGCTCCCCGTCGTCGGGAGCCTCTACATGTGGAGTCGATACGACGCGACCGGCAACGCCCTCACGGGCGGCGATATCGCGTTCGAAACGATGACGCCGTGGCTGGAACTCGGCGGCTACACGCTCAACTGGCACGTCGGCGTCGACGGCATCGCGCTGCCGCTGGTCGTGCTGACGGCGCTGCTCTCGACGCTCGCCATCGTCAGCGCGTGGGCCTCCATCGACGAGCGCCAGTCCCAGTTCTACGGCCTGATGCTGTTCATGGAGGCGAACCTCCTTGGCGTCTTTACCGCGCTCGACTTCTTCGTCTGGTTCGTCTTCTGGGAGGCCGTCCTCCTGCCGATGTACTTCCTCATCGGCGTCTGGGGCGGCCCGCGCCGGAAGTACGCCGCCATCAAGTTCTTCGTCTACACCAACATCGCCTCGCTGGCGATGTTCATCGGCTTCATCGCCCTGGTGTTCGGCCTCGGTGATTCGGTGTCGTCGCTGGACATGCCCGCCATCGCGCAGGCGCTTCGCGGCGGCGAACTCGGTGGCTTGCACGGTATCTCCGCAGATACGCTCCGGAGCGTCGCCTTCGTGGCGATGTTCCTCGGCTTCGCGGTGAAGGTGCCCATCGTCCCGTTCCACACCTGGCTGCCGGACGCCCACGTCGAGGCGCCGTCGCCGGTGTCGGTGATGCTCGCGGGCGTCCTCCTGAAGATGGGGACCTACGCCCTGTTACGGTTCAACTTCACGATGATGCCGGAGACGGCGACGCAGTTCGCGGTGCCCATCGCGCTCATCGCCGTGATCAGCGTCATCTACGGCGCGATGCTCGCGCTGGCCCAACAGGACCTCAAGCGTATCGTCGCCTACTCCTCCGTCTCCTCGATGGGCTACGTCATCCTGGGACTCATCGCCTACACGACCTACGGAGTCGGCGGGGCGACGTTCCAGATGATCGCCCACGGCCTCATCTCCGGGCTGATGTTCATGTCGGTCGGCGTCATCTACAACGCCACCCACACCCGGATGGTCGGCGACATGTCCGGCATGGCCGACCGAATGCCGGTCACCACCGGCATCCTCGTCGCGGGCGCGTTCGGCTACATGGGCCTGCCCCTGATGGCCGGCTTCGCCGGCGAGTTCTTCATCTTCAAGGGAGCCTTCGCGTCGACGGTTCACGCGGCCATGCCCCTGTTCACTGCGGTGGCGATGTTCGGCATCGTCATCGTCGCGGGCTACCTGCTCCTCGCGATGCAGCGCACCCTCTTCGGCGCGTTCCGGCTGGAGACCGACTACGAAGTCGGGCCGGCCGGACTCACGGAGACGGTGCCGCTCGCGGTGTTGCTCGTGACCATCATCGTCCTGGGTGTCGCCCCAGACCTCTTCTTCGGGATGATCCAGGACGCGGTGAATCCACTGCTCGACTTCGGAGGTGACTTCTCGTGACGCCACTACAGTTCCAACTCCCGACCTGGGCGGCCGTCGCGCCGACGCTCCTGCTCGGCCTGACGGCGCTTGCCCTGTTGCTCGTCGACAGCATCGACCCCGACTCCACTCGGCCGGCGGCGCTCGCCGGCGTCTCGGTCGTCGGGTCCGTCGCGACGCTCGCCGTCGCCGGCTGGTTCCTGCTCGCGGGCACGGGCCAGGAGGGCGGCGCCATCGAACTCTACGGCGGCTCGCTCGTTGTCGACGGACTGAGCCTGTTTTTCACCGTCATCTTCGCGAGCGTCGCCGCCATGGTGTCGCTCGCGAGTTACGACTACCTGCGTGACCGAACCTACCAGGCCGAGTTCTACTCGCTGGTGATGCTCGCGGCCACCGGGATGAGCCTCATGGCCTCCGCCGGGTCGCTGGCGACGGTGTTCGTCAGCCTCGAACTCGCCTCTCTGCCGTCGTACGCGCTCGTGGCCTTCCTCAAGAAGAACCGTGGGAGCGTCGAGGCGGGGCTGAAATACTTCCTCGTCGGCGCCGTCTCCTCGGCGGTGTTCGCGTTCGGCATCTCGCTCGTGTACGCCGCGACGGGGTCGCTCCTGCTCGCGGACGTGGCGAGCGCCATCGGTGACGCCGGCAGCCTCGTCGGCATCGCCGGCGTCGGCGTCGTGATGATCGCCGGCGGCTTCGCGTTCAAGACGGCCTCCGTCCCCTTCCACTTCTGGGCGCCGGAGGCCTACGAAGGCGCGCCCGCGCCGATCAGCGCCTTCCTCTCGTCGGCGTCGAAGGCCGCCGGCTTCGCCGTCGCCTTCCGCGTGTTCGCGGTGGCCTTCCCCATCGACACGGTCGTGCCCATGGGCATCGACTGGCCGCTGCTCTTTGCCGTCCTCGCCGTCGTCACGATGACGCTCGGCAACTTCGCGGCGGCGACCCAGGAGAACGTCAAGCGGATGCTGGCGTACTCCTCGGTCGGCCACGCTGGCTACGCGCTCATCGGCCTCGCGGCGCTCTCGGGCGGCGGCCCGAACGGCAACGTGATGGGCGCGAGCATGGCCCACCTCATGGTCTACGGCTTCATGAACACCGGCGCGTTCCTGTTCATCGCGATGGTCGAACGCTGGGACATCGGCCGCACCTTCGAGGACTACAACGGCCTCGCGACGCGGGCGCCCGTCGCCTGCCTGGCGATGACCGTCTTCATGTTCTCGCTGGCCGGCCTGCCGCCGTTCGGTGGCTTCCTCTCGAAGTACGCTCTCTTCTACTCGGCCATCGAGGGCGGCTTCTGGTGGCTCGCCGCTATCGGCGCCATCAACAGCGCGCTGTCGCTCTTCTACTACTCCAGAGTGGTGAAGGCGATGTGGATCGAGGAGTCGGCTGACGGGTTCGATCTCGGCCCGACGCCGCTCGGCCTCTACGCCGCGGTGCTGGTCGCGGCCGTCGGCACCCTCGTTCTCCTGCCGGCGTTCGGCCCCGTCGTCGAAACGGCCCAGAGCGCCGCAGCCGCGCTGTTCGCCTGACGCGCCCGTCTTTTATTTCAGCGTCGACCGGATCGCGCGCGTCACTTCCTTCGACCGCCGAACCGTGATGCCGTCGGTCGTGACGAACACCCCGTGATCCCCGTCGATGACGCGCATCACGAACCCGTTTTCGAAGACGCGGAGCGTGTACTGGTACTCACCGAGTTCGCTCTCGCTGTAGGCGAGTTGCGTGCGAAATCCCGCAGCCTCGTGTTCGACCGACGCTGCGAGGTCGGCGTCGGCTTCCAGATCCGACCGGAGATACACCTGTTCGTGGGCGCCCGGCGTGAAGTAGGTGATACTCCGCAGACTGTCCCCGAGCGTCGTCCGGCAGGCGCTCACCAGTTGCTCTTCGAACGACGGCTCGAGGAGGTCACGGTGCTCGTTCATGGTGCGTGGTATCATGCACCATACCGAGTTAACTCCATCGACGGCGTGACGGTAGGGTTTTCCGCCGCGAGATGCAGCGTCGGATATGGTCAGGCGGCTCGTGCTCGGCTGTGGCCGCGCCGGCGAAACCGTCGTCGGCGTCGTTTCGACGTGGCCCGGCGACCTCCGGGTGGTCGTCGCAGACGAGACACGGGCCGAAGCGATCGAGGACGCCGCGACCGTGGTCCACGGCGACCCGACGAACGCCGAGACGTATCCCGACCGGGCCGACGTGGTGATGGTACTCGGCGACGACGCCGACCGCAACCTCGCGGCCGCACGGGAAGCCCGAGACGTGTTCCCCGACGCCCTCGTCGTCGCGTGCGTGGGCCGCGACGGGGTGGCGGCCGAACTTGAGGAGGTCGCGGACCGCGTGATCGACGCGCGGTCCGCCGTTGCCGACCGTCTCCTCTCCTCGGCGACGGGCGACGACGCCGAACGGGTGTGGCGGCTGCTGAACGTCCTCCGCGGGATCGACGGACGTCTCGCGGTGGTGATGCACGACAACCCGGATCCGGACGCCATCGCGTCGGCGCTCGCGCTGGCACAGATCGCCCGGTCGGTCGGGATCGACGTCGACGCCTGTTACTACGGCGAGATATCCCACCAGGAGAACCGGGCGCTGGTGAACCTGCTGGGGCTCGACCTGCAGAACCTCGACGAACCGGACGCCATCAAGGCCTACGACGGCGTGGCGCTCGTGGATCACTCCCGTCCCGGCGTCAACGACGGTCTCGACCCCGAGACGGACGTGGATGTCGTGATCGATCACCACCCGCCCCGCGCGCCCGTTGAAGCCGGCTTTTTCGATCTCCGGAGCGGCGTCGGCGCGACCAGCACGCTCCTCGCGAAGTATCTGAAGCGACTCGACCTCGACCCCGACCGCGAGGTGGCGACCGCGCTGCTGTACGGCATCCGGATCGACACGCGGGAGTTCACCCGCGAGACCGCCGACTCCGACTTCGAGGCGGCGGCGTTTCTCCTCCCCTACGTCGACGAATCGGTCCTCGAACGCGTCGAATCGCCCAGCATGAGCCCCGACGTGCTCTCGACGATGGCGGCGGCCATCCGCAACCGCGAGGTGCGCGGCGACATCCTCACCTCCGGCGTCGGGCAGATCAGCGACCGTGACGCCCTCGCCCAGGCCGCCGACAAACTGCTCGATATGCAGGGAGTCAGCATCGCCGTCGTCTACGGCTTCATGGACGAGACGGTGTACGTCTCGGGGCGCGCCCGCGGGACGGATGTCGACCTCGGCGAGGTGTTGCGCGACGCCCTCGGCCCCATCGGTAGCGCGGGGGGACACGCCGATATGGCGGGCGCACAGATCCCGCTGGGCATCCTCGGCGCCGTCGAAGACGAGTCTTCCGGGTCGCTGTCGACGATTCTCGACGAAGTGATCGCCGGACGCGTGTTCGAGGTGCTGGAGAACCCGCCGAACGCACCGCTGGCCGACGCCGCCGACATCGCCTTCGAGTTCCCGCTCTCGGACGAGGAGTAGGACGGCCACCCTTTTGAGACTCCGCAGCATACGGGCGTGTAATGGCCGATAACGCGACCGTCGAGGAGTACATGACCCGTGACGTGGCGACCGTCTCCCCGGAGGACTCCGTTGCCGAAGTTGCGCGTCGCATCGTCGAAAGCGAGGGTCACACCGGGTTCCCCGTGACCGACGGCCGACAGGTCGAGGGGTTCATCAGCGCTCGCGATCTCCTGCTCGCCGACGACGACGCCCTGATATTCACCGTGATGACCGAAGACCTCGTGGTCGCGCATCCGGAGATGAAGATCAACGACGCCGCCCGGGTGATCCTCCGGTCCGGCATCCAGAAACTCCCCGTCGTCGACGACGCCGGCAACCTCGTCGGCATCATCTCGAACACGGACGTCATTCGCAGTCAGATCGAGCGAGCGACGCCGAAGAAGGTGGGGAAGTTGATGCAGACGCTCGAAGAGATCCACGACGTCGAGGTCGACGAGGAGCGCCGCCAGGTCAAACTGGAGAACCTCACGCCGACCCAGGCGCGCGTCTACGCCGACGAACTGCAGGGGCGGAGCTACGAACTCGAACACGGACTGGCCGAACCGCTGGTCGTCATCGACAACGGCGGGACGCTCCTGCTCGCCGACGGCCACCACCGCGTTATGGCCGCCAACCGCCTCGATATCGAGGAGATGGACGCCTACGTGATCGTCATCGACGGCGACGACGGGATCGAACTCGGGATGGAGCGCACCGCCGAGAAGGAGGGCCTCGACTCCATCGACGACATCGCCGTGGTCGACTACGCCCGCCACCCGCTGATCGAAACCACCGAACGCCTCCAGGAACAGCGGTGACGCGCCGCCCGGCGCTGTCGCCGGTGGTCGACATTTCTTACTCGTTTTCGTCGGTGTCGTCCGTTGGTTCGTCGGTACTGTCGATCGATTCGTCGGTGCCACCTGCCGATTTATCAGTCTCGCCCGCCGATTCGTCGGCCTCGATGTCCTCTTCGTCCGGCCGTTCGACGCCCACCAGGTCGAGTTCCGGCACCAGCATCCCCAGCACGGACAGGGAGTAGTACCGGACGAACGTGAGTGCGGGCACCTGAACGAGCAGGCTCACGACGATCATCACGAGGACGAACAGGGCGACCAGCAGGCCGACGACAACCCAGCCAATGGCGCTCGCGCCGGCGGCCGAGAGCGCGAGAAACAGGCCGCCGCCCACGACGGCGAACGGGATCGCGACGACCAGCGCGGCCAGTAGGGCCACGAGCGAGACGGCGAGGCTCACTGCGATGCCGACCGCGAACTTGACGAGGAGGTAGACGCCCACCTGTTTCCACTCCTCGCGAAGCGTCGGCCAGAGGCGGCGCCAGCCGTCGAGGACGCCGCTCCGTTCGGTCAGCATCGCGGGCACCACGAAGTCCGTCGTCAGGCCGAGCGCGACCTGGGCGACGAGCGCAACGAGACCGAACACGAGCATGAGCGGCACCACGAGGACGAGGAGGATCGGCGAGAGACCGAGACCGAGCACGAACACGGCGACCAGCGGAATCCCGATAACGAGCAGGCTGCCGAGGCCGACGGCGAGCCGGAAGCCGAACAGGCGCAGGCCACGCCGGAGGTTCGCCCGGAACGGTCTCCGGATCGCGATCTCGCGGTCCCGAAGGCCGGTGATGAGGACGAACTCCATCACGGCCCCGACGACGCTCCACAACAGCACCAGCGCCAGGAGCAGACCGACGACCGCGATCAGGATGGCGGCGACCGAGCCGTCCGGCAACGACGGCGACGGCATCCCCGACGGCCCGCCGCCACCGCCCCCCGAGGGAACGTTGAAGTTGCCGGTCGGAACGCCCCCGCCGACGCCGACGAAGAGGGCGATCACGGCGAGTCTGAGCCACCGGCCGCGGTCGATGGGCCAGAGGAGGTCTTCGGTTGCGTCACGAGCCGCTTGCAGGGCGGCGATTGCGTACCAGGAGGGCATATCCTACATGCGATGCCGAACTGACAAAAACGTCGGGGGCTCGAACCGGCGTTGATCGCCCCGACACGACGATGCTTTGGCAGACGGGCCGAAACGACCGGCCATGACCCCGTTCGAACGGCGCACCCGCTGCGCGCAGTCCCGTCTGGTCGCGGCCGGCGCCGACGCGCTCCTGCTCTCGCCCGGCCACAACTGCCACTATCTGAGCGGCGCCCGGATCGAGTCGAGCGAACGACTTCGCTTGCTCGTCGTCCCCGCGAGCGGTGACCCGACGTTCGTCCTCCCGACGCTCGATAGCGACCTCCGAGACGGGACCTGGATCGACAACATCCGAACCTGGGACGACGACACCGGTCCCGGACCGGTTCTCGGTCCGCTCCTCGACGATATCGACCCGTCGCACGCCCTCCTCGCGGACGACATGCAGGTACGGGTGTCGATCGATCTGCGGCGGCGACTGCCCGAGACGACGTTCGGCCTCGCGAGCGAGGTGCTCGCGTCGCTCCGGCGCCGGAAAGACGCGGCAGAACTCGACGCGCTCCGGGCGGCGGCCAGGGCGGCCGACGAGGCGATGCGTGACGTGCGCGCGCTCGGCGCCGACGCGGTGGGTCGCACCGAGGCCGACCTCGCGGCGTTCGTCGAGGCGCGTCTCGCGGCCCACGGCGGCGAGGGCGTCGCCTTCGACACCATCGTCGGTGCGGGGCCGAACGGCGCGGATCCGCACCACGCGAGCGGCGACCGCCCCATCCGGGCGGGCGACCCCGTCGTCCTCGATTTCGGGACGCGTCTCGACGGCTATCCGAGCGACCAGACGCGGACGGTCGTCTTCGACGGCGAGCCACCGGCCGCGTTCGAACGGGTTCACGGCGTCGTTCGCGAGGCGCAGGACGCGGCCGTGGCGGCCGTCGAACCCGGCGTTCGAACGGGAGCGGTCGACCGCGCCGCGCGGTCGGTCATCGAGGCGGCGGGCTACGGCGACCGGTTCGTCCACCGGACCGGCCACGGCGTCGGCCTCGATGTCCACGAGGAACCGTACATCGTCGCGGATGGCGACATCGCACTCGAACCGGGGATGGTGTTCAGCGTCGAGCCCGGCGTCTACCTGCCCGACCGCTTCGGCGTCCGCATCGAGGATCTCGTGGTCGTCACCGAGGACGGCGCCGAACGCCTCAACCGTACGGATCGGGGCTGGGAGTGCGGGGACGAGACGGAGCGTTAATCGCCTGCGCCGAGCAGCGCGTCGATGTCGGCGTGGTCGACCAGCAGATCGCCCATCACGTCGACGGTGCGTTCGTCCCGGGTTCGGCCGCGGTGAATCACGTTTTCGGCGCGTTCGAGGACGGTGCGCGTGTCGGCCGAACAGAGCATGATCGGGATGTCGTTGTCGGCGGCGGAGCCGAGGACGGCGGCCGAGGGGCGACGCCCGCCCGTGAGCACCAGACAGGGCTTCGAGCGCGGCGGTGTGGATGTCGGCCCGGTCGCCGCCCGTGATGACGGCGGCGTCTTTCGTCCGGCGGAAGAAGCGAAGCGCCTCCGCGCCGCTCATCGCGCCGACTACGGCGACCGAGTCCGGCGTGAACAGCGAGGACAACGCTCCCATCATCCTCCCGACACCGCGGGACGCCGCATCAAATTCAGGTGTGGGACGCCTCCGGATCCTTCATCCGAACACCGCCAACGGCGCCATCAGGAGGACGCCGACGACGAAGGCGACGACGAGTTCGCGGTAGCCGCCGTACGGGAGTTCGGTTCCGATATCGATCGCCTCGGGGATGAACTCCGAGCCGACGAGATAGATCATCGCCCCGGCGGCGAACCCGAACCCGGCCGGGAGGAACTCGAGCGCGACCCGGACGAACGCGAAGGCTAGAACGGCGCCGATCGGCTGCGGGAGACTCGAGAAGATCGCCCACCAGACAATCTTCCAGTTCGAGATGCCGACGGTCCGCAGGGGGATCGAAATCGCGAGCCCTTCGGGGATGTTGTGGATCGCGATGGCGACGGTCATGAAGATGGCGAGCAGCGGGACGATGAAGGGGCCGAATTCGACGCCGCCGGCGAGGTTCAGTTCGGCGAAGGAGACGCCGACGGCGACGCCCTCCGGAAAGCTGTGGACGGTCAACACGCCGAGGATCAACACGAGTTTGCGGAAGTCGGCTTCCGCGTACTCCCGGGGGTCGAACTCGTGGCCCGAGAGGAGTCGGTTGGCCACGACGACGAGCGTCGCGCCCGCGAGCAGGCCGCCGACGATCAGGAAGTGGTCGGCGGTCCCGTCGGCCGCCGCGAGGCCCTCGAAGACGAGGCCGAAGGTGGACGCCGAGACCATGATCCCCGAGGCGAGACCCCAGAGGATGACCTGAACACGGCGGTTCACGTCGTCGATGACGAAAAAGGGGAACGCGCCCGCACCGGTGGTCACCGCGGAGAGCAAGCCGGCAGTGAACACTAAGAGGAGATTCGAGGCCAGACCCATACGCGAACGACGGGCGACGCGATAATAGGCGCTGTGCTTCCGGGGAGTCGCCGGCAGTGGACTGCGCCGACTAGTGGCTATGACCGGTCGCTTCGCCGAAGGTCATGCCGAAGCGCTCCTCGAACAGTTCCTCGGCGGTCTCGTTGATCTCGCGGAGGTCCTCCGGCACCTCGTCGTCGGCGTGGTGGACGATGGCGTGCGAGCGCTGGACGAAAGAGAGCAGCGCGATCTCGGCGACCACCGTCGGTGGCCGTTCGCCCTGTTCGGCGAGCGCGTCGACCAGCCCTTCCGGGAGTTCGAGTTCGTCAGTCTCACCGCTCGGCCCTTCGATGGTGTACGTCTCGGTGTCGACCATGCCGCTACTCCGGGCGCACGGTATAAGGGCGTGTGGGAATCGGACGGTCAGACGGCGTATGGTCAGTCAGTACTGGGAGGCCGACCAGACGGGTCGGCGATCACCGGTAGACCGTTACAATGACCCGTCTCAGTCGTCGTTCTCGGCTGCCGCCGGCTGTTCGGCCGCCTCGCGTTCGCGCTCCAGGTCTTCGAGATAGCCGTCGGCGTCGATGGCGGCCTTACACCCCATGCCGCCCGCGGTGATGGCCTGCTGGTAGTGGTAGTCGACGACGTCACCCGCGCCGAACAGGCCGGGGACGCCCGTCGCCGTCTGTCCGGCGCCGTCGCCGCCCACGGTTTCGAGGTAGCCGTCCTCGTCCATCTCGACGTCGAGGCCTTCGAGATACCCCGTGTTCGGCGTGTGGCCGATGGCGTAGAACACGGCGCCGGCGTCGAACTCGAACGCCTCGGTGTCCGGGTCGTCGAGGTTGTCGGTAGGGTGGCCCTCGGGGTTGTGGACCATCGTCACGTGGTCGATGCCTGCCTCCTGGGAGCCGTGGAGTTCCGTCACCTCCGTGTTCAACTTGAGTTCGATGTCGCCGTCCTCGACGTGCTCCATCACGCGGTCGATCCAGTAGTCCTCGGCGCGGAACTCGTCGCGGCGGTGGACCAGGTAGACGGTGGAGGCGAACTTCGTGAGGAAGACGGCCTCCTCGCAGGCGGCGTCACCGCCGCCCACGACGACGATTTTCTCGTCGCGGAAGAAGGCGCCGTCACAGGTGGCACACGTCGACAGGCCGTAGCCCATGAGCTCGTCCTCGCCCGGAATACCGAGAGTGCGGGCGCTCGCGCCCGAAGCGGCGATGAACGCGTCGGCCGTGTACTGATCGCCGTTCGACAGCGTGACGTGGAAGGTGTTGCCGATGCCGTCGTCCTCGACGTCGACCGATTCGATGACGCCGTTTTCCACCTCGGCCCCGAACTTCCGGGCCTGTTCTCGCATGTTGCTGACGAGTTCCGGGCCGCTGATCCCCTCGGGAAAGCCCGGGTAGTTGTCGACGTCGGTCGTCAGCGTCAACTGGCCACCGGGTTCGTCGCCCTCGAACACCAGCGGCTCGTTGTTCGACCGACCAGCGTAGATAGCCGCCGTAAGCCCTGCGATTCCGCTCCCGGCGATGATGAGACGCCGGTGTTCGACGCCATCGCTCTCGCTCATACTCTCTGTTGACGGGTGGGACCCATTTAGCTTGCGCTGTCGGGCGTCGCGATGCCCGCCCGCACGTTCTTGGTGCCGGGTCCCCCACGCCGAGGTATGCCCGCGGATCTAGCGGAGAAGACCGACCGCTACGAACGGATGCTCGCGGACGCCCTGGACCAAGCGGAGCCACGCCCGCCCGCCGACACCCCCCTCGGCACGGCCGCCGCGGAGTGTCTGGAGATGGCGGAATCGTATCTCGCCGACGGCCGGCATTTCCGCGACGACGGCGACCCGGTGAACGCCCTCGCCTCGTTCTCGTACGGCTACGGGTGGCTCGACGCCGGCGTCAGAATGGGCCTCTTTGCCGTCCCGGAGGGGACGGACCTGTTCACGATTTAATACCGGTAGGTCGTCTCGCCGCCCTCGTCTTCGACGGTGACGCCGATGGCCTCCAAATCGTCCCGGAGTTCGTCGGCGCGTTCGTAGTTGCCCGCCTCGCGTTCCGCCTCGCGCACGTCGAGGACGAGTTCGATTAGGTCGTCGGCCAACTGCACGTCGCTTCCCTCGCCCGCGCCGAACGACAGGCCGAGCACGTCGCCAGCGAGGTCCTCGAACGCCTCTATCGCCCGCCGCAGGCCCACGTAGTCGTACGTCTCGTGGCCGTCGACGTGGCGGTTCACGGCCGTCCCGAGTTCCAGCAGGGCGGCCGTCGCCTCGCGCACCCCGAAGTCGTCGTTCATCGCCGTCGCGAACGTCGTGCGCGCCGTCTCCACGGCCTCGCGGAAGTCGTCGTCTTCGACCTTGCTTCGAGCGTCGACGCTGTCGCAGGCGTCGACGGCCGTCTCGTAGGCCCGTTCGAGGCGTTCCCAGCGCTCCTCGGCTTCCGCCAGCGCGTCCTCGCTGAACGTCTGTTTCGAGCCGTAGTTGGTCGAGAGATAGAAGGTTCGGATCACGTTCGGCCCGAACTCGTCGAGCGCGTCGCTGACGTAGAAGTAGTTGCCGAGGCTGGAACTCATCTTCTCGCCGGCCGTTTCCAGCAGGCCCGTGTGGAGCCAGTAGCGGGCGAACTGCTGGCCGGTCGCCGCCTCGCTCTGGGCGATTTCGTTCTCGTGGTGGGGGAAGACCAGGTCGTGCCCGCCGACGTGGATGTCGATGGTGTCGTCGAGGTGGGTCATGCTCATCGCGGAGCATTCGATGTGCCACCCGGGCCGGCCCTCGCTCCACGGCGACTCCCACGTCTCGCCGGTCGGCGGATTCTCGCCGAGGGGAAGCCCGTCCACCCGGTGGTCGGTCAGGTCCGCGGGAGCCACCTCGCCCGCCTTCCAGAGCGCGAAGTCGGCGGGGTGGCGCTTCTCCGCCTGTTCGTCGGCGCCCTGGGCCTCCATCTCCTCGACGCGCTGGTTCGAGAGTTTGCCGTAGTCCTCGAACTCGGTCACGTCGAAGTAGACGGAGCCGTCGGCCTCGTAGGCGTAACCCCGGTCGATCAGCGTCTCCACGAGGTCGATGATCTCGGGAATATGCTCGGAGACGCGGGGGTAGACCGTCGCGCGCCGGAGGTTCAGGCCGCGCATGTCGTCGATGATGGTGCCGATGAAGCCCTCGGCAACCTCGAGTTCCGAGTCGCCGAGGTCGTTCTCCCCCACGCGGGCGACGATTTTCTCGTTGATGTCGGTGAAGTTCTCCACGTGGCGCACGTCGTGGCCGAGATATGCGAGCCAGCGGTGCATCACGTCGGCGTGGGTCCACACCCGGGCGTGGCCGAGGTGGGCGTCGTCCGAGACCGTCAGCCCACAGACGTACAGCAGGACTTCATCGCCCGCTGGTTCGAACTCCTCGCGGTCGCCCGTCAGCGTGTTGGTCACGGACAGCGTCATCACGAGATGGGTTCCGGGCCGAGGCATTAATATTTGTAGATACGGCGACGGGAGCGTCGCCGACGCAGCACACCGGATTTGGAGATGTCACTCCGAGAGTGACAACTATCGGCTCGAATCCCGTGCCGGGACGAGGCCCTGTGCCATGAGGCGGCGCGCGATGACGACCAGGCCGTTGCGGAACCCGGTTCCGAAGATGGCGTGCTCCTCCCCCGTGTCGGGGACGAGCGTGCTGACGAGAATGGCCGAGCGGTCGGCCAGAAGGAGACGACCGATCGCCAGGTTCTCCTGGCTCGCGTCGTCGGCCTGGAGCCCGCCGAGCCCCGAAACGAACGTTCGGGCGTCCGGAACCGCGGCGTGAATTTGCTCCTGAAGCGACTCCGAGACCGTCCCGACGAACAGCTCCGTCTCCTCGTCGATGCCGGTCAGGCAGGTCACGAGTTCGTCCGTCAGCAGCGACTGCTCGCCGAGACCCAACACGACTTCGTCGGTCGTGTCCTCGATGAGCTGTTGGGTCCGGTTCTCGATGGCCTGGCTGCCGGCCATCGACCAGATCTCCTGGGCAGTGTCCTCCTGTTCCGAGGCCACGTCCTCCGTCCGTTCCAGGGCGCTGGCGAGCCGGTCGACCCGCGATTCGTACTGGTCGCGGAGCGTCTCCGTCGCCTCGCCGAGCGGGACCGCTCGGAACCGCTGTGGATTCGAATGCTGCACCTCGACGAGACCCTGGGCTTCCAGCACCCGGATCGCATCGTACACCCGCGTCCGAGGCACGTCGGTCACCTCGCTGAGTCGCTTTGCGGTCCCCATATCGAGGCGTGAGAGACCGACGAAGCATTTCGCTTCGTACTCTTTCAGTCCCAGTTCCTGGAGCGCCTCGACTGCCTGATCCGTAGCATCAGTTCTACTCATGTGTCCCAACCACCGGACTGATCCGGATATGCGATAATTCGACCTCGGAACGGATAGACGTTGCCACTCCCGCAGTCTCACACCTCTACCGCCGTTGACCGGCGAGAGGCCGAGCGTAGCGTCGCAAGCCGACCATCGACGGGGCCGTACCGTGCCGCAGTCAGTTGATTAACTCAATTAATCACAAAGTAATTATAGGGGGAGTAGTTCTACCGGTATCCGGCACGCAGCCTCGGATTGTGTCCCAACCACGACCCGATGCGTGTCCTCGACCACCTCTGTGGTCGAGTTTCACTCATACAACCGCATGTCCACCCGGTCGAGAACCCACGTGACGCCGCCGTCGAGAAGCTCGAACAGCTCGGGCTGAGTGCGTATGCGGCGCGGACGTTCGTGGCGCTCGTTTCCCCTCGGCACGGGGACGGCGAAGGACGTGAGTCAGATATCGGATGTCTCCCGGACCCGGGTGTACGACGCCGTCGACGAGCTCCACGACCGCGGGCTGGTCGACATCAAACAGACCTCGCCAAAGGAGTTCTGGGCCGTGTCGGCCGAAACGACTGGCCGCGCTGACGACGGCCCTGGACGAACTCGAATCCGTCGAGCGCCGGGAGGAACAACGCGGCGTCTGGACCGTCGACGGGGGCAGTGCGGTCACCGACCGAGTGTTCGAGTTCTTCCGCAATGCGGAGGAGGAAATCGTCTACATGACCGTCGAAGGACTGCTCACCGAGGAGATCATTTCGGAACTCCGTGCCGCCGCGGACCGCGGCGTCACCATCCGACTCGCAGGGCTGTCCCCACGCGTGCAAGAGCGGATCGAAGCAGCGGTTCCCGAGGCCGAAACCTTCGAATCGCTGTGGGACTGGGCGGAGACGCCGGCCGGTCGCCTCCTGATGGTCGATCGGGATCGGACGCTCGTGAGCGTCCTCGTCGACGACACCGCGACCGACACCCGATCCGAGACGGCGATCTGGGGTTCGGGCGATCGGAACGGCCTGGTCGTCGTCTTGCGGGCCATCTTCACCTGGCACCTCAACGATGAGCGAGACTGAGACGGTGCGTGGTCACTGTTTGCCGGCGGTCACCGCCGGCGCGAAGCGGCGGTTGTCCGACGATCCAGATTCGCTGCTCGCGAGCCACGCCGCGAGTTCGTCGGGAATCAAAGTGTGTATATCGGGGACGCGGTTTAGGGACCGTATAGAATGGTTACCGTCAGCATCATCGGCTGTGGGAATATGGGCAGTGCCCTCATCACGGGACTCGCTCGGGCGGGCAACCACCGAGTGACGGCGTGCGATCCGAACCAAGACGCGCTCGACGCCGTGGCGTCGCACTGCTGGAAGACGACGACCGATCCCGCCGAGGCGACCGGTCCGGAGGTGGACGTGGTCGTCGTCGCGGTGAAACCCGACGTGGTCGGCGCGGTCCTGGAGGAGATCGATCTCGATCCGTCACAGACGCTGGTCACCATCGCGGCGGGCGTCCCGCGATCCTTCGTCGCCGAGCGGACCGACGCCTCGGTCGTCCGCGTCATGCCCAACCTCGCCGCCGAGACGGGGGATATGGCGGCGGCCGTCGTCTGGGACGACCCCGACGAGGATGTCCGTGCCCTCCTCGAGGACCTCGGGGCGTTCGTCGTGATCGAGGAGGACCTGATGCACGTGGCGACGGCGCTCAACGGGAGCGGCCCGGCCTTCGTCTTCTATTTCCTCAAGGCGATGAAACTCGCGGCGGTCGATCAGGGGATGGACCCGGACGACGCGGAGACGCTCTCCGCCCAGACGTTCAAGGGCGCCGCGGAGACGGTGCTCCGCTCCGACCGCAGCGTCGACGACCTCATCGACGCCGTCTGTTCGCCCAACGGGACGACCATCGAGGGGATGGAAGTCCTCTGGGACAGCGATGTCGAAGCCGTCGTCAACGAGACGCTCGCCGCCGCGGCCGACCGCTCCCGGGAACTGGCGGGTGAGTTCGACGATGCGTGAACTCTCCGCCGTCGACGACGCCGAGGCCGACCGAGCGCGGCAGCTCGCGGCCAACGCCGACCGCGTCGTCGTCAAGGCCGGCACCAACTCCCTGACCGACGACGAGTCCAACCTCGACGACGACAAACTCGACAAACTCGTCGACGACATCGCCGACCTGCTGGAGCGAGACAAGGACATCGTCCTCGTCTCCTCGGGCGCCATCGGCGCCGGCATGGGGCGGATCGGCTACGACGACGAGACCCTCGAGGAGTCCCAGGCGCTGTCGACGGTCGGGCAGAGCCACCTCATGCGGCGCTACACCGAGAGCTTCGAGCGGTACGGCCGCAAGATTGCGCAGGTGCTGGTGACCGAACACGACCTGGACAACCCCGAGCGGTTCACCAACTTCCGCAACACCATCGAGACGCTGCTGGACTGGGGCGTCGTGCCCATCATCAACGAGAACGACGCCGTCGCGACCGAGGAGATCCGCATCGGCGACAACGACATGCTGTCGTCGTCGGTCGCCATCGGCATCGACGCCGACCTGTTGGTGACGCTCACCGACGTCGGTGGCGTCTACACCGGTAACCCGAAGTCGGATCCCGCCGCGGAACTGATCGAGGCAGTCGGCCGCAACTACGCCGCGGTCGAGGAGCGCATCGACGCGAGTTCCAGCGGCGAGTTCGGCGGCATTCAGACCAAAGTCCGGGGTGCCCGCGAGTCGAGCGAACACGGCATCCCGGCGATCATCGCGCGGTCGACCGAACCGGACGTGCTGGAAAAAATCGCTACTGGCAAGCCCGTGGGAACCGTATTCGTCCCCGTGAACGGAGTCATCGATGACTGAGCAAACCACCGAAGCGAAAGTCGCGGAGGCACAGACCGCCGCGTTGGACCTGGCGAACGTGTCCGACGAGACGCGCCGCGCGGCCTTACACGACATCGCCGACGCCATCGAGGCGAACACCGAGACCATCCTCGAGGCCAACGAGGACGACGTCGCGGAGGCCGAGGCGATGCTCGAAGCCGGCGAGTACAGCCGTGCGCTCGTCGACCGCCTCGAACTCTCGGCGTCGAAACTGGAGAGCATCGCCGAGATGGTGCGCAGCGTCGCGGCACAGGACGACCCTCTCGGGAAGACGCTCGCGTCGCGCCGTCTGGACGACGGCCTCGAACTCTACAAGCTCTCCGTCCCCATCGGCGTCATCGGGACGGTCTTCGAGTCGCGGCCGGACGCCCTCGCCCAGATCGCCGCGCTCAGCCTCAAGTCGGGCAACGCGGTCATCCTGAAAGGCGGGAGCGAGGCGAGCCACTCGAACCGCGTCCTCTACGACATCATCCGTGAGGCCACGGCCGACGTAGACGTGCCCGAGGGTTGGGCGCAGCTCATCGAGGCCCGCGAGGACGTGACCCGACTCCTGGAGATGGACGACTCGGTCGACCTGCTCATGCCCCGCGGAAGCTCCGAGTTCGTCAGTTACATCCAGGACAACACCAGCATCCCGGTCCTCGGTCACACGGAGGGCGTCTGTCACGTCTACGTGGACCGTGAGGCCGACCTCGGGATGGCCGCGGACATCGCGTACGACGCGAAGGTGCAGTATCCCGCGGTGTGCAACGCCGTCGAGACGCTCCTGGTCCACGAGTCGGTGGCCGCGTCGTTCCTCCCGTCGGCCGTCGACCGCTACCGCGAGGCGGGCGTCGAACTCCGCGGCGACGCCGCCACGCGCGATATCGTTGACGTTGACCCCGCGGCCGACGCCGACTGGTCGACCGAGTACGGCGACCTCGTCCTCTCGATCAAGGTCGTCGATTCCCTGTCGGCGGCTGTCGACCACGTCAACACCTACGGCTCGAAACACACGGAGTCCATCGTCACGGAGACGCCGGACCGCGCGAGCCGATTCATGCGCAGCGTCGACGCCGCGAGCGTCTTCCACAACGCCTCGACGCGCTTCGCCGATGGCTACCGGTTCGGTCTCGGCGCCGAAGTCGGCATCAGCACCGGCAAGATCCACGCCCGCGGCCCGGTCGGTCTCGACGGCCTCACGACCTACAAGTACCACCTCGAAGGCAGCGGCCAGGTGGTCGACACCTACGCCGGCGAGGACGCGAAACCCTTCCGTCACGAGGAGTTCGAGGGCGAGTGGTCGCCCGGTCGTCTCTCCGAGGAGTGACGGCCCGGTCACCGAAGCACGTTGGTGAAGGGTTTAACTGTAAAAGTCAGCAGGTCACAGTATGTCCGACCCTCTTCTGGAGGCCGACATGGGGGTTCTCTCCGAGTTTGCATCGTTGGTTCCAGGGGGCGTTCTCGTCGTCGACGACAGGGGTGGTTTAGTGTGGGCCGACGACGACGCCACGGAGCTGTTCGATCTCGACCGAGACGATCCCTCGATACCGGACGTATCCGGTCGCGGGGGGGAGCGACTGCCCCCTGCCGAGCGGCCGTACATGCAGGTGTTCGAGACGAGCGAGCCAGTCCGGGACGTGTCGTGCCAGGCTGCACTCGCCGACGGCCCCGGCGTGGTCACCGTCGACGCCGTCCTGCTCTCGGGTGACCGGGCCGCCCTCACCGTCGACACCGAGACGCCGACGCGGGACGGCGCCGACGTTCTCGAACGGGTCGACGACGGCTTCTTCGCGCTCGATCGCGACTGGCGATTCACGTACGTGAACGGCCGTGCCGAGTCGCTCCTCGAACGGAGCGAGGCGGCTCTCCTCGGCGAAAACATCTGGGACGCGTTCCCCGCGGCGGTCGACTCGCGGTTTCCAGCGGAGTACGAACGCGCGATGGAGACCCAGGAGCCGGTCGCGTTCGACGCGTATTTCCCCCCGCTCGAGGAGTGGTTCGAGGTGCGCGCTTACCCCTCCGAGACGGGGCTGTCGGTGTATTTCAAGGGCGTCACCGAGCGCAAGGAGCGCGAACGGGAACTGGAGCAGTACGAGACCATCCTCGAGACCATCGACGACGGCGTCTACATCGTCGACCAGGACGGGGAATTCAGACTCGTCAACGAGGCGTACGCCGAGATGGTCGGCCGCGAACCGGAAGACCTCGTCGGCACCGCGGCCAGCACGCTGGTCAGCGACGAGACGGCCGAGCGCGCACAGGAGATCCACCGCGAATTGTGCGAAACTGACACCGAGCAGGCACGCCTCGAAACCGACTTGGAGACGGTGGATGGCGATCCCCTCACCGCCGAGGCGACGTTCACGCTCATCGATCAGGGCGACGAGACGTGGCGCGTGGGCGTCGTCCGTGACATCACCGAGCGCAAGGAACGCGAACGGGAACTGGCCGCCCAGTCGCGCCAGCAACGGGCCGTCGCGGAGCTCGGCAAGCACGCGCTCGGCGACACTGACCTCGACGCGTTCCTCGACCGGGCCGCGAGCGTCGTCGCCGCTGTCCTCGACAACGACTACTGCAAGGTGCTGGACCTCGACGCCGACGCCGGCGAACTGACGCTCCGACAGGGCGTCGGCTGGGATCCAGGTATCGTCGGCGCGGCCACCGTCTCCGCCACCGGCGACGACTCCCAGGCGGCGTACACGCTCGGCCAACAGGAGCCAGTCGTCGTCGAGGATCTGGCCGAGGACGCGCGGTTCTCGGGACCGGACCTCCTGACGGATCACGACGTGACGAGCGGGATCAGCGTCATCATCGGCTCGCTGGAGGATCCGTGGGGGATCCTCGGCACCCACGACACGGACCGAAAGGCGTTCGACGAACACGACGTGGACTTCGTTCGGAGCGTCGCCACCCTCGTCGCCGCCACCATCGACAACCACGACCGTCGGCGCTCGCTCGAAGACGCCACCGCGGCGTTCCGGAGCGCCAGCCAGATATCCGTCCGCGACGAACCCGTCGAGGAGCGGGCCCGGGATCTGCTCGCCCTCGGCAGCGACTTCCTCGGTCTCGACACCGGGTTCCTGACCCGTATCGACGCCGGGACGCAGACGATCGAACTCGTGGCCGGCGACACGGGAGTGATCGAGGAGGGCGTCGAATGCCCGATCGAACAGGCGTACTGCCGAACCGCGCTCGACGAACGGGGACTCGTCGCGACCCACGACGCCAGCGGATCGGAGTGGGTGAGTGACCTGGCGTACGGCACGTGGGACAGCGACGCCTACGTCGGCCACGTGATCTCCGTCGACGGCGAGCCGTACGGCACAATCGGCTTCGCGGGCGACGAGACGTGCGACGCGTTCGACGACATCGAACTGGCCTTCGTCGAACAGATCGCGCAGTGGATGCGCTACGAACTCTCGCGGCGGGACCGCGAGCGGAAACTCACCGAGCGCCGCCGCCGCTACCGGACGCTCATCGACAACCTCCCCAACGGCGCGGTGGTGCTGTTCGATCACGACCTCCGCTACACCACCTTCGGTGGCTCGCTGCCCGGGAACCTCGACGGGGAGTCCGACGTGGAGACCGAACGCATCGACGAAACCTTGCCGGAGCCGCTGGCCGCGCAGGTGCTGCCCAACTACCGGGCCACGCTGAACGGCGAGGAGCGGCAGTTCGTGATGACCCACGACGACGAGCTGCGGACGGTTCACACGACGCCGATCACGGCCGAAGACGGCACCGTCGTCGCCGGGATGGCCATCTCACAGGACATCACCGAACGGCGGGAGCGAGAGCGGAAACTCCGGCGCCAGCGCGAGCAGCTCTCCGTCCTCAACGACATCAACTCCCTCGTACAGGACATCTCCGAGACGGTGATCGAACAGTCCGACCCGGCGGCCGTCCAGTCGGCCATCCGCACGCATCTCCAGGAGTCGGCGTTCTACCGGACGGCCTGGGTCGGCACCGTCGGCCCGCACCGCGAGACCATCATGCGGGCGACGGGCTCCGACGCCGAAGATCTCCCCGTCGACCCCCCGATCGATATCGAGGGCGACTCCGTGACCGCCGAGGCAGTTCGCACCGGCGACATGTGCGTCGAGCAGGCGGTCGCGGCCGACAGTGTCGAGGCGATGGCAGCGATCCCGCTCACGTTCGAGGGGGCGCTGTACGGCGTCCTGACCGTCTTCACGTCGCGGACGGACGCGTTCGGCGACGCCGAGCGGACCACGCTCGACCGCCTCGGAACGATCGTCGCCCACGCCATGCTGTCGATCGACCGCGAGGCCCGCCTCCACCGGAGCGAACGCCTCTATCGCCGCCTCGCGGAGAACATCCCCAACGGGTCGGTGACGATGGTCGACACCGACCTCCGGTATCAGGTCGCCGCGGGAGAACTCCTCGAGTGGGTCGACATCGACGGCCGGGATCTACACGGCAAGCGACCGACCGAGGCCGACGCCCTCCCGGAAGAGGGCGGGCGGAAGGTCGAACGGGCCTGCGGTGCCGCCCTCGAGGGCGAAACCGTCTCCTACCGACTGGCGTACGGCGACCACGTCATCGACGCCCAGACGTTGCCGATCTGGGACGAGGCCGAAGAGTCGGTCGTCGGCGCGATGACGCTCGCCCGAGACATCACCGAACGCGTCGAGCAACAGCAGGAACTCGAACACGAACGCGAGCGTCTCGAACTCCTGATCCGACTGATCCGACACAACTTCCTCAACAGCCTCAACGTCGTCGACGCGCGGCTGAATCTCATCGAGGGACGCGTCGATTACGAGGTGTCGGACCATCTCGATACGGCCCAGCGGCGAACGGGCGAGATGATCGATCTGGTCGAGACGATCCGAAACCTGACCGACGCCACCATCGACAGCGACCAGCACGAACTCGAACCCGTGCGAGTCGACCGCGTCCTCGTCGACGAAACGGAGTCGGTGGCCGCCACCTACCCCGGCGCGGCGTTCACCGTCGGCGACCTTCCGCCCGTCTCGGTGGCGGCCGACTCCCTGCTCGGCGAGGCGTTCGGAAACGTCCTCCACAACGCCGTCCAGCACAACGACAAGGAGACGCCGCAAGTCACCGTCGACGCGACGGCGACCGACGAGACGGTCACGGTGTCCGTCGCCGACAACGGCCCCGGGATCCCCGCGGATCTCAAAGAGAGCATCTTCGAGAAGGGCATCCAGGGCTTCCAGAACCCGGGCACCGGATTCGGTCTGCATATCGTCCGCGAGATCGTCGACACGTACGGCGGCGAGGTGGCTGCCCTCGACGACGACCCCGAGGGGACGATCTTCCGGATCACGCTGGATCGGGCCGACATGGCGGAGACGTAGCGGATTTGGCGGGCGATTTATGCCGGTGTCGCCGCGCTACGGAGACGAGATGTACGACTCGATACTGGTGCCGATCGACGGAAGCGGTCCGAGCGACGCCGCCCTGGATCACGCTCGAGGGCTGGCGACACAGTGGAACGCGACGGTACACGTGATCCACGCCATCGCACTCCCCGAACCGTCGATGCCGGGGGGTGACGTCCCGCCGACGGTCATCGAGGATATCGAAGCGGAGAGCGAGCAGCTGGTCGAGGACGCAATCGACGACCTCGAAGCCGACGGGATCGACGCCGAGGGGGGCGCCTTCGACGGCGTCGCCGAGGAGGTCATCCGCGACTACGTCGCAGACCACGACATCGACCTCGTCGTGATGGGGACCCACGGCCGAACGGGCGTCAAGCGACTGCTCCTCGGGAGCACGACCGAGCGAACTCTCCGGACGGTCGACGTGCCGATCCTCACGGTCGAGTCGCCGCCCTGATACGGATTATTGTAACTGTTTACCGGTGGGTCGCTGGGACGGTCAAGCGAACCACCGGTACTGACTTCTAATAAACCGTATGACCCCCGGCGATTGGCCCACGAATTAACTCCGTCCGGGTGGACACTCGATCTACTGCGAGCGAGTGCGACTGACCCACACCATGTACGACACGATCTATCTACCGAACGACGGGAGCGATCCCGCCGAGGCGGCGACGACCTGTGGCATCGAGTTGGCGCGGCGTTTCGACGCCGCGGTATCGGTGGTACACGTCCTCGAGGCGGACGTGCCGCCGATGATCGACGTCGAACCCCCCGAGGACCCGGGACGAGAGGCGCTCGACGAGGAGCCGCGTCAGGCGCTGGAGCGCGCCGAAACCCAGGCGGCGGACGCCGACGTGCCCTGCCGGACGGCCGTCGAACCGGGCCGCCCTCACGAACGGATCGTGGAGCGGGCCGCCGAGTCAGACGCGGACCTGATCGTGATGGGTACCCACGGCCGGACGGGACTGGAGCGGCTCCTGATCGGCAGCGTCACCGAACGTGTCCTCCGCACGAGCGACGTGCCGGTTCTGACCACCCGGGCGGACGGCACGAGCGCGTTCGACGCGGTGCTGGTCCCGACCGACGGGAGCGACTGCGCGGCGCGTGCCACCGACCACGCGCTCGCCATCGCGGATCGGTACGACGCGACGGTTCACGCGCTGTCGGTCGTCGATGTCCAGTCCATCGCCGGCGCCTACCACGGCGGGACGGTCAGCGCCGAGTTCATCGACTCCCTCTCCCGCGAGCGCCAGGAGGCGGCCGACGCCGTCGCCGAGCAGGCGCGTGAGCGCGGTGTCGATGTCGAAACGACGGTCCTCGAAGGATCGCCGGGCCGGACCATCACCGACTACGCCGACGAGCACGGAATCGACCTCGTCTCGATGGGGACTCACGGACGGAGCGGCGTCAGCCGTTATCTGCTCGGCAGCGTCACCGAGCGCGTTCTTCGGACGTTCCCGGGGCCGGTGCTGACGGCGCCCCCTGATACGGATTGAGGTAGCTGCTCACCGGCGGTTCGCGGTAACCGTTCGGCGAACCACCGGTACTGACTTCCACCCGCCTGAGTGAGGGGATTATTTATCTGCGCCGGCAAACCGGTAGCGCGTACGCGCTCCATGTTCGTCGAGATACTGTTCTTGCTCGCCGGGCTCGCGGCGCTCGTCTACGGCGGCGAACTCGTGGTGGGCGGCGCGAGTGGTCTCGCCCACGGCTTCGGCCTCCCGAAACTGTTCGTCGGCGTCACCGTCGTCGCCATCGGGAGTTCGGTCCCCGAAATCGCCACCTCGATCTACGCCGGCGCCTATCAGGCCCCGCAGTTCGCCGTCGGTCACATCGTCGGCTCCGCCACCGCACAGATCACCGTGGGCGTCGGCGTCGTCGCGCTCCTCTCGCCGCTCACGCTCGACCGCTCGAAGGTCAGACTCTACGGCGGTGGGATGCTCGTTGCGATGGCGCTCATGCTCGCGACTGTCTGGTCGGGTGAGGCGACGCGCGTCGAAGGGGCCGCGCTGGCGACGATATACCTCCTCTTTCTCGCGCTCCGGTACGAGGACCTCGACTTTCACGACGCCGTCGACACCCGGGCGACGGAGTCGACGTGGCGGTCCGTCGCCAGCCTCGGCCTCGGCCTCGCGCTCGTGGTCATCGGCGGACACTTCTTGGTCGTCAACAGCCGGAACGTCGCGCTCGCCGCCGGCGTTCCACACCTCGTCGTCGGGCTGTTGACCGGCCTCGGCACCACCCTCCCCGAGATCGCCATCGCCGCCATCGCCGTCTCGAAGGATCGGAGCGGTATCGCCATCGGCACGCTGCTGGGGAGCAACATCACCGATCCGCTGTTCTCGTTCGGCGTCGGCGCCGCCGTCGGCGGCTTCACGTTCGCGGACGTCGGCGCCGTCCTCGGCGCCGGCGGCTACATGCTGCTGGCCTCGACCGTCGTCGTCGCGGTGCTGTTCGTCCGCGGGCGGGTGAGCCGTCTCGGCGCCATCGGCTGTATCTCGCTCTACGCGCCCACCTTTCTGGTCTGATCACACGGACAAGACGGGGTCCGCAACACGCGGTCGGTCACCGATCCCACGCGCGTCTCGCTGTCGCCCGCGCCCGTCCGTCCCATCACGATCAGGTCCCGCCCGCGCGGCGGGGTCGCTTCCATCGGTCGGCAGACAGATGTCGTCGTACACGGCCGATGATCGGTGGCCTCGCGCTTGACTCTTCGGCCAAAGGCCCGGCGTTAGGGAGTCCATTTTTTCGACCGGACCTGTATCCCTCGTACATGGACGTGGGTTTGTTCGCGGCACACGAGCAGTATCCGCCCAGTCGGCTGCTGGAGTTCGCCGATGTCGCCGAGGCGGCGGGGTTCGATCGGGTGTGGACCAGCGACCACTTCCACCCCTGGTGGCACACCGATGCCCACTGTGGCGCGGCGTGGCCGTGGCTCGGCGCCGCGCTGGAGCGCACCGAGACCATCGGCTTCGGGACGGGCGTGACCCCCCCGATCGGCCGGTATCACCCCGCGCTCATCGCCCAGGCGTTCGCCACACTCGGCGCGATGTACCCCGGTCGTGTCCACTGCACGCTCGCCACGGGCGAGGCGCTCAACGAGGTGCCACTCGGCTTCGAGTGGCCCGAGTACGCGGAGCGCCGGCGGCGCCTCGTCGACGCCTGTGAGATCATCCACTCGCTCTGGGACGGCGACACCTGCGAATACGACGGCCACTACTGGGAGACGAACGACGCACGCCTCTACACACTCCCCGACGAACGGGTGCCGCTGTACGTCGCCGGCAACGGTCCCCACACCGCCCGCGTCGCGGGACGATACGCCGACGGCTTCCTCACGCTCGCCGACTGTGACACCTACGAGGAGACGCTCGTCCCCGCGCTCCGCGACGGCGCCGCGGACGCCGGCCGCGACCCCGACGAGATCAAACGGATCCGCCAGTTCGGCCTCTCCTACGCCGACGACTACGACGACGCCCTCGACGCCGTCGAGTTCTGGACGGGATCGATGGCCGTCGACTTCGACGACGAGGTGGCCGACCCTCGAGAAATCGAGCGCCGGGCGGCCGACATCGACCGCGAGGACTGGGACGAGTGGGGGCTGGTGACGGCCGATATCGCCGACGTCGATGCCGTGATCGACCGCCACCGCGACGCCGGCTTCGACGAGATCGAGTTCCTCTCGACCAGCCCCGACCAGGAGGCGTTCATCGAGGCGGCGGGGACGCTCCCCGATGTCGGGGGTCGGTGACGGGATGTTGTTCTGACGCGGGTGAAATCTATTAGCCCACCGTTTGACATACGGCGCCGGCCGACTCACAGCCGGGTGACACCCGTATGACGACCCATCCGCCCTTCGAGATGGAATCGCTGTTCGACGAACTGGCCGGGCCGACGCGACGACGCGCGGTCGACACCACCGAAGCGGACGACCACACACTCCACATCGAGGCCGAGCACGAAGCGGAGCCAGAAGAAGGGGCAGAAGAGATCCACACGATTCCGATCAGCGACTGATACTGTCGGCTGTAACTGAATCAAGAGCTACAGCCGACAGTATGAGAACGACCCGCCGATTCGCGGGCTTCGGCCGCTCGTGGCGCGACCGTCCGGCGTTGACAGCCCATTAGGTTCGACGTTTTTGCCTGCACAGCGTCGTATCGGACGTATGTTCCAGGATCGGATGGAGGCCGGTGACCGCCTGGCCGAACTCCTCGATCAGCGCGATATCGCGGCCGACCTCGTGCTCGGCATTCCACGGGGTGGCCTGCCGGTCGCGCGCCCCGTCGCCGACCGACTCGATGCGCCGCTCGACATCGTCGCGGCGAAGAAGATGGGGGTGCCCGGCAACCCCGAGTTCGCCATCGGCGCCGCGGCCGGTGACGGGAGCGCGTGGCTCAACGAGAGCGTCATCGAGCGGTACGGCATCGACGAGGACTACCTCAACGAGGAACGCGAACGCGCCGCCGAGACGGCACGGCAGAAGATCGAACGGTACCGCGGCGACCGCGACCCGCCGGAGATGGAGGACAAGGCGGTGGTCGTCGTCGACGACGGCGTCGCCACCGGGGCGACCGCCCGAGCGTGTCTCCGACAGGTGGAGGGCGCGGGGGCGGCACGCACCGTTCTCGCCGTGCCGGTCGCGCCCCCGGATTCGGTCGCCGAACTCGAAGCGGAGGCCGACGAAGTGATCGTCGTCGAGAGCCCGCCGAACTTCACGGCCGTCGGCGCCTGCTACCGCGAGTTCGAACAGGTAACCGACGAGGAAGCGATGGCGTATCTGGGCTGGGATCTCCCCGTGGAGTAAGACCGAGCGGCGACTGCGGAAAACGGTTACAACGACCCGTCTCGGGGATCCTCGACGAACGCCACCCGCCCGAGTTCGGTCCAGTCGCCCTCCGGAAGCCGCCGGCGTTCGAGCGCCAGTGGCTCGTCCGAGTGTGGCGGGCGGTCGATACGGTACGCGTACTCGTCCTCGCGGTCGGTCCCCGAGGCGTGGAAGCCCTCGACATCCACCTCGTCGAAGGCAATCTCGTACTCGCGGCCGTCTTCGAGTTCGACGACCGCCGGTCCTTCGCCCCGTTCGGCCAGAATGGTCGCGGCCGGATTCATGGGTCGTCCCACGAGAAGGAGGTACTAAGGCGAGCGACCAAATCACCGGGCGAGACGGCGGTTCACGCCTTACCCCCTTCGGAAAGCGCGTCTCGGACGCGTTCGAGCGCCGCGCGGTCGATGTCGTCGATATCGAACCCCTCCTCGAGGCAGACGTCGAGGACGGTTCTGAGCTGTGCGGCTTCGGTTTCGGTGACGGTGAGTGTCAGTTCGTCGGTCATGGTCGTACGCCGTGTCGCGGCGTCTCGCTGCTCGTCAGCGACGCCTCGGCGCGCGGCATCCTCATAACCCGTCCCTAATCGGAGCACGCGCTGTCGACGGCCGCCGACACACGTAGGAACCGCGGTTAACTGCCGCAGTGTCGAACCGCTGCGTATGTCCGAGGCCGTCCCGGTCGACGAGTCGACGATCGGCGAGACGCCGCTGGTGAAGCTTCCCCTGGACGCGCCGCCCACGGTGTACGCCAAAGTCGAGTGGTTCAACCTGTACGAACAGCCCTACGGCGGTGGCTCGGTCAAGACGCGCATCGGCAAGTCAATGCTCGATGCGGCGGCCGACGCGGGCCATCTCGACGATGTCCCGACGATCATCGAACCCTCCTCCGGCAACACCGGCACGGCGATCGCCCGTCTCGGCGGGCACCGCGGCTACGACGTCGAAATCTATCTGCCGCCCCGCCCCAGCGAGGCGAAGGTCCTCGCCATCGAGGACGCGGGCGGGGAGGTGACTCGGTCGCGGACGTACGAACGGATGATCGAGGACTGCGCCGAGCGAGTCGCCGAAGCGACGGACGACGCGTGTTACAACCCGAACCAGTACGAGAATCCGGCGAACCCCGCCGTTCACGAACGGGAGACGGGACGCGAGATCTGGGAGCAGACCGACGGCGAGGTGACCCACTTCGTCGGCGGTGTCGGCACCGGCGGAACGGTGACGGGCGTCGGCCGCGCGCTCCACGACCGCGGCGACGTGTCGGTGATCGGCTACGAACCCGCGCGGCCGTCGCACACCATCTCCGGCCTCCGATACGCCCGCGGCCCCGCCTTCGACTACCCCGGCACGTTCGACCCGTCCGTGGTCGACCGGCGGCGGGTCGTCACCAGCAGCGCCGCGCGACGCTGGGCGCGACGCCTGCGCCAGCGGGTCGCGGATGTCTCTCTCGATATCCGGGACCCCGGACAACACGACGCGGCGACCGTCAGGAACCACCTCCGGGTCGACGACCAGTTTCTCGTCGGTCCGTCGACGGGCGGCGTCCTCGCCGCTTTCTACGAGCACGCGATGGACGGCGGCTTCGCGGACGACGACGTGGTCGTCCTCATGGCTGCCGACCGGGGCGACCGGTACACGTCCTTCCCCGACTGGGCCGACCACTCGGGGTCGACCGCGTAATCACGCCGCCGCTCGCCGCCGCACGCCGAGGACGGGCGCGACGGCTCCCTCGGCGATACGTTCGGTCGTCTCGCCGAGGATCGTCGTCAGCAGCGTCGACTCGCCCTCGCCCATGACGATGACGTCGAACTCGGTCGAGCGGTCGACGATGGCCTGCGTCGGCCGTTCGACCGATGTCGACTCGGTGTGAATACGTTCGGTCGGCAGCCCTCGCTCGATCAGCGTCCCGACGCCGACGGCGAGGCCGCCGACCAGTCCGATCGACCGTTCGAGTTCCGACCCCTCTTCCGTGACGGTCGTTTCCGCGGTGGCCGCCGTCGGCACCGCCACCGTCGCCGGCGTTTCCCCCGATCGGTTCGTGGCGTCGCTCTCGTGGTCGTACGCCGTACCCCTGTCTGCGAGCGCGGCACGCACGGGCAAAAAGACCGCGTCCTAACCCACCGCGTCACCGGGCCAGCACCCGGATCGACGCGTCGTCTCCGTCCTCCGTCGTGGCCGTGAGGAAGGTCAGGTCGACGACGGTGCCCGACGGATCGTTGTCTCGGATGTCGATGTCGCCGAGGTAGGTGTCCATCATCTCCTTGACGAGGAAGAGCCCGAAGCCGTTCCCGGGTTCGCTCAGCCGGGAAATGCCTTTCTCCAGGACGGCCGATTTCTCGTCGTCCGGGATGCCGGGGCCGTTGTCGGCGACGTGGACGGTGATCGCCGGGTGGCTGATGACCTCCGCGTGTGCCGATGGTTGGCTGTCGTCTGCCCGTCCCAGAATCGCCCCGGATTCGTCGGCGGCGACCTCGACCGTCGCGTCGCTGACGGAGATGTCGACCCGCGGGGCGTCGCTGTCGTTGTGGATCAGGGCGTTCGCGA
The DNA here is from genome assembly GCF_023276355.1 of Haloplanus sp. XH21. Classification (NCBI taxonomy): domain Archaea; kingdom Methanobacteriati; phylum Methanobacteriota; class Halobacteria; order Halobacteriales; family Haloferacaceae; genus Haloplanus; species Haloplanus halobius. The sequence continues at coordinate 1,440,413 of NZ_JALLPL010000001.1, forward strand.
CGACGTTCTCGATCACCGCACCGAGCAACGGATCGGCGAGCACGCTCGGGCCGTCGTCGGGGAGGACGGTCTGAATCGTCGCCGAGTCGTGGGTTTCGGCGAGCATCTCGGTCTTGCTCTCGATCACGTCGTCGAGCGCCATCGGCCGGAGTTCGTGGTCCTCGTCGTCGATGATGGCGTCGGTGAAGGTCCGCATCCGCTCGATGTGGTCGATCATCCCCTCGACGCGGCTTCGCGCGGTGTTGACGTGGTCGTCGAAGGCGATGTCGTCCGGCTCGTTGTCGTCGACGAGGGCGATGCGTCCCCGGACCACGTTGAGGCTGTTCAGCAGGTTGTGTCTGAGCACGCGATTCAGGAACTCGAGGCGCTCGCGCTCGGTTTCGATGGTGCGTTCGTACTCCCGTTCGTCGGTGGTGTCGCGGACGATGACGACGAACTCGGTGTCGCCGTCGCCGATGGTCTGTGCCGAGATGGTCACGTCCGCCCAGAAGGTCCGGCCGTCGCGGCGCTCCCACCACCCCTGGTACGTGACTTGCCCCTGTTCGGCCGCGCGCTCGAACAGTTGCGTCGGCGACTCGGACTCCGTGTCGACGAACACGTCGAGCCGTTCGTCGAGAATCTCCGCCCGTTCGTAGCCGGTGATCGCCTCGGCGCCCCGGTTCCACGAGGTGATCCGGTGGGTGTCGTCGACCCGGAAGATGGCGTACTCGTCGACGGCGTCGACGAACGAGGCGAGTTTCGCCTCCCGGTCTGCCACCCGTCGTCTGAGTTCTTCCTGCAGGGAGGTGCGCTGGAGTTCGTAGCCGATCCAGTCGCCGATCAGTTCGACCATCGTCAACTGCCAGTCGCTGAACGTGGCGTCCTCGCGAGCCAGGAAACAGAGCGCGCCGTAGAGACTGTCGTCCTCCTGTATCGGCGTGCCGACGTAGCGCTCGAACTCGTCGTCCGGCCCGGCGGACCCGGTCTCGAACTGGATGGTTTCGCCTTCGGCGATCATCCGCCGGCACCACGTCTCGGAGTACGGAATGGTGTCGCCCGCGCCGATATCGGCGTCGTCCGTCTGGATGGCCTCGACGTGGTACGCGTCGTCGTCCGGGTCGATCCGCGCGAAGGCGCCGTAGTCGACGCCGAGCAAGTCCCGACAGATGTCGATGACGGCGCCGACCTTCTCCTCGAGCGGCGTCGACTCCGCGGAGATGACGTCGTACATCTCCCGGAGCGTCCGTTCACGCGCGGCGAGACGCTCTTGGGCCTGCTTCTGTTCGGTGATGTTGGTGAAGTACTCGATGCGTCCGCCCTCGTAGCGGCCGGTTTCGATGGACTGAGAGCGGTGTTCGAGCCACTGCGCCGTGTCGGGGCCGCCGTCGGTGGGCGGCACGCGACACTCCAGACGGTCGGTGTCGTCGGTGCCGTAGAGCGACGTGACGTGAGTCTCGAACGTCTCCGGGTCGTCGAGCGTCGCGGCGATGTCGTCCGCGATCAGAGCGTCGACATCGCGGCCGCGGATGGTGGTGGGATCGATGCCGAAATACGTGTCGACGGCGCGGTTCGCCCAGGCGACGCGCCCGTCGTCGTTGACGACGAACATCGCGACGTCGGACGTATCGAGGACGTCCTCGGTGAGCGAGCGGTGGATCTCCTCTCGGCGTTCGAGCTCCAACTGATACTGTTCTCCTTCGGCGTTGTAGATGCCAACCCCGAGCGCGACGACGCCGCTGAACAACACGCCGTCCAGCGCCAGCACCCACGGTTTGAGGCTGTGCATCGCCCAGAGTTGCAGGAGGATCACCCACGCATAGAGGAGTCCCACGACGGCGACGACGCCGACGTTCCACTTCGCGACGGTCGTGACGTACTCCGTGTCTGCGTCACAGATGACGAGCCAGTACCCCGCACCCATCAATCCGATCGAGAGGAGCAACATGGGGCTGTTCTCGATCAGGGTGGTGACGAGGCTCCAGGAGAGGTCACTCACGTCGTCCCACATGTCCCAGAGAGGGATGGCCAGCGTACAGAGGCCGAGCGTGGACACGGCCGCCGCGGAGAGATACCGTCGCCGGTCGTGGTGACTCAAAGTGTACGGATGGCTGCAACTGCCATCGTATAAATAACGGCCCTAATCGCACGGGGTGTTACCGATTCGAGGGCGGCACGATCAGGGGGCGTCGTGGCTGTCGTAAGTCGCCGGCGGCTCTTCGATCACCGAGAAGTAGTCCTCGGGGTCGTCGAGCCGCTGGATCTTCGACTGGATCGTCTCGTGCTGGTCCTGAATCTCCTCCTGGATCTTTCGCTGTGTCCGTTCGATATCGTCGTTCGACTGGGTTGCGAGCGTGCTGTGTTTCGACGCCAACTGGAACAGTTCGTTGAGGTCGTCTTCGATCGAGTCGCGGACCACCAGCCGCTCGACCGCGTCGAGCACCTCCGTCCGGGTGACGGGTTTGGTGAGGTACTCGTCGAAGGGGAGGTCGAAGATGTCGGCGTTGGGTTCGACCGCCGTCAGCATGGATATCTGGTAGGCCCCTTCCCGTTCGCGGGCTTTCTTCAGGACGACATCGCCCGGGATGTTCGGCATCCGCCGGTCGAGGAGGATCACGTCGATGGCTGGCTCGAGTTTGCTGAGGGCCTCGTCGCCGCTGTAGGCCGTCCAGACCTCGTACTCCTCCTGTTCCAGCCAGATGGCGTACGTATCGGCGAGGTCCGTCTCATCCTCGACGATCAACACCGTCACGGTGTCCGTCATCGGTGGGAATGCACGTGGGCGGGATGGTTCGGCGGCGCGAGCCGCCGGTTCCGCGCTGGCGTCTCAGACCGGACACGGGGTGTAAGAGTGATCACGACGGATGACGCTTCGCCGTCTCACTGGATGTAACGGTACCCTACGAGATTAGGTGGACGGCGACTGCCTCGCGGTTCGGAACGGTGGGGAGGTCGACCAGAAAAACCACTCTCGGTCGACGGGAGAAACCTTATAGAGTGTGACTCGGAAGTGGGTGATATACTGCCGAGAGGATGCCACGATGAACAACAAACCACAGGTCGGGGGTGACGTCGAAACCAGGACCGGACAACCGTCCGTGCTGATCGTCGACGACGACGAAGACGTCGCGGACACGTACGCGCTCTGGTTACGAGACGACCACGACGTACACATCGCGTACAGTGGGGAGGAGGCGCTTGAAACGATCGATGACGACATCGACATCGTCCTGCTCGACCGGCGGATGCCGAACATGCCGGGCGACGAAGTACTCGAACGAATTCGCGAGCAGGATGTCGACTGCCAGGTGTCGATGCTGACGGCAGTCAAGCCCGAGCAGACGATCCTCGACCTCCCCTTCGACGAGTATCTGGTGAAGCCGGTCACCAAGTCCGAACTCAGCGGCGTCGTCGAGGAGCTCCAGCTCCGCGAGCAGATGGGCGAGGACACTCAGGAGTATCTCGCCTTGCAGTCCACGGCCGAGACCATCGAGGGCCACGAGAACGACGGCTCGATCGAATCGAGCGACGTCGAGCGACTCAAAGAGGAGATCGAGGCCGCCGGCACCGACCAGACGGTCCAGGAAGAGGCGGCGGAACTGGAACAGCTCAAGACGCTCAACGAGTTGATCCGCTCGGTCAACCAGACCGTCGTCGATGTCAGCACTGAAGTGGAACTCAGCCGCGAAATCTGCGATCGGTTCGTCGAGAACACGCCGTACGACCTGGCCATCGTCGGGGAGTACGTCGAAACATATGACGAGTTCCTCCCGAACGCGGTCAGCGGCCGATCCGACGCCGACATCGACCCGGTGACGTGTCCCGAGGGCGGCGCGATACGGGAGGCCATCGACACCGAGGACATCCGTGTCGTGGACCTGGACGCAGCGTCCGACCGACCGATCGATCGGTTACAGGCGGCCCTCGGCACCGACTGGACGCCCCAGACCGCCGTCGTGATCCCCATCAACTACCGCCAGACGATCCGGGGTGCGATGGTGGCCTGGTCGAGCGAGCCCATGCCGCTGAGCGACCGCTACCGGTCGACCCTCCACGATGTCGGCACCACGCTCGGCAACGCCATCGACTCGATCCAGACGCGACAGCTGGTCGACACCGACACCGTCGTCGAACTGGAACTCCAGATCACCGCCCGATCCGACGTGTTCGTCGACCTGTCGGCCGAGTACGACTGCCGCATCGACCTCGACGGCATCCACCTGAGTTCCGACGGGGGCATCACCTGCTATCTCACCGTGGCCGGCCGGTCGGCCAGCGAAGTGACGCCACGCCTCGTCGAGTCGGACGGCGTCGACGATTGTCGCGTCATCGACGACCGGGGCGCGGACTGCCTCCTCGAATGCACCCTCCACGACGCCTCCATCGCGCTGACGCTCTCGGAAACCAGCGGGAGTATCACGAAGTTCTTCGTCGACGGCGGCGAGGGGTACGTCCGCCTCGAGTTCGCCCCCGACGTCAACCTCCGGAGCGTGCTGAAAGCGATCCAGGACGAGTTCGACGACGTCGACCTCGTGAGCAAGCGCAACACCGACCGATCGTATCAGTCCGTCGAGGGGTTCCGCGGTTCGCTCGCGGAGAAGCTCACCGAACGCCAGGACACGGTCATCAGCGCCGCGTTCAACGCGGGCTATTTCGACTGGCCCCGTGACAGTACCGCCGAAGAGGTGGCCGAGGGACTGGGCCTGGCGCCGCCGACGTTCCACGAACACCTCCGGGAAGCCGAGCGGAAACTGGTCGAAGTCTACTTGGAGGAGACGGAGTAGAGGCCACGGGGTCCCTACCCATGTAGGAACTCCCACTATAACCCTCGCTCTCGCAGCGTGGTGTATGGATCGCCGAACTGAGGTGACCCTCCGATGGTGAAGTGCCAGAACTGTGAGTCGTTCGTCACGGAACGCTACGCGCGCGTGTTCACGCCGCGAGACACCGAGAAACCGCGAGTCTGTCCCCACTGTCCGGACAAGATTCGCGACGGCGGGGACGTGCGCGAAGCCCACGCCAACAGGCGCTAACCGTGGCCGAGCGGACCGTCCTCGCCCTCGGCGGCCACTGTTTGCTCGAGGGTGAGGACGCGGATCACGCGTCACAACCGGCGACGATCCGACGGACGGTCCGCCGGCTCGGCCCCCTCCAGTCGGCCGACCGGACCGTCGTCTGGACGCACGGCAACGGCCCCCAGGTCGGAAACCGACTGCTCGAACAGGCGGCCGCCGACACGCCCGCCCATCCCCTCGACGTTCTCGTCGCGGAGACGCAGGGTCACCTCGGCTATCTGCTGGCGCGCGTCCTCGACTCGCAGTGGAACGAGACGGCGCTTCCGGTCACGACCCAGGCCGTCGTCGACGCCGACGACCCCGCCTTCGAGTCGCCGTCGAAACCGGTGGGTCCGCGCTACACCGCCGCGGAAGCCGAGCGCAAACCCTTCGAGACGGCGCCCGTCGAGGGTGGCAACGCGCACCGGCGCGTCGTCCCCTCGCCACGACCGCAACGGATCGTCGAGGCCGACGCCATCGAATCCCTCGTCGACCGCGGCCAGTCCGTGATCTGTGGCGGCGGGGGCGGTGTGCCCATCGTCGAAACCGACGACGGCCTCGAGGGCCGGGAGGCCGTCATCGACAAGGACCACACCAGCGCGCTTCTGGGCCGACGCCTCGACGCCCGCGAACTCGTCTTTCTGACCGATGTTCCGTACGCGTATCTCGACTACGGCACCGACGAGCAGCGACCCATCGAGGACGCCGATCCGGCGACGCTCCGGGAGTATCTGGACCGCGGCGAGTTCGGAACCGGATCGATGCGGCCGAAAGTCGACGCCTGTGCCCGGTTCGTGGCGGAAGGCGGCGAGCGCGCGATCATCACGACGCCCGAATCGGTCGACGCGGCGCTCGCGGGCGACGCGGGCACGCAGATTCGCTAGTAGGGATCATCGAACGTCACGATAGATTCGCACCGGGACGATCCGGCGCGAATCTATCAACAGTTACGGTACTCCCTAGAGGTCGAGCGCGTCCGCGTAGCGGTCGAGCAGCGCGTCGAACGAGGTGTCGTAGGGGTCGACTCGGTACCGGACCGGTTCGATCGGCACGCCGACATCGACCTGTCGCGACAGGTCGTGGGGCGTCCCCGCGAGGACGAGATCACAGTCCACCGCGCGAATCGTCGCTTCGAGGTCCCGAATCTGCTGGTCGCTGTACCCCATCGCCGGGAGACAGCGCCCGAGATGCGGCTGCTCCTCGAACACCTCGCTGATGCGTCCGACGGCCGCGCCGCGGGGGTCGACGAGTTCGGCCGCGCCGAAGCGCTCGGCGGCGACCACGCCCGCGCCGTACGCCGCGTCGCCGTGAGTCAGCGTCGGACCGTCCTCGACGGCGAGGACGCGGGCGCCCCGCACGCGGTCCGGATGGTCGACGGTGACGACCGAATCCGCGTGGACGACGTTGGCGTCGGGGTTCAGGTCGGTCACGTTGTCGACGACGGTGTCGATGGCGTCGGCGTCTGCGCTGTCCTCCTTGGTGATGCACACGCAGTCGGCGAGACGGAGGTTCGCCTCGCCCGGATGGTAGCGGCGTTCGTCGCCCGCCCGCAGCGGATCCGCGAGGACGACGTGCACGTCCGGCCGAAAGAAGGGGAGTTCGTTGTTGCCGCCGTCCCAGAGGAGCAGGTCGGCCTCCGCGACGGCGGCGTCGCCCACGTCACGGTAATCGACGCCCGCGAAGACGACGTGCCCGTCTCGAACGTGCATCTCGTACTCCTCGCGTTCCTCGATGGTCGCCGCGGCGTCGAGATCGGATTCGTCTTCGAATCGGCAGACGCGCTGGGCTTCGAGGTCGCCATACGGCATCGGCTCCCGCACGATGCGGACCGTCACGTCCCGGTCGTCGAGCGCGTTGGCGAACGCCCGGGTCACCGCCGACTTACCACACCCGGTCCGCACCGCGTCGACGGCCAGGACCGGCACGTCGAGGTCGAGCATCATTTCGTCGGGGCCGACGAGGCGGAAATCCGCGCCGGCGGCGAGCGCACGCGACGCGGCGTGCATGACGTGTGCGTGCGAAACGTCGGAGTACGAGAACACCACTTGGTCGACGTCGTGGGCGTCGATCAGCCGTTCCAGCGACGCCTCGGGTTCGATCGGGATGCCGTCCGGATACCCTTCGCCGGCGAGCGAGGGCGGATACCGGCGGTCGGTCGAATCCGCCGTCTCGCCCAGATTCTGTCCCGGCGCGCGGGTGAACGCGACGACATCGACGTCCGCCCGTCCCCGAAACACCGTGTTGAAGTCGTGAAAGTCGCGGCCGGCCGCCCCCATGATGAGCACGCGCATGGCGTCACGTTTCGGCGACGGTGTGGAGTCACCGCGCCCTAATTGTCTTCGATGCGGTCGAGGATCCGGTCGCGGAACGCCTCGGCGTCGATCCGTTCGACGCCGTGTTCGGCCGCCGACTCGCGTTTGGTGGTTCCGGGGGTCTCCCCGACGACTAAGAAGTCAGTTCGCCCGCTGACCGACGACGTGACCGTCGCGCCGTGGCGTTCCAGCAGGTCGGTCAGTTCCTCGCGGGTGTAGCCCTCGATGGATCCCGTGATGGCGAGCGTGAGGCCGTCGAGTTCGTCGCTGACGCCGGTACGGGTCGGGCTGACGCCCGCTTCGAGCAGACGGTCGATTTCGGTCTGGTTGCGTTCGTTGTCGAAAAACGAGCGGATGCTCTCGGCGACTTCGGGGCCGATGTCCGCGACGGATCGCAGGGCGTCGCGGTCGGCGTCTCGAAGGGCATCGAGGTCGAACGCGTCGGCGAGGCGGCGCGCGCGCTCCTTGCCCACGTGGCGGATTCCGAGCGCATGGAGGAAACTCGCCAGGTCGACGTCCTTGCTCGCCTCGATCTCGTCGATGAGTTTCCGAGCCGACCGGTCGCCGAACCCCTCGAGCGACGCCAGTTCGTCCTGCTCGAGCGCGTAGAGGTCGGCCACCGAATCGACCAGTCCCTCCTCGACCAGCAGTTCGGCGACCTCCTCGCCGACGCCCTCGATGTCCATCGCGCTCTTCGAGCAGAAATGTTCGAGGCTCCGCCGGAGTTGGGCCGGACACGACACGTTCGTACAGTAGTGGTTCGGCCCCTCCTGGACGACCGACCCGCCACACGCCGGACAGGTGTCCGGCATCTCGAAGACGCTCTCGCCGGGTTCGAGCACCTCGCCCACCTGCGGGATGACGTCGCCCGCGCGTTCGATCTCCACGCGGGCGCCGGCGCCGACGCCGAGCTGTTGGGCCTGGCGCTCGTTGTGTAGCGTTGCTCGCGTGATGGTCACGCCCTTCACGTCGACCGGATCGAGCAGGGCAACGGGGGTGAGTTTCCCCGTCCGCCCCACCTGGACGACGATCCGGCGGACGACCGTCTCGCCCGTCTTGGGCGGGAACTTGTACGCGAACGCCCAGCGCGGATGCGTGGCCGTCGTCCCTAGTTGCTCGCGTTTCGCGTAGTCGTTCACCTTCACGACGACGCCGTCGATTTCGTATTCGAGGTCGGCCCGGCGCTCCAGCATCTCCTCGCGGTAGTCGATGGCCGCCTCGATGTCGTCCACTACGCGGTTGTACTCGTTGACGGGGAGACCGATCGACTCCATGCGGTCGAACGCGTCCCGCTGGCTCTCGACCGGCGCCGACGTCTCCATGATGTCGTAGAAGTAGGCGTCGAGCGGCCGGTCCGCGACCGTGTTCGGATCCAGCAGGCGGACGGTCCCGGCGGCGGCGTTGCGGGGATTGGCGAAGGGGTCCTCCCCGCGTTGGATGCGGCGCTCGTTGCAGTCCTGAAACCCCGAGCGCGGCATGTATATCTCGCCTCTGACCACGAGCAGGTCGGGACCGTTGCCGAGCGTCAGCGGGATCGATCGGATCGTGCGCACGTTCCGCGAGACGTCCTCGCCCACCTCGCCGTCGCCCCGGGTGACCGCACGGTCGAACTCGCCGTCCTCGTAGACGACTTCGACCGAGAAGCCGTCGAATTTGGGTTCGAGCGCGTACGCCACGTCGCCGACCACCTCGCGCACCCGCTCGTCGAACTCGCGTACGTCGGCCGCCTCTTCGGCGGAGTCGAGGCTGAGCATCTCGGTGACGTGTTCGACCGTCTCTAGCTCATCCAGGGGTTCGCCCCCGACCCGCTGGGTCGGCGAGTTGGGGTCGTGCAGGTCGAACGCCGCTTCCAGCGTTTCGAGGCGGTCGAAGAGGATGTCGTAGGCGCGGTCGGAGATGACCGGATCGCTCTCGACGTAGTAGCGGTAGTCGTGGTAGTTGACGGCCTCGCGCAGGCGTTCGACCTGTTCGCGGACCTCGTCTTCCGAGAGTGCCGACGGCTCCTCGAACTCGAGGTCCGGAGCCGTGACGTAGGGGTTGTCGGCCGGTCGCTCAACCATCGATGGGGAGTGTATCGAGCGGCTCGGTGTTCAACACATCGCTCGCCTCACACCAGCCCCGGCGGGCCTGGGCGACGCCGAGATGCAGGTAATCCAGTTCCTCGGTGGCGTGAGCGTCGGTCGAGACGACGAAGTCGACGGCGTCGCGGTGGCGCTTGACCGCGCGCCAGTCCAGATCCAGCCGTTCGGGTTGGGCGTTGATCTCCAGCGCAACATCGTTGGCCGCGGCGGCGTCGACGACCCGGTCGAGGTCGTAATCGATCCCGCCGCGCTCCATCAGGAGGCGGTTCGTCGGATGCGCCAGGACGTCGATCGGTGCCGACTCGACCGCCTCGACCAGGCGGTCGGTCGGGTCGTCGGGCGGCGTATGCACCCCGGCGACGACGAGGTCGAGGCGCTCTAGCCAGTCGTCGTCGATGTCGAGACCGTCGGCCGTCACGTTGGCCTCGACGCCGTGAAGCACGGTCACGTCGATGGCGTCGTCGTCGTTGACGGCGGCGATGTCCGCCTGCTGGTCCGCGAGCGCGTCGCCGTCGACGCCGCCCGCGACCGTCTCCGGGCCGTGATCCGTGATGACGACGTACTCCAGTCCGCGGTCGTCGGCGGCCTGGGCCATCTCGCGGACGGTGTGTGAGCCGTCGCTGTAGTCGGTGTGGACCTGCAGGTCGCCGCGAAGCTCGTCGGTTTCGACCAACGCCGGGAGCCGACCCTCGGCGGCGGCAGCCACCTCGCCGGTGTCCTCGCGGAGTTCCGGCGGGATCCACGCCAAACCCAGCGCGTCGTACACCGCTTCCTCCGTCTCGCTGGCGAGGACCTCGCCCGCGCGCTTGCCGCCCTCGTCCTTCACGTCGCTCACGTCGAACAGGCCGTACTCGTTGAGCTTCCAGTCGCGGTCCAGCGCCCGGTCCCGGAGGGTGATGTTGTGATCTTTCGACCCCGTGAAGTAGACGAGGGCGGCGCCCCAGGACCGGTCCTCGACGACGCGGAGGTCGACCTGCAAGTCGTCGGGTGGGACGGTGATCGAGGACTTCGTCTCGCCGCGAGAACGCACCTCGGCGACGTCTTCGAACCCACAGAACGTCTCCATCGCCGCTTCCGCGTCGCTCGCCGTGGCGAGGATGTCGATGTCGCCGACGGTGGGCCGTCGTCGTCGAAAGGAGCCGACGATCTGCACGCGGTCGAACGCCTCGGCGTCGTCGAGGCGATCGTGGAGTTCCTCCGCCCGCGAGAACGCCCGCCCGATGAGCGTCCGCTCCTGCCCGCGCTTCGCGCGCTCGATGTGGTCGAGGATGTTCGCCTCCGTCTGCGCGCCGAACCCCTCTATTTCGCCGATTCTGCCCTCGCGCGCGGCCTGTTCGAGGTCTTCTAGATCAGTGATTCCGGCCTCGCGGTAGAGGGTCCGCGCCGTCTTGGGGCCGACGCCCCGGACCGCGGTCAGTGCCTCGATATCGAGGTCGAGATCACCCCGAAGCTGCTGCAGGTAGTCGAGTTCGCCGGTTTCGAGATACTCGGCGATCTTGCTCGCGATGGACTCGCCGACGCCGTCGATGTCGTCGAGTTCACCGCGCTCGTGGATCGCTTCGATGTCCGCCGAGAGCGACTGGACGTTGCGAGCGGCCTGCCGGTAGGCCCGCGGTTTGTACTCGACGTCCTGCATCTCCAGGAGATCGGCGATTTCGAAGAGGAGTTGCGCGACGTCCTCGTTTTTCATCGCCGGAAGGTGCGCCTGCGCGGAGAAAAAATCCTCCCCTCATTCGCTGGTTCGGGCGGCCGCTCGGTCCCGCGCAAACACGTAGGGTCCGTATTTTTCACCGATACAGCGAGCTATGCCAGCATGGGCAACGACTCCGACGACCGCGACCCGGACCCGGACGAGAGGCGCCAACACGAACTCTCCGAACACGTGGAGTCCATCCTCGAAGAGACGGAGTGCATCGCCGAGGCGGAACACAAGTTCCCGGTGCGGCGGGAGGAACTCGCCGCGGACTACGCCGACCACATGATGGACCTCCCCAACGAGACGGAGTCGCTGGGGAGCGTCTTCGACCGTCTCACCGCCCGGCGATACGAGACGCCCGCGGAGGCGCGGGAGGCGGTCATTAACCAGCTCACCGGCGAGGAGGGTGGGATGGGCGAGTACAACGATCAGCGTTCGATCGAACAGTTGGCGCGGGACGTGGAGGCGGTCGGTGCGCTCGAAAACGACGGTGAGTGAGCATGGCGGAACTCGAACCCCGCGGGGTGTTTCAGAGCGGGGCCGAGATCGCTCCCGCCGTCGACGCCGTGAACCGCTACGGCCACGCCGTCGACGGCCCGGGAGACCTCGGCGGCCTCGTCGACCGACTGTCGGACGCCGACTGCGTCCTGATCGGCGAGGCCTCGCACGGTACCTCCGACTACTACCGCTGGCGCGCCCACCTCACCGCGCGCCTCCTCCGCGACCACGACTTCTCGTTCGTGGCCGTCGAGGGCGACTGGACCAGTTGTTACGGCATCAACCGGTACGTCAAGGACTTCCCCGACGCCCATCCGACCGCGTACGGAGCGCTGACCGCCTTCGACCGCTGGCCGACGTGGATGTGGGCCAACTGGGAGGTCGACGGCTTCCTGTCCTGGCTCCACGAGCTGAACCAAGATCGGGAGATGGGCGACCGGGCGGGCTTCTACGGCCTCGACGTCTACGGCCTCTACGAGTCGCTCCAGGCGGTCATCGACTACCTGGAAACGGTCGACCCCGAGGCGGCGGCCGACGCCCGCGATGCCTACCGCTGTTTCGAACCCTACGGTGAGGACGCCCGGGAGTACGCCCAGGCCGTCCAGTTCGTCCCCGACTCCTGCCGGGACGAGGTGATCGAGGTGCTCGAAGACCTCCGGGAGCGGACGGAGGCGTACCCCGAGGAGATGCCGGACGACCGGTTCGCCGCCGAGCAGAACGCGCTCGTGGCCGCCAACGCGGAGGCGTACTACCGAGCCATGTTCGGCGGCGACGACGACTCCTGGAACGTCCGCGACCGACATATGATGCAGACCCTCTCTCGCCTGTTCGATCACCACGGCTCGGACGCCAAAGGCATCGTCTGGGCGCACAACACCCACGTCGGCGACGCGCGGGCGACGGACATGCCCCGGCACGGCCGGATCAATATCGGCCAACTCGCCCGCGAGGACCGATCGATCGGTGAGACGTACACCGTCGGCTTCGGCTCGCGGCGCGGGTCGGTCATCGCCAGCGACGCCTGGGGCGACCCACTGCAGACCATGACCGTGCCGGAGGCCCAGCGAGACAGTTACGAACACGTGTTTCACGCCGCCACCGCGGACAACGCGCTGCTGTACAGCGACGACCTCCCCGAGGGGAGCGCCCTCGACGACCCGCGGGGACACCGCGCCATCGGCGTCGTCTACCATCCGGCCCGCGAGTCGGGCAACTACGTCCCGACGGTCCTCCCCGACCGCTACGATGCCTTCGTTCACTTCGAGCAGTCGAACGCGCTCCATCCGATCGAACGCCATCCGGAGCGAGAACGGGTCCCGGAGCTGTACCCCTTCGGACTCTGAGTCCGCGCCGTCATCGAAGCACGTTGGCCCCTCCTATATCCGTTCGTGAGCGGACGTTGAGAGTGGCGATGGTCGCCATCTGGGCGACTCGCACACCATGGAGGCTCAACGGATGAAATACGACGCGTTCCTTGGCGAAGTCCAGCACCGCCTCGAACTAGCGACGGAAGGCGATGCGGCCCGTGCGGCGCGCATCGTCCTCGAAACGCTCGGCCAACGGATCGGTGAGGGCGAGGCGTCCGACCTCGCGTCACAGCTCCCCCGTGAGATCGGTCGCCACCTCACCAAAGTCGAGGGCGGCGAGCAGTTCTCCTACCAGGTGTTCATCGAGCGGATCGCGGAGCGAGCCGAGATCGACGAGTCGGACGCCAACTACTACGCGCAGGCGATTGCGGCGCTCGTCGCCGACTGCGTCCAAGGTGGGGAGCTAGCACAGGTCCGAGCGCAACTCCCTGACGACTACGACGACCTGTTCGAACTCGTCGACGCGAAAGCGACGCCCTGGTAACCCGCCCTCGCTGTCGTTTCGGCCGTTCGCAACGACGTATCGACGCCGACCGCTTCTCGGGCCGTTCGGGGTCGCTCACCGACCGAAGAGCCTTGGCCCCCTCACTATGGCGCGACGGCGTAATTCTCCAGCGGATGCTCGTAGCCTTCGACTTCGAGGGAGGGATCGCCGAATCCGACCCCTTCGTCAGACTCGCTGAACAGCACGGCACTGGCGACGAGATGGCTGCAGTACTCGAACGGCTATGGAACGGCGATCTCGACCCCGAAACGGGGATTCGATCGGCCACGGACCACCTCAGCGGGATGCCCTTTTCGGAGGCCGAGGACGTGTTCGAACGCCTCCAGATCAGGCCTGAAGCCTCGTCGCTGCTCTCCCGGCTCCACGCGGCGAACCACCACGTCGCCATCGTCACCGACGCGCCGGAGTTGGCCGTCCGGTACTGTCTGGATCCGGCCGAGTTGGATGTCGACACCGTGATCGCGAACGACCTTCCGGCCGAGAACGGCGCCTTCACGGGCGACATCGAGGGGCCGCTCGTCGGGCGGAGCAAAGCGGACGCCCTCGACGAACTGGCGACCGGCGCGGGGTACGCCATGGCCGACACCGTCGCCGTCGGCGACGACCGGCGTGATCTCCCGATGTTGCAGGCCGCAGGGCTCGGCGTCGGAATCGATCCGGTCCCCGTGGTCGACGCGCAGGCCGACCTCTCCGTCCCGTCGTTGAACCGCCTCGAACTGACGTTCGAGGAGCGCGGTGTGCTCTGATCACTCCACGACGCGTGGCGTGGACTGCTCCGTGCCGGCGTCGACTGTCTCCGCGAGCGTCGACGCCAGCTCCGCCACTGCTTCGGCGTGGTGCTGCTTCGACCGGTGGGCGGACGACGGCTTCACGTGCCGGTCGCGGTAGCGCTCGAACGCCGACCGCGGCACGTCGTTCTGCTCGTAGGCGTGTTCGAGAACGAGCACGAGCAGGCGGTGCAGATGCATGCACTCGTTTTTCTGCATTTTCCCTGCCAATGCCAACCGTGGGCGTGAAAAACACGCGCCTAATCACGGCCCGTACCTTTGTCAGTCAGCGCCACGAACACGGCGTATGGCCGATATCGACGTCGCTGCCGCCGTCGAGACGATGTCCGACTTCCTGGCGTCGTATCTCACCCAGGCCGGTGCCGAGGGGTACGTCCTCGGCGTGAGCGGCGGCCTCGATTCGACGGTCGCACTGGCGCTGGCGGTCGACGCCGTGGGCGCCGACCGCGTTATGGGCCTCGTCATGCCGGGCGACCCGAGTGCCGACCGGCACATGCGCGACGCGCGTCAGGCGTGTGTGACCCGAGATGTTCCCGTGATCGAACTGGACATCGCCCCGACGGTCGACGCCGTTCGGGCGAGCGCAGGGTTCGCCCCGGAGACCGTCGCCCTCGGCAACGTCCGCGCCCGCACCCGGATGGTGTTCGAATACCTGTTTGCCAACCAGTGTGCGGGGCTCGTCCTGGGTGCGGCGAACAAGAGCGAACACTCGCTCGGCTACTTCACGAAATACGGCGACGGCGCCGTCGACGTGGCGCCGATGGGCGAACTCTACAAGACGGAAGTTGCCGACGTCGCCCGTCATCTCGATGTCGACGAGCGGTTCGTCGAGAAGACACCCACGGCCGAACTCTGGAAGGGACAGACCGACGAGGGCGAACTCGGTGCGACCTACGACACCATCGACGACATCCTGAAGCGGCTCCTCGAACGCGACCACGCCCCGGAGCGCATCGCCGCGGAGACGGCCTACGACCGCGAGATGATCGATCGGTTCGTCACGATGCACGAGCGGTCACAGCACAAGCGCTCGCGTCCGCCAACGGCCGATATCGATCGCTGAGCGCGAAAAGAAGAGTGGGGCGTTAGTCGACGCGGCGACGGACGCCGAGCAGTGCAGCCCCGAGCAGGGCGATGAGAGCCGTGAGGAGTCCGAAACCGGGTGCGGTCCCCTCGGCCGGCGTCTCGGTGCCGGTCGCCGTTGCCGTCGCGTCCGCGTCGCCGACGGCGGTGACCGCGAACAGCGACGTTCGCGGCGTGGTGGCCTCCAGCGTCACCGTATTGTCGGATTGGCTGCCCACGGTAGTGTCGAGTCGCTGCCACTGTTCCGCGTTCGCGTCGTAGCGAGCGAGCGTGAGGCGTTCCCCGCTGGCATCGACGGCGTCGGCGGAGAGCGTGAGTCGAACCGTCGCCTGCGAGTCCGCGATCGGATCGGGTCGGGTGATACGCAGCGGACTGACGACCGATCCCGGCGCGTCGGCGACGGCGGCCGACTCCTCGGGAACCGTCACGCGAACGCTGCCGGTCGCGCTCTCGCTGGAGTCGATGGTGACGGCGTCGAGGGCGTCGGATCCGGCGAGTTCGACGGATGCGGCCCCGTCACCGGGCTGGACGAACGCAGTGCCGATGGCGGTGACGGCCGACTGGGCCCGGATGGCGACGTTCGTGGTCACGCCACCGGTGTGGCCCGTCGCCGTGTGGAGCGTGACGCCCGTCTCGTAGCGACCCGCCGTGTCGGGATTGGTCACCGGTTGAATCCGAACGATCACCCGGTCACCGCTCGCGAGCGTCGGCTTGCGCGCGCTGTCCACGTCGGAGAGGTCGAGCTGCACGGCGCCGTCGTCGACGTTGACCGAGACGGCGTCAGTCCCGCCCAGCGACGACTTGGCGGTGCCGTCGGCCGAGATGACTTGCAGGGTGACGACGTTCTGATCGTCGCTGACGGATGTGACGCTCCCCCCGTCCGACTGGAAGGCGTCGCTGTAACCGATCACGACGCCGTCGAGCGTCTCACCGGCGAGGTCGGAGTCCGCCCCGACCGGCACGGTGAACGTGTGCGTGCTGGAACCGGCGCCGGCCCACGGCGACCCGGTGACTGCGTCGGCGGCCGCGTCCGTTCGCAGTCGTTCCACGGTGAGCGTATCGGCGATGGGTGTAGACGCGCTGGTGCCCTCGGTCGCTTGACCGAGAGTAACTTCGTACTCACCGGGTTCGCCGCTCGCCACGTCGGCCGTGTAGACGTGGGCTCCGGCCGCAGTCCGTCGGTGAGTGAAGTCGTCCCGAGTGAGTTCGGTTTCGACGGGACCGGAGACATCGGCCGTGAACGCGTCGAGTTGCGTATCGGACGTGAGGGTCACGTCGATATCGAGCCCATCGGCGGTCAGGTCGACCGCTGCCATCGAGTCACTACTTGCCTCCGCGGTGTCGGTTTCGTCGTCCAGGAAGTCGTCGTCGCGGTCGTACCAGTCGTCACTGCCGCCGCCATCGTAACCGCCGCCGTCACCGCCGTCACTACTGCTTTCGGCCTGGATGGTGACGACGTCGCTCCGAGTCACCGCTCCGTGACACGGGCAGCTATCGTCGACGCGGATGTCGATGCCGTAGGTCGCGTCGGTATCAGGGTAGTCGACGGCGGTGTCGACCGAGACGTTCAGCGGGATGGCGCCGCCGCCCGTCGCGCTGGTCGCAAAGGTGAGCGTATCGTCGACGCCGTCACCGTCGTAGCCGTCGACGAGCTGGACGCTCGAGGTGATGCTCGTGTCGTTGGCGGTCGCGTAGTTGGGCGAGAGCCCCGAGGCGAGCTCGTTCGGGAACTCGACGTAGAAGGTGTCGGTGTCGCCGTCGGCACTGACGTTGGCGATGTTCACGTACACCTTCTGGTTGTTGACGGTGTTGCCCGGACTCACCTGGGCGGGTTCAGCGCTCCCGTCGAGAACCGACAGCGGATGGACGGGGAGGCTGACGGTCCCGCTCTGGTCGCGGGCGCCGTCGATGCCGCTCGTGTTCTTGGCCTCGGTGAGGGTTGCGGTGAAGCTCCCACCGTGGCTCGCGGTGTAGGTCGCGTCGTACGTCCAGTTACTGCCCTGGCTGGATTCGGCGAAGTCACTCTCCGTGAGGGTCGCGGCCGTGTTTCCGTCGCCGTCGGTGACATCAACCGTGATCGTCGCCAGTTCGTCGCTGGAATCGAACGCGATGTCGATATTCCGGTCTGCGGGATTTGACACCGAGTAGTTGGAGATGGTCGGACTCGATCCGGCGGTGATCGTCGCCACGCCGGACTGGTTGGCGGCGTCACCGTCGCTGTCCTCGACGCGGAAGTCGATGTCGTAGCTGGTCTGCGTGTCGGGGTAATCAACGGCGGTGTCAACCGAGACGTTCAGCGGAATCGTCCCGCCGCCATCCGCGCTGGTCGAGAACTTGAGCGTGTCGTCGACGCCGTCCGTATCGTAGCCGTCGACGAGCTGGACGCTCGAGGTGATGCTCGTGTCGTTGGCGGTCGCGTAGTTGGGCGAGAGCCCATTCGCGAGGGTGTCCGGGAACTCGACGTAGAAGGTGTCGGTGTCGCCGTCGGCGCTGACGTTGGCGACATCGACGTACACCTTCTGGTTGTCGACGGTGTTGCCGGCGGCCACCTGGGCGGGGTCGGCGGTGCCACCGAGGACGGACACCGAGGCCGTCGTGATCGAGACGGTCCCGCTCTCGCCGCTCGACCCGTCGATACCGTTACTGTCCGTCGCCTCGGTGAGCGTGACGGTGTAGTCGTCGTCCTGGCTGGCGGTGTACGTCGCGTTGTAGTGCCAGACACTCCCCTGGTCGGTCTCCGTGAAGTCCGTCTCGGTGAGCGTCGCGACTGTGGTTCCGCTCGTGTCGGTGACATCGGCGGTGATGTTGGTCAGTTGCTCGCTGGAGTTGAACGAGACGTTTATCTGCTTTCCGGAGGGGTTCGTCACCTGGTAATCGGTGATCGAGGGCGGGGTACCGGCGACGATGGTCGCCACGCCGACTCGGCTGTCCGATCCGTGGCTACTGTCGTTGACCGTGGCGTTAATGGCGTAGCTCGTCTCCGTGTTGGGATAGGAGTCGATGGCGACGTCGACGGTGGCGTATACGTCAACGTCGCCGCCACCATCCGGTGATGTCGCGAATCTGACCGTGTCGTCGACGCTGTCGTTGTCCGGTCCGTCCACAAGATTGGCACTACTGGTGATGCCGGCGGAGATGTTGACACTCGCCTGGTTCACCGACAAATTCGGTGCCAGTTCGTCCGGGAACGTGACGTAGAACCAGTCTGTGTTGCCGTCGGCGCTCACGTTGTACACGTCGACGTGAACGAGCTGATTGTTCTCCGTGGAACCCGGCGAGACCTGGGACGGCTCCGCCGACCCGTCGCCGACTTCGACGTGATTCGTCGCCGCCGCCGGCGCCGAGAGCGCGACCGTCCCGACGGCGACGGACGACATCATCATCGCGGCGAGCAGCACCGCCCGCACGCGGTCGCCGTCGGTCATGTCCACACTCCCCTGGCCGATCGCGAGTGCTTGGAGTGGGGCGTGGTCGGCGGCCGATGGCTCGCCACGAAGCGATACGATTCGGAGCGTCGACTGGGCGTCGGGAGACTCGTGCGTGCGGTCGAGTCCCCGGCACCAGTCGAGCGGCTGGACGCGTTCCTACGTTCGAGCATAGTTGATGTCACCGGGCGCAACCGTGCGACCGGCTCTACTATCGTGTAACACAACGCACCGAATCAGCAACCGTCCTACAGAGTTAGGACAAGTTCCACCGTGTGTGTGCCTGTCCCCGTATATCCCCGGCCGATTCGCCTACATGATTAGGTGTCGGCGAGAGATGGATGGCGTTCTCGGGGGACCGTGACCGGAAAACGGGTGATCGTCGGGAACGCGGGATGTGCCCCTCGGAATCCGCGGGATAGGCCGCTGTATTATATCCGTCGCTCTCGTAGCTTCGAGTGCCGGCGGAGAACACAACGCCAGCGTCGGTCTCTCGCGTACCGACACGCGTGAGGTGAGAACCCTTCCGCCGACTCATCCCGTCTCCCCTCAGTGGCGGTGGTGGCCGGAGCACCCCAGTCCGGCGCGACCGCCACGACCAGCCCCATACCACCGCGCCGTCCCTCCCCGGACGGCTTTCGTTCTCGGCACGCGACGGTATTCAGTCGCGATACGCGTCGCTTCTCACCCGCGGATCCCGGAAAACGAGGACGTTACTTCAGGACGTAGCGGCAGGCGTCTTCTCGGCCGTTCTCGCACAGCCGTTCGAGCGTGTGGCAGGCGCGTTCGTTTCCATCGCTGCACTCGTTTCGGAGTAGTACGAAGTCTTCCTGTTGCATGGTGTGTTTCCTCTACCCATGCTAACGACTACCACTATATTTATACTTGTCGATGCGGCAAGGCTAGCCACCGTCGTTGACGGCGAGCGGCGTGCCGAGCGGTGACTAACGACCGTCGCAACTCGGCGATGAGAACGGTATGAATGTGGACGGCGGGATTGCCCGGCGTTCCGGCCCGGGGAGTCTCGGTCGCCTCCTCCACCCCGCGATCCGTCGAGCGACGGGCGTCCGGTGATGGGCTGCTCGCTTCCGCGCCTGACCCGGTATCACCGACGAACCGCGGCGGAGCGTCCCTGCAGACGCACGCCGCGGACCGCTGTCCCCGAAGGACGAGGCTTCCACGTTGGCTCCCGAGGCCCGAACCGGTCTGACCGGACGCCCCCGAGTTCGGTCCCCGCTAAAGACCATATTGCGGGCGGCGGAGCAGGGCCTAACTGCCCGACCTAGTCCACTCACTCCTATGCCGCTACCTCTTAAGGGCCTTTCGACTCCCAGTCCGTCACGGCGGGCGATCAGGCTCCGGATTCGAGCACTGCACGGGTGTAGAGCCCGGCCGCGACGGGGACGACGGCCGTGAGGGCGACGACGATCCAGCGGTGGTCGGTGATCCAGGACGCCGGGAAGCCAAAGAGCGGATCGAGCGACGCCGACAGCGCCCACGACAGCGTGACGAGGAGTGCGACGACGCCGAGGGTAAGCGCGATTCCGGCCGCAGTCGTCGGATCGGCGCGGCCACGGGTTCCCGCCAGGAAGACGACGATGTCGACGAGGACGAAAAAGAGGGCGGCACCGACACCGAGCGGTCCCGCGGCGTAATACTGCCCGAGTTCCGCGCCCCAGGCCGGGAAGAGCGCGTACGGGAGGCCGAGGACGACCACGACGGCGAGACAGCCGGCGATACCCAGGGCGGCGGCGACCTGCTCACGCATACCCGTCTCTGTCCTCGCCGGCGGGTTAAATCGCTCGCGTCGCGGTCGGATGAGCAAGGAATTTAGTCGCGCACCGCCATGTTCGGCCAACGTGACAGATATCCATTCGAACCAGCGCGTCGCGATTCTCGCGGACGCGCAGAACCTCTATCACTCCGCACAGAGTCTCTATTCGCGGAACATCGACTACTCGTCGTTGCTCTCGAAGGGCGTCTCCGAGCGCGAACTCGTGCGCGCCATCGCCTACGTCATCCGCGCCGACTCACCCGAAGAGGAGCGCTTTTTCGAGGCGCTACAGGAGATTGGCTTCGAGACGAAGATCAAGGACATCAAGACCTTCGGCGACGGCAGCAAGAAGGCCGACTGGGACGTTGGCATCAGCCTCGACGCCGTGACGCTCGCTAACCACGTCGATGTCGTGGTGTTGTGTACCGGCGACGGCGACTTCTCGCGGCTCTGTTCGCATCTCCGCCACGAGGGCGTGCGGGTCGAGGTGATGGCCTTCGGCTCCTCGACGGCCGACGAACTCGTCGAGGCTGCCGACTCGTTTCTCGACCTCTCGGAACGCGAAGAAACGTTCCTGCTATAGGTCTTCGCCGAGGACGCGCTCCTCGACGGTCCGGCCGTTACGCTCGTAGAACGCCGTGGCGTAGGTCTGTCGGAAGGCGAAAAACAGCGCCGTCGTCACGAGGGAGACGAGCGAGAGCACGACGATTTCCGGCGTGGAGAGACCGAGGCTCAGCCCCCCGGCGAGGGCGTCGAGCGTCTCCGGTGGCGGTGCGTTGCCCCCGCCCCCCACCGGCGGTTCGCCATCCATCGATCCGAGACCGCTGGTGACCGACCGGTAGGCGACGAAGCCCGTGACGGGAAGCGATGCGAGACCACCCAGAACGACGGTGACCAGCGTGTAGCCGAGCGTGCTGAGGACGTTCGACCGGACGAAGCCGACGCTCTCCGTGATGCCGTCGACCGGGCCCACGTCGTCGGCGACGATGGCGACCGGGTAAAACTGGATGGCAAAGAGCACGATCAGATAGCCGAGTGTCAGGAGCGCGATGAGCGCTATGCCGACGAGGACGGCGGGACCGGCGGTTCCCGCGGCGGCGCCACCGAGTGCGACGACCAGGGCGAGTATCACGATGCCGATGCCGAAGACCAACTGGATGGCGAACTCGACGAGCGTGCCGAGCAGGAGGTCGACGTACCGCGTCTTACCAACCCTCGTCAACGAGTCGAGCGACGCGTCGCCGTCGAGCGCTTCCCGCGCCATGCCGATGACGCCCGCGAGGACGAACGGGGTCACGAAGAAGGTCAGGAGTTGCAGCAGGGTGGGCGCAAGGGGAACGCCCGCCAACTGGAGCGCACGCTGGGGGAGGAGCACCAGCGCGTAGACGAGACCGCCCACGAGGAGGACGGTGTTGCGCGAGAGCGCATCGATCGCCGTCCGGAGGGACTGAATGGCCGACATACCCGTCTACGCGGAGAGACGCCGTATAAAGGTGGTGTGTCGCCGGCGTAGGGTCCAAACGTATATCACGCCGACCGGTGACCCTCGACCATGCGCGTCAGCGTCGTCGGCAGTGGCACGGCCACGGCAACGGAGCGGGAGCGAGCGCGGAATCTCGGCCGCCTGCTCGCCCGCCGAGACCACGTCGTCGTCTGCGGTGGTCTCGGTGGCGTCATGGAGGCGGTCTGTCGCGGCGCGGACGCGGCGGGCGGCGAGACGATCGGCATCCTGCCGACGGCCGATCCTGACGACGCCAACCCGTACGTCGATACCGCCATCGCGACGGGGATGGCCCACGCTCGCAACGCGATGGTCGTGATGAACGGCGACGCCGTCGTGGCCGTCGGCGGCAGCGCGGGCACGCTCTCGGAACTCGGCTTCGCCGGCGTCTTCGACCGGCCGGTGGCCGGCCTCGACACCCACGACGTGCCTGGCGTCGAACCGGTCGCAACGCCCGAGGCAGCGGTCGATTACGTCGAATCCCCGCACTGAAGGTTCCGATCGGGTCACACTGCACACCGGCACGACGGCATCGGCGCGCAAAAAGCTACTCGCGATCGCTCACCAGGTGCCGTGGAAGGTGTCGAAGGAGAGGGAGTCAAGGGGTTCGTCGCCGACGGCGATGCGGTACTCGCCCGGCGTGAGCATCGGCTTGTGGAACTGCGGGCCGTCGTCGGTGGTGATGCGCGGGCATCCCGTGTTGACGAAGGCGTCCATGTCGAAGTTGCGCAGGCGGTCCGGCGTCACCTCGTCCATCGTGATGAGGTAGGCGTCGTCGTTGTCCTCGACGATCTGCTCGGCCATGTCCCAGCGGCCCTGCCCGATCTTGGTGCAGAAGATGACGCCCCACTTCTCGGCGTCCATCGCTTTGTGGACCGAGGCGTAGCGCTGTTTCATGAACTGCTCCGTGTCGGCGACGGTGACGACGTTGTTGACGGGGTCGGCGATGACCACCGTCTTGTCGGGATGTTCCATCGCCAGGCCGAGCGGGTGGAACTTCCCGCCGCCGACGTAGAGCACCTGATCGGCGTCGATGTCGGCGGAAGCGTAGTTACACCCGAGCACCTGCCCTTCGTGAGTGAGTCGGTCGTCGCCGCGGCGCGTGTGGACGGTAAAGCCCTCGTCTTCCAGCCATTCGCGCATCTCGTCGAAACGGTTCATATGCTGGGCCGTGGTGACGAGGCCTACGTCGCCCACGTCGAGTTCGTCGAGGGAGTCCTCCATGATCGGGAAGGGGTCGACGTTCGAAAACAGGGGGACGTAGATGATCTTGTCCGACTCCTTCATCGGCGAGTGGCCGAAGTGGACGAACACGTCCGTCCGGCGCATCAGATAGGTGTCGAGGTCACAGGCGCCGTAACAGGGCTGTCCGGAGAGCATGTAGGTCACGTCGTCGTCGGTGAGCGCCCGCAGGTCGTCGGCGACGGCCGGGCCGCGGCGCTTGAGTCCCTCGGGGAACTGGAGACCGACCTTTTTGGCGTCCCGTTCCTCGACGGCCTCGACGATGCGCTCGAGTTCGTAGTCCCACTCCCGGTCGTGTTTGAGCGACATCCCCGTGTTTCGGAGGTCGCCCTCTGTCGCGGCGTCCTGGCTCATTACTGCCCAATTGCCGGCGCGGCCGTTTAACGTCCGCGCTTCGCGGGGGACCGCACCGTTTCGGCGGTGATGGGGCTCAGGCGGTCGGTTCGGTCGTTCGTGCGGGCTGTACGGTTCGTTCGACGCTCGTGAGGCCGTCGTCGCCGGGGTAGTGCACGGTGAGCGTTCCCCCGCCCTGGTTCTCGAGATAGAGCAGGATGTCGCCGGGCCGCCCGGTGTACGTCCGTGACTCGCCCGCCGGAACGGGGAGTTCGACGATGTGCCCGCCACTGAACCCCTCCAACGACACGCGCGCCGCAAAGGCGCCGTCGCGGGCTCCCTCGTTGGCGACGGTCATGTCCAGCACGAGTCGTCCGTCGCGGTCCAGAACGCGGATATCCGAGACGACGAAGGCGGGTTCGAGGGCGAGCGTCTCCAGGATGGTCGTGGGAAGGTCCCAGGAGACGCGAGACCCGTCGGTCAGGCGGAGAATCGCCGCCGTCTCGTGGCGTTCCGCGGGGAAGGAGAACGCGTACGACGCCGTCCCGTCGACGCTCGGCAGCGGATCGCTCCCGGGCAGGTACTCGCCGTCCACGACCGAACGGAAGTCGAGCGCCGCCGTTCTGTCCGGTGGCTCGCCGTCGATCAGGATGTCCGCGACGACGAACTGCCCCGCGTGGGCCACGACGCGCGTGTGGGTCATGCCGCGGGACACGGCGGCTTTCCTGACGCGCGGATTCTCGACGGTCAGGCGTGTCCCGTCGACGGTCACCGTCCGACCCATCGGAACGTGGCGGTCGGGGGCGGCTGACGGGGTGGACATCGGGGTCGGCGTGTTCGGGGAGCGACCGCTACAGCCAGCCAGCGCCGCGAGGCCGAATCCGGACAGGGCGAGTACGTCGCGTCGCCGCATAGGCCAGGATTGCGCCGCGGGCGGGAAGTGTGTTTCCGTCGCATCACCGGTCAGTACAGTCGGCATACCGGAGTACGTGTGCCGATCCCCGTTGCGAGTTCCCCCTTCGATAACCGGGTAAGAGAGGCATACAGACTTTCGATTCGAAGGGTGTCTCGGCGTGGTGCTTTAGTCGATAGCAAGCGTTGTTTCACCATGCACGATCTCGACGAAACCGACCTCGAAATCCTCCAGCTACTGCTGTCGAACGCTCGCCGACCGTACAGTGGCATCGCGGATGCCGTCGGTCTCTCGGCCCCGGCCGTGTCGGACCGAGTAACGAAACTGCAGGAGATGGGCGTCATCAACCGGTTCACGATCGATGTCGATCGGTCGCAACTCCGGGACGGGATTCCGGTGCTGATCACACTCGACATCGCCTCAACGGGGTCCGACGTTGCGTCGATCAAAGAGCACCTCTTGGGCGACGGCGCCGTCGAGCACGTGTTCACCACGGCCGAAGCCGATCTGGTCATCTACGCCAGGGTCCGGGATAACGACATCGCCAGCTGGCTTACGGACGCCCTCGACGACGACGCGTTCGACGACTTCGAGGTGACGCTCTTGGCAGGGGCTGACTGGTCTCCTGACCTGGGCGAAACGGAGTTTGCCCTCACCTGTGCCCAGTGCGGGAATACGGTCGACAGCGAGGGAACGGCGACCCGCATCGACGGTGAGTTGTACCAGTTCTGTTGCCCGTCGTGTGAGACCCGATTTATGGAGAAGTACGACCGGCTTCAACGAGAGGCGGATTAAGCGACGCCACGTTGTGATTTGCATTCGAAAGGTTTGGTCCGTGAGAGCTGAATACCTGAAAGGGAAACTCCACTATATGTGGGGCCCGTATGTATAGATGATGAGTCACCGAAAAAGCCAACTCAATATTCAGGGGATGAGTTGTGCAAACTGTTCGCAAACCATCTCCGACGCAGTCAACTCACTCGACGGCGTCTCGGAGGCGAACATCAACTTCGCCACCGACGAGGGGTCGGTCGCGTACGACCCCGAAGCGGTCTCGCTCGGTGAGATATACGACGCCATCGAGGAGGCGGGCTACACGCCGGTGAGCGACTCGGTCACGATCGCGGTCACCGATATGTCGTGTGCGAACTGCTCGGAGACCATCCAGGACGCACTCGAACGGACTCCGGGCGTCGTCGCCGCCGACGCCAACTTCGCGACCGACGAGGTACAGGTCACGTACAACCCCGCCGAGGCAAATCTGCAGGATTTCTACGACGCCATCGAAGACGCTGGCTACTCGCCCGTCCGGGAGGACGCCGAGACCGACGATGACGCAGAGGGCGACGCCCGAGAGGCCGCCCGGCAAGAGGAGATCCGTCGGCAACGCCGGCTGACGCTGTTCGGCGCCGTCCTGTCCCTGCCTCTGCTGGTGTTCATGGCCGACCACCTGCTGGGACTCGGGCTCGTCGGTGACGAGCTCTTCGGCCTCCCGTCCGGCTGGGTTGCGTTCGCGCTGGCGACGCCCGTCCAGCTAGTGCTCGGGAAGCCGTTCTACGAGAACTCCTACAAGGCGCTCGTCACGAACGGCCGCGCCAACATGGACGTGCTGATCGCGCTGGGCTCGACGACCGCGTACGTCTACTCCGTGGCGGTCCTGCTGGGGCTGATCGCCGGCGGACTGTACTTCGACACCGCGGCGTTCATCCTCGTGTTCATCACGCTCGGCAACTACCTCGAGGCTCGATCGAAGGGGCAGGCCGGCGAGGCGCTCCGGAAACTCCTCGAGATGGAGGCGGACACCGCCACCGTCATCGACGAGGAGGGGAACGAGGAAGAGATCCCACTCGAAGATGTCGCTGTCGGCGATCGGATGAAGGTCCGCCCCGGCGAGCAGATCCCCACCGACGGCGTCGTCGTCGACGGCCAGTCGGCAGTCGACGAGTCGATGGTGACCGGCGAATCCGTCCCGGTCGAGAAGAGCGAGGGCGACGAGGTGGTCGGGTCGACCATCAACGAGAACGGCGTGCTCGTCGTCGAGGCGACGAAAGTCGGGAAGGATACGGCACTCCAGCAGATCGTGCAGACGGTGAAGGAAGCGCAGTCCCGCCAGCCGGACATCCAGAACCTCGCCGACCGCATCTCCGCGTACTTCGTCCCCGCCGTCATCGCGAACGCCGTCCTTTGGGGTGTCGTCTGGTCTCTCTTCCCCGCGACGCTCGCGGGCTTCGTCGAGGCACTCCCACTATGGGGTCTCGTCGCGGGTGGTCCCGTCGCCGCTGGCGGCGTCTCGGTCTTCGAGTTCGCGGTCATCGTCTTCGCCTCGGCGGTGCTGATCGCCTGTCCCTGCGCGCTGGGCCTCGCGACGCCCGCGGCGACGATGGTCGGGACGACCCTCGGTGCACAGAACGGCGTCCTGTTCAAAGGCGGCGACGTGCTCGAACGGGCGAAGGACGTCGACACCGTCGTCTTCGACAAGACCGGGACGCTCACGAAAGGCGAAATGGAGCTGACTGATGTCGTCGTCGTTGATCACGACGGTCACCCCGCCACAGCCGATGGAACCCCCGCCACCGATGGCGGGCAACTCACCACACGTGAGCGTCTCAGCGAGGACGACGTGCTTCGGCTCGCGGCGATCGCCGAGAGTGGGAGCGAACACCCCCTCGCCCGGGCGATCGTGGCAGGGGCCAAAGACCGCGGCATCGACGTGCCCGCCCCCGACGACTTCGAGAACGTCCCCGGGCACGGCGTCAAAGCGACCGTTGATGGCCGTGAGGTGCTGGTCGGCAACCGGAAGCTCCTCCGTGACAACGGGATCGACCCCGCGCCCGCACAGGAGACGATGGAGCGCCTCGAGAACGAGGGCAAAACGGCGATGCTGGTGGCCCGCGTGCCCGCCGGCACGGACGAGGGTGAACTCGTTGGCGTGGTCGCCGACGCCGATTCGGTCAAGGAGAGCGCGAAAGACGCCGTGAGCCAGCTGCAGGAGCGCGGAGTCGACGTGATGATGATCACCGGCGACAACGAGCGTACCGCACGCGCCGTCGCCGAGCAGGTCGGTATCGCCCCCGAGAACGTCCGCGCGGAGGTGCTTCCCGAGGACAAGTCGGACGCTGTGGAATCCATTCAGGATGCGGGCCGGAAGGCGATGATGGTCGGCGACGGCGTCAACGACGCGCCAGCCCTGGCAGTCGCCTCCGTCGGTACGGCTATCGGCTCGGGCACGGATGTCGCCATCGAGGCCGCCGACATCACTCTGATGCGTGACGACCCGGTGGATGTCGTGAAGGCGATCCGTATCTCGGACGCGACGCTCCGGAAGATCAAGCAGAACCTCGTGTGGGCGCTGGGATACAACACGGCGATGATCCCGCTGGCCTCGCTCGGCCTGCTCCAGCCCGTACTCGCCGCCGGCGCGATGGCGTTCTCGAGCGTGTCGGTGCTGTCGAACAGTCTGCTGTTCCGCCGGTACACGCCGGACGAGGATTACCGCCTGTTGTGGCGGTAGTCGAGGCGGCGTGTGCACCGTCTGACGAGTCGGGGGTAGTACATCCAACCGCGACTACAAACTCTCGGCCGTCTTCACTGCACGTCTCTGATGGTGCGCTCTGTCCCGACAGGCG
Organism: Haloplanus sp. XH21; assembly: GCF_023276355.1. Taxonomy (NCBI): domain Archaea; kingdom Methanobacteriati; phylum Methanobacteriota; class Halobacteria; order Halobacteriales; family Haloferacaceae; genus Haloplanus; species Haloplanus halobius. The sequence continues at coordinate 1,468,587 of NZ_JALLPL010000001.1, forward strand.
GGACACGCGCGTCTCGCCGAGACGACGAGCGCTGAGCCGAGCGTGTCGCCCGATCGACCCCGGCGAAGCGTCACCACTCATCGAGTGGGAGTCGGTGATGTTTTTGCGAGGGAAGAGCGCTCCGAGAGCGGTCTTCCGCATCTGAGGTGGTGGTGGGCCACCCGTCGGGCGTGTGCCCTGCGATGCGAGGGATGCGATTTGAACGCATGGACCTCTACAGGAGCGGATCTTGAGTCCGCCGCCGTTTCCGGGCTTGGCTACCCTCGCACGCGGTCGAGTCGTAGGCGTTCGGAGAGGTTCAAGCCACCGATTTCACTGCACGGAGTCGTCTCGTTCCCTCGCCGAAGCCGAGGGCTTATAGCGGTCGTACCCCAAGCGCGGGGGAAATGTTCGAGGACGCTGGCCGACGACGGTTTCTTCAACTCGCCGGGACGGGCACCGCGCTGTCGCTATCGGGCTGTAGCGCGCTCTCGAATCACGACGGCGGAGCCACGGAACCCGCGACGGCGACGCTCGCGGTCCAACCCGACGAGGAGTCCCTGCAGGAACTACAGGCGGAGATCAGATCACAGGTCGAATCGGGCGAACTCGACCGGATGCAGGCCCAGTCGGCGTTCCGGCGCCGTCGGATCGAACTGACCCAGGAGGCCGTCGGTCGGTTCCAGAACCGGACGGGAAACACGTCGGTCACCGTCGACGACACGATCAGCGAGTTCGGCGTGATGCGGGTCACCGGAAGCCCGGCCGCACTCCTCGAGACGCTCGGCTACGAGGAAGTGAGCGGGATCTTCCCCACGTCGGCGTTCGAGGAGGCGCGCAGTCAGGCCGGTGGCGGGACGAGCGGGTCGGCCACGTCGACGCCGACGGAGTGAGGGCGGCCCGTCGCTCTCAGTCTTCCGTCACGTCCCCCACGTCGGCGACGGCGTCGGCGATGTCGTCTCCCCACGCGAGCAGGGATTCGTCGGTGCCGAACGGCGCGACACACTGGAGGCCGAGGGGGAGGTCCCCGACCCGGCCACAGGGGACGGTCAGCGCGGGCACGCCGCCGTGGGTCCAGGGAAGGTTCATCACGGGATCACCGGTGTCGTCGATCCCTTCGGGCGCAGGGCCGGGCGCCGACGGCGAGAGCAACAGATCGACGCCGGCTTCGCTGATGCGGTCACCGACACGTTCTCGGAACTCACGGGTGGCGACCCGTGCGTCCACGACGGCTTCGATGCCGACGTCCTGGCCTTCTTCGATCAGCGCGGTCGTCTCCTCGGCGAACCGGTCGCCGTAGGCGGCGTATCGCTCCGCGTGCGACAGCGCCAGTTCGGCCGCCGTGAGACGGTCGTGTCGGTCGTTGATGTCGTCGATGTCGTCGAGCATCGACACCCGGCGAACGTCGTAGCCCGCCGACTGCAACGCCTCCGCGCCCGCCTCGACGCCCGCCTTGCCAGCGTCGGTCGCCTGTTCGAGATAGGGACCGTCGACGACGCCGAGTACGGGCCGTTCGTCGGGATCGGTCGGTTCCCACCCGTCACAGAGAATCGCTGCGGCCCGGCGCGCGCCCGCCACGTCCGCGGTGAACGTGCCGACGTGATCGACGGTGGGCGAGAAGGGGACGACGCCGTCGGTCGGGATGCGGCCGTAACTCGGCTTGAAGCCGACGACGCCACAGAACGCCGCGGGGCGGATCACCGACCCGACGGTCTGGGTGCCGAGCGCGAGCGGACAGAGGCCGGCGGCGACGGCGGCCGCCGAACCACTCGACGACCCGCCCGGCGTGTGGCCGAGCGCGTTCGGATTTCGCGTCGGCGGCGGGGCGAAATACGCGAACTCGGTCGTATGGGTCTTGCCGAAGTGGAGCGCGCCGGCGTCGCGGAGGCGGCGAACGGCCGTCGACTCGGGGCCGGTGATGGCCGTCGTCGGCACCGCCGACCCGGCCGCCGTGGCGTAGCCGTCGACGTGGAAGATGTCCTTGACGCCGACGGGGACGCCGAACAGGGACGGCCGCGTTGCGGGCGTATCGTGACGGTCCACGAGCGCCGCGGCTTCGCGGGTCAGGCGAGGGCGCCGTCCTGCCTCCGGGAGGACGGCCCGAACGTCGCCGTCGACGGCGTCGAGACGGTCACACAGGGTATCGACCAGTGCCGTGGGCGACTGGTCGCCGCTCCGGAGCGTGCGAACGAGCGGGTCGAGTGGGTCGGGATCGTACGGCATCGTCTGTCGACGCGGTCCCATGACGGATAATCTTTTGGAGTGGGGTTTTCGTCCGTTGTCTTAAACTGGATTTTTCTGTGATTTCTAAACTATTATGTGAGGTAGTTCAAAAACCAACTGCCAGACTGTGCTGGTGGGCAGCGAACTCTCCAGAGACGGACAGTCACGCTCGACACCCGGCTCAGCGGGGACACGACCCACCTCAACGCTGTCTTCGGTCCCATCTTCCTGGCGGACCTCTCCGTTGGCTACCTCCGCGACACGGACGCGGAACGCGCTGACGGCGCCCACGTCCACTGAGCGGGGCAGATCTCTCGATCGACGTCCCGCTGGCAGTGTGCACAGCGGCTGACAACCCCCGGGTCCGTCGGCACCGCGAAAGCGATTTCCCGGCGGCTCTCCCACGAACGGTATGCTCGACGTTGGCGACGATGCTCCCGATTTCGAACTGCCCGATCAACACGGCGAAACGGTGTCGCTCGCGGATTTCCGCGGCCAGCGCGTCGTCGTCTACTTCTATCCCCGCGCGAACACGCCCGGCTGCACGACCGAGGCGTGTGGCTTCCAGGCGCGCGTCGACGCCTTCCGTGACCGCGACGCCGAAATCGTCGGCATCAGCGACGACCCGGTCGACGATCTCGCGGCGTTCGCGGAACAGGAGGATCTCACCTTCTCCTTGCTCTCGGACGAATCCGGCGAGGTCGCCGCCGCGTACGACTCGTACGGCGAGAAGCAGATGTTCGGCAAGACGTTCGACGGCGTGTTCCGGAACACGTACGTCGTCGGTCCCGACGGCCACATTGAGCACGTCTACGAGGGCGTCTCGCCGGAGGGACACGCCGAAGAGATCCTTTCCGATCTCTGATCGGAACCAACATGATTCTTGGCCGTCACGCTCCGGCATGGTCGACCGGCCTGCCCTCCCCACCCTGCTCGTCGCCGCCGGCGTCGTCTGCGTGCTCGCCTCGGCCGCTCCGATCGGCGGTGGGCCGTCGGACGTCGACTACGTCCACCACGTCGAACCGGCCGAGAACGGCACGCTCGCGTACGGCATCGAGTACGAAGAGTCGGACGTGCTAGCCTACGAGAACCTCTCGGACCGCGGACAGCGCGCCGTCGCTCGCGGGGTCGCCGACTCGCCGTACGTCGTCGAGAACGAATCGGCGACGGCGCCCGAGTTCCAGTACACGAGCGACCACGTCGCCCTCGGTGAGGGGCTCTCCCCCGTCCGGGACGAGGGCGAGGTGTACTCCGTGCGGACCGAGCAGCGGAGTTCGGGGTTCAACGTCGCGGCGTTGCTCCTCGGCCTCGCGCTCTCGGCGGCGCGTGGCGTCGGTCTCGTCCTCATCGTCGCGGGCCTCGCGCTCGCGGGATGGCGCCGGTATCAGCGCAGTTGACCCGTCACGCGTCCGTCTCGACTCGCTGTGGACCCCCTCCGACCTCGCGGTGGTGGAGCCACCACGCGACGAGCGTCGCGACGAGCCCCGCGAGCGCGGCGATGCCGAAGGCGACGCGGTAGCCGGCGACGGTGTAGACCCGCGCGCCGTTGATGATGTCGCCGGTCCAGTAGGCGTCGAGGACCGCGCCCATCAGACTCGGGAGCACCGCCGCCCCGAAGTAGCCGAAGCTGTTGACGACGCCCGTGATGGTGCCGGCGACAGCCGGCCGGTGGCGTTCCTTGCCGATCGTGAACACGAGCGCGACGCCACCGTTGGCGAGCAGTGCGGTGAAGAAGACGGCGCCGACGACGGGGAGCGGCGGGATGAGCAACAGCGTGCCGTACGACAGCGCGAACAGCACGGCCGTCGCGACGACGAGTTCGGTTCGCCGGCCGAGCCGATCCGAGAGCGCGCCGATGACGGGCGAGCCGAGGACGAAGCCGACGTTGCCGACGAGGACGTATATCGACGCGTTCGCGATGGAGACGCCGTAGGTGTCGACGAGGAAGGGAACTCCCCAGAGACCGAGGACGGTGAAGTTCACGCCGAGGACACAGAACAGCACCACTCCCATTAGCCACGTTTCGAACTCCGCGAGAACCGTCCGCGTGTTGGCGACCATCTCGGAGAGCGACGCGACGTGCGTACTCGACGTGCCGACGCCGAACTCGCTGGCGTCGAGACCGGCCCGTTCCGGCGTGTCACGGACGCCGAGCGCGATGCCGACGCTCAGCACGCCGGTCGTCACGGCGGTGACGAGGATCGCCATCCGCCAGCCGAACTCACCCGTGGCGAGCGCCAGCGGCGTCGTCGCGAGGATGCCCCCGACGCCCGCCGCGGCGACGGTGTAGCCCGTCATCGTCGCGTACTCGTCCGGCTGGAACCAGTTGGCACAGAAGCGAAGCGTGGCGATGTAGAGCACGCTCCCGCCGAGGCCGATGCTGGCGCGGGCGACGAAGGCCGCGCCGAGCGTCCCGCTGAACGCGAACCAGCCCACGCCGGCGGACATCAGGGCGAGGCCGACCGCGCCCACGCGTCGCGGCCCGTAGCGGTCGACGATTAGCCCGGCCGGAAGCTGGAGTGCGGCGTAGACGTAGAAAAACGACGCGTGGAGCAAGCCCAGTTCGGCGGCCGTGGCGTCGAACGCGCGGGCGAGCGGATCGGCGAGAACCGCCGTCGCCGTCCGGTGGAAGTTGACGAACAGGAAGCCGGCCGCCAGTAACGCCCACAGGCCAAGCCGCCGCTGGCGTACGGAGAGTGTCGGCACGACGCCTACTCCTCACCCGGCGGTGAAATAGCGTCTGGTTTCGGCCATCCGCGAGGCTCTTGGGGTGATCGAACAAAAAATCGCTGCGTCGCCGCGACGTTAGTGGAACGTCCGGCTGGTTTCCTGCGGCCCTTCGATCTCCTCGTTCGTGAACCGCTGTTCGATCTCGCGGTAGCGCTCCTGGGTCTCTTCGGTGACGCTCGGCGTCACTTCCTGGAGCGCCCGCTCGAAGTGGTCCATCGTGATGCGGACGTTGCCGAGCGACTCGCCGATTTCCTCGGGCGAGACGCTGTTGATGAACTCCCGGCTGGCGGCCATCGAGGCCTCGCGGCAGAGCGCCTCGATGTCGGCGCCGACGTAGTTCTCGGTCCGGCGGGCGAGACTGTCGAGGTCGACGTCGTCGGCGAGCGGCTTGTCGCGGGTGTGGACCTCGAGGATCGCCCGGCGGGCCTCCTCGTCGGGGACGGGCACGTGGATGTGGCGGTCCAGACGACCCGGGCGCAGGAGCGCCGAGTCGATGAGGTCGGGCCGGTTCGAGGTGGCGATGACGACCACGTCCTCTAAGGTTTCCAGGCCGTCGAGCTCCGTCAACAGCTGGGAGACGACGCGCTCGGAGACGCCCGAGTCACCGCTGTTGCGGCCGCGCTCGGTCGCGATGGCGTCGATCTCGTCGAAGAAGATGACGGTCGGGGCGTTCTCGCGAGCCTTGCTGAAGATCTCGCGCACGCCCTTCTCGCTCTCCCCGACGTACTTGTCGAGCAGTTCCGGCCCCTTCACGGAGATGAAGTTGGATTCGGCCTCGTTGGCGACGGCCTTCGCGAGCAGGGTCTTTCCCGTGCCCGGCGGGCCGTACATGAGCACGCCCTTCGCGGACTCCATGTCCATGGCTTCGAACACTTCGGGGTAGTCCAGCGGCCACTGGATGGTCTCGCGGAGGCGCTCTTTGGTGTCTTCGAGGCCACCGACGTCGTTCCAGGTGATGTCGGGCACTTCCACGAACACCTCGCGGAGCGCCGAGGGCTCGATGCCTTTCAGCGCCTCCTGGAAGTCGTCCTTGTCCACCTCGAGCGATTCGAGGATTTCCGCGTCGATTTCGTCCTCCTCGAGGTCGATTTCGGGGCGGATGCGCCGGAGCGCGTTCATCGCGGCCTCCTTCGCGAGGCTTTCGATGTCGGCACCGACGTAGCCGTGGGTGGACTCCGCGAACGAGTCGACATCGACGTCGTCCGCGAGCGGCATGTTGCGGGTGTGGACCTGCAGGATCTCGCGGCGGCCGTCGCGGTCCGGGACGCCGATTTCGATTTCGCGGTCGAACCGGCCGCCACGACGGAGCGCGGGGTCGATGGCGTCGACGCGGTTGGTCGCGCCGATGACCACGACTTCGCCACGCTCTTCGAGGCCGTCCATCAGGCTGAGCAGTTGGGCGACCACGCGGCGTTCGACGTCGCCGCCGGCTTCACCGCGCTTGGGCGCGATGGAGTCGATTTCGTCGATGAAGACGATAGCGGGTGCGTTCTCCTCGGCCTCCTCGAACACCTCGCGGAGCTGCTCCTCGCTCTCGCCGTAGTATTTCGACATGATCTCCGGCCCACTGATGTTGTGGAAGGAGGCGTCGATCTCGTTGGCGACGGCTTTGGCGATAAGCGTCTTCCCCGTGCCCGGCGGGCCGTGCAGGAGCACGCCCTTCGGCGGGTCGATGCCGAGCCGCCGGAACAGTTCGGGGTGGCGCATCGGCAGTTCGATCATCTCGCGAACCTGTTCGAGTTCGCGGTCGAGGCCGCCGATGTCCTCGTAGGTCACGTCGGGACCTTCGGTCCCCGCCTCGCCGCCGGCGGATTCGCGGATCTGCTCCGCGGGCTTCTCGCTGATCTCGATTTCGGTCGAATCGGTGACGACGACCGTGCCCGAGGGCTCGGTGTCGGCGACCTTCAGCGGGAGCGCCTTGCTCTGGCGACCGCCCATGAAGCCGAAGCCGAAGGGGACCCGGAGGGTCTGACCCTTGGTCAGGGGCTTGTCGGTGAGCTTATCGCGGAGGTAGTGGCCGACGTCGCCGCGAATACCGATCTGCTGGGGGAGCGCGAGCGTGACGCTCGCGGCCTGTTTCACGTCCGCTTTCTCGACCTCGACGCGGTCGTCGATGCCAACGTTGGCCTGCTGGCGAAGCTGGCCGTCGATGCGGATGACGTTGGAGCCCTGGTCCTCGGGGAGGCCGGGCCAGACGCGGGCGATGGCGGTGCCGTCCGAGCCCTCGATGCGGATGTAATCACCGACTTCGAGACCCATCTCGGCGGCGGCCGCGCGGTCGATGGCGGCCAGGCCGCGACCGGCGTCTTTCTGCTGAAGGGGTTTGACGACGAGTTTCATCGGTCACCCTCCACGACGAGGATGCCGTGGTTCGTGTCGACGCTCTCGGCCGAGCCAGGGAGGTCGAACTCCGCCTCGGTCTCCCCGTTGACGACGACGATCGCCGTCTCGTCGACGATGTCGATGTCCAGGCGGTCGTCGTCGACACCGATGTCGGCCGCGATCAGCCACTGATCTTCGTAGTCGTACCGACGAACGAACTGCCCGTCCTTACCGGTGTATTGCTGTCTAACCATGATACTTCTTAACCACACGTTAGGTACCTATCTATATAAATCTTTCTCCGATTAATCGACCGACGGTGGTGGGATAGATATCTCAAATGGACTCGCGGTTCAAGGAACCCTGTGTGGCGGTCAGCGGTCTCGCTGCTCGGCGTCGGGAGTGTGATCTGCACGTCAACGACGCCCGGTGGTCGGGTTTATGCCCTTCCCGGCGCTACCATCCGGTATGGAGACGGTCACACACCACGGCCGGGAGACGGCGTTCCGACGACATCAGGGCGGGGACGCCGCTCCGATCCTGTTCGTCCACGGGAGCGGCGGTTCGCACGCAGTCTGGAAGTCACAGGCTCGGCTCGCGACGGACCGGCCGGTGGTCGCCCTGGATCTGAGCGGTCACGGCGAGAGCGACGACATCGACGCAGCGCCGGGGTACGAGACGCTTTCGGCGCACGTCGACGACGTGGTCGCCGTCGCCCGGGAGACCGGCGCGCGGGTGCTGTGTGGCAACTCGCTCGGCGGGGCGGTCGTGTTGATGCTACTGCTCGAACGGGACGTGACTCTCGATCTCTCGGGGGCCGTCCTCGCCGGAACCGGGGCGCGACTGGCGGTCCTCGACGACTTGCTCCGGTGGCTGCGGACCGACTTCGAGCGCGCCGTGGAGTTTCTGCACGGCTCGGACCGGCTCTTTCACGACCCCGACGAGCAACTCGTGGCGGTGTCGCGCGAGGCGCTGCAGGCGGCCGGACAGCCGGTGACACGCCGGGATTTCCAGACCTGTCACCGCTTCGATGTACGTGATCGCCTCGGCGACATCGATGTGCCCGTCCTGGCCGTCGTCGGCGAACACGACGCGCTCACGCCGCCGTGGTACCACGAATCGCTCGCGGAGTCGATCCCCGGCGCCGAGTGGACGACCATCGACGGCGCGGCACACCTCGCCATGCTGGAACAGCCGGACGCGTTCAACGACGCGGTGACGACGTTTCTCGACGGCTAACCCAGTCTACCAGCTCTGGACGCCCGGCTCGAAGACGAACACGACCAGCCGGTTCGCGAGCAACAGCGTCGCGTACGCGAACGCTGGCGGCAGGAGCGACCCCGTCCGGTCGGAGGTGACGGCCGCGATCCCAAGCACCGCGAGTTGCGTGACTGCGAACAGGCCGCCGGCGATGGAGTCGACGCTGGCGACGCCCGCGACGACGACGAACGCGACGAAGAGCGCGGCCGGGACGTAACCCAGTGCGCGCAGCCGCTCGCCGTCGGCGTAGTCGGCGGCGTACACGCCGGCACAGAGGAGGCCGGCGAACAGCGCCGTCCCGGCGAGTTTCCCCCGGTCGGGGACCGTCGCCAACCCACCGGCGGTGCTCGTCATCGCGAACCCCGTCACGAGCGTCGTCAGGACGACGGCCTCGGTTCCGTCGACCACCTGCGCGAACGTGCCCTGCACGAGCACCTGACAGACGAGACACAGCGTCGGCACGCTGATCAGGAGTCCGAGCCCTGCGAGGAGCGCCACTGGCCGTACCGACGCGCCCGCGGCGACCGCCGTCTTGGTGAGGGAGTTGTACGGCACGTCGGTGAGAACACCGACGAGTTTGGTGGCGGCGACGAACGCGAGCGGGACGACGACCGCCAGGCCGACGGCGGGCAGACCGGTTCGATCCGGGAGCGCCACCCCTCGATCGATGCCGAGGGCGCTCGTGTACGCGCCCGTGAGTAGCACCAAGCCGGCGAGAAAGACACTCCCCGTGAGGAGGCCACCGACGAGAACGGAGCCGAACAGCGGGTCCGGGCCGGCGGCGACCGACACTGTCCGCCACAGGAGGCGTCGCCACAGAAAGACGCCGATCAGGAGGGCGGTGACGAGGGCGACTGACACCGCGACTGGATGCCGATAGCGATCGAATGGAGCGCGCTTGGTCCGGAGGGACACGGGGATTGCGTACTCCGCCCGGTCACTTATACTCCGGACCTGAGGGGATTCGACCCCCGAGGCGGTGCATCCGCCCGCCCGACAACCGGCCGTCGGCCGACGCGTTCCGCTCATCGCTGTAGCGAAACGTGAACCACCACGCCTTAGCGCCTCGGCCCGCAACGGGAACGCGTGCCACACCGCGTTGAGCGCACCGACCCCGACGGCGTCGACTTCGGGTGGGTGATGCAGGTCACCTTCATCACCACAATCGTGGCGGGGTCGCCCCTGGTGGCGTTGCTCTCGCTGGGGCAGTCGCTCCCGACCTGGGGCGCCCGCGTCGCCTTCGCCGTCCGCGTCGGTGCCGTCGTCTGGTTCGTCACCGCGCTGCTCGTCTACGCGTACGCCCGCCGGGCGGCCAGTGACCGCCCGTGACCAGTTACCGGTCTGACGCATCCGGAAGGCCTTTGCCCCGAACCCGCCACCTCATCGTATGATCGACGAGACGATCGAGGAGATCCGCCGGATGCAGACCCACAGTTCGTCGGTGGTCGCGGTCAAGGCGACCGAGGCCCTGCGCGACCTGCTCGATCGCGACTACCAGAACGTCGAGGCGTACGAACGCGACCTCGAACGCAACGCGGGGGCGCTCCGGCGAGCCAACCCCTCGCACGCGTCGCTTCACAAGGCGATGCGAGAGGTCGTCGAAGACGTCGTCGGCGTGGCCGACACCGTCGAGGAGGCGAAAGCCCAGACGGATCGCGTCATCGATCGCATCGCCGAGGAGATAGAGATGGGCAAGCGGCGGTCGGCCGACCGCGCGGCCGACACCTTCGACGACGGTGAGAGCTTCCTCACCCACGACTTCTCCACGACCGTCCTGGAAGCCATCGAGACGGCGGCCACGGGTGGCACCCACCTCACCGCGTACGTCACCGAGGCCCGCCCGCGGTATCTCGGCCGCAAGACAGCCCGGCGACTCGCGGAGATGGACCGCGTCGACCCTCACCTCGTCGTCGACAGCGCGGCCGGGTACTTCCTCGATCAGTGTGACCGCGTGATCGTCGGCATGGACTGCATCGTCGAGGACACGCTCTACAACCGCGTGGGCACGTTCCCCCTCGCCGCCGCGGCCGACGTGGCCGACGTCCCCGTCACCGTCGTCGGCTCCCAGTCGAAGGTCATCGACGACGACTTCGTGTTCGAAAACGAGTCCCGGCCGCCCGCGGAAGTGATCCGTGAACCGGTCGAGGGGGTCACCGTCGAGAACCCCGCCTACGACGCGACGCCGATGGACCTGATCGACAGCGTGGTCACCGATCAGGGGCAGTTCGAGCCCTAACGTCCGATCAACTCCGACAGCCGATCGCGCAGTCGCTCGTCGGGACCGAGGCGGAGGTAGTACGCGTCGCCGCCGTCCTCGTAGTAGTTCTCGATGTGCCGCTTGATCTCGAAGCCGACCGATTTGTAGAATTCGAGGGCCTGTTCGTTGGTCGTCCGGGCGTGGCAGGTGACCGTGCGGTGATCTTCGGCGACTTCGGCGACGAGGCGGCGGCCAAACCCCTCGCCGCGACGCTCGGGAGCGACGGCGAGAAAGAGAATGTAGCCGTCGCGGCGGACCGTCGCGAAGCCGACCAGGTCGTCGTCCAGATAGAGCAGGTGCGTCGTCGCCCGCCGGTAGGCATCCATGAAGAAATGCTTTCGCTGTTTGAGGACCCCTTCGGTCCGACGGATGCGCTCTTTCAGGTTCCAGGCCTCGTCGGCGTACTCGGTTACGCCGGGACCATCGACGCGCTTCTCGACGGTGACGCTCACTATTACACCGCTAGCGGCGGCGGCCAATATAACTTCATCGTCGCCGTCCAGCGTCGCCGGCTTCGTCGCCGCGCTCGGGAGGCGTTCCGTCGCTCAGAAGGCCCGATCGAGATAGTCCGACGACCACTCGCCTTCCTCGTCGGTCGACTGTTCCCACTCGCTCCGCTTGACTTCGAGATAGGCACCCAGCAGGTCGTCGCCCATCGCCGAGACGATGGTGTCGTCGGATTCGAGGGCGTCCAGCGCCTCGTCGAGCGTCGCTGGCAGCCGTTCGATACCCCGCTCCGCCAGTGCCGACTCGTCGAGCGTTCCGGGGTCGCGGTTCAACGGGTCGCCGGGGTCGAGACGGCGCTCGATGCCGTCCATTCCCGCCGCGAGCAACGCCAACTGTGCGAGGTAGGGGTTGGCCGTGTTGTCCGCGGGTTTGAACTCGACGCGCGTCGTCGCTTCGGGTGCGCTTCGGTCGACGGACGGCACGCGCACGGCCGCTTCGCGGTTGTCTTCGCCCCAGCAGGTGTAGGCCGACGACCACATCCCCGGCGCGAGACGGTCGTAGGACTCGACGGTCGGCGCCGTCACCGCGACCAGCGCCGGCGCGTGTTCGAGGAGGCCGCCGACGAAAAACCGCCCCTCCTCGGAGAGCGGATACGGTCCGTCGGCGGCGGCGTCGTGGAAGACGTTCTCGCTCCCCTCCCACAGCGAGAGGTGGATATGACACCCCGACCCCGGCAGTTCGGGGAAGGGTTTCGGCCGGAAGGTGGCGTCGAGGCCGTGGTCGGCAGCCACCGCGCGAACCGTCTCGGCGAACCGGACGTGGTTGTCGGCGGCGGCGACGCCGGTGTCGTGGTCGACGACGAGTTCCTGTTGGCCGGGGCCGTACTCGGGGTAGTAGGCCGCCAGCCCCATCCCCTGGGCCTTGAGCGCGTCGACGGTGTCGAGCACGACGTCGTGGGCGCTTCGCATGCCGTCGGTCGAGAAACAGGTGCTGTCGTCCAGCGGGACTGCCTCGCCGTCGTCGTCCGTTCGGGTGTAGTAGAACTCGCTCTCGTAGGCCAGTTCGGGCGCGTAGCCCGCGGCCGCCAGGTCCTCCAGATACTGCCGGAGTTGCGCGCGCGGTCCGGCGGCCCACGGATCGCCGTTCAGGTCGTGGAGTTCCGCGAGCAGGAGGGCGGCCCGGTCGTCGTACGGCAGGACGGTGAACGTCTCCGGGTCGGGCACCACGCGCACCTCGCCGGCGGGACCGTACCGCCCGTCCGGCGCCAGTCGGTCGAGGGCGTTGAACGACTGCATCGCGTGCGTGACGTTCGCCCCCTCCTCCAGGACGCCCGGTAGCGACGCCGCGTCGACGACCCGCCCCCGCGGCACGCCGCTGTTGTTGACGAAGACGATGCGAACCAGCTCCACGTCCTCGGCGTCCGCCCGCTGGAGGACGTCCGCGTTCGTTGCCATACGTTGACACGACACGGGTGCCGCTCATATTCCGGCGTGTCCCGGCAAATAATTCTTGTTCTCGCGGGCGAACCGCTCAGTCGGCGTCGGGCGTCTCCGCCTGTGGAACCGTCACGTCCGGCAGTCCGGCTTCGATCCGCTCGCGTCGGCTCTCGAACTCCCCTGGTAACACGAGTCGGCCGCCGAGGTCGGCGAGCGGTTCGTCGCTGGTGTAGCCCGGACCGCTGGTGGCGAGTTCGAACAGGACGCCGTTGAACTCGCGGACGTACACGGATCGGAACCAGTGGCGGTCGATCTGTGGCGTCGGATTCAGCCCCGCCGACCGGACGGCGTCGCGCATCGCCTCCTGGTCCGCGTCGGTCGGCGTCTGGAAGGCGACGTGGTGAACCGTCCCGTGCCCTTGCCGACCGCTCTCGATGGTCGGGAGGATGTCGACGTACGTCCCGACCGGTCCGTCCGCGGCGAAGCGGGTCCGCTCGTCGCCCGGGAAATCGCCGGCGGCCTGTTCGGTGCCGACCTTGTCGAGACCCATCGTCCGAAGCAAGTCCTGCGTGGGCGTGGGATCGGCCAGCCAGAGCGTCACCGAATGGAACCCGCGGATGGCGTGTTCCGCGGGGACGAACGCCGTCCACGGGGTGGTGGGGTCGGTCTCGGGGATTTCGACTTCGACCAGTTCGACCGGGAGACCGTCCGGGTCGCGGAAGGGCAGGACCGGCTCGCCGAACCGCTCGAGGCGGTCGTCGTAGTCGACGCCGTGTCGGTCGAAGCGCTCCTCCCAGTAGTCGAGGCTCCCCTCGGGGACGCGAAACGCCGTCCGGGACACCTGCCCGGAGCCGACCTTGCCGCGGGACATCCCCGACCACGGGAAGAAGGTCATGCTCGTTCCCGGCGTCCCCTCCGCGTCCGCGAAGAAGAAGTGGTAGGTGCTGGTGTCGTCCTGGTTGATCGAGCGCTTGACGAGTCGTAGGCCGAGCGTCTCGACCCAGAAGTCGAGATTTCGCTGGGGGTCGCCCGCGATGCACGTGACGTGGTGAATGCCTGGTGTGGGAGTGATGTCTGCCATTACTGGATATACGGGGCGGGAGGTCTTGAATTCGCGCTGACACCGATGTCACCGGGTGCAGTCGACGCTACTGCGCGGGCGCCGCCACCGAGAAACCGTTTTGACGCCGCCCGCCCTCGCTCCGACGATGCCCTACGAACTCCGCCCCCACACCGCCGACGTGGCCGTCGAAGCGACCGGCGACACCCTCGGCGACACCTTCGCCGCGGCCGCCGACGGCCTCGCGGCCGCCACCTGCGACGACATTCCGGACACTGGCGAGCGGTTCACGCTCACCGTCCGCGCCGAGGGACTGGAGGCCTTACTCTTCGATTATCTCGATCAACTCATCTACGAACGCGACGTGCGGGGCGTCCTCCCGGTCGACAACGAGGCGCGCGTTCGGGAGACGGACGACGAGTGGGTCGTCGAGGGGAGCGCCCGTGGCGTCCCGTTCGAGGATGTCGACGCGCGCGATGTCAAGGCGGTGACCTACTCCGAGATGCGTATCGAACGCGTCGACGACGGGTGGGAGGCGTACGTGGTGTTGGATGTCTGACCGCGACCCGCCCGCCACCGAGAGAGTAACGTATTCCCGCGTCGGCCACGTCGCCCCATCCATGACCACACGCGAGTTCGACGGCGTCCGCCTCGAACGAGTTCGGGAGTTCGTCTGGGAGATCCCGCGGGAGGGCGACATGCGCGTCCCCGCCCGCGTCCTGGCGAGCGAGGCGTTGCTCGAACAGATCGGCGACGACAAGACGCTCCAGCAGTTGAAGAACGCGACCCACCTGCCGGGGATGACCGGACAGGCCATCTGTATGCCCGACGGTCACCAGGGGTACGGCTTCCCCGTCGGCGGCGTCGGGGCGACGGACGCCGATCACGGCTGTATTTCGCCGGGAGCGGTCGGCTATGACATCAACTGCTTGCCGGGGGATACCGATGTCAGGCTCTCGTTCGGGCGGCGGCTACCGCTCGAAACGCTCCGAGATCGGTTCGAGAACGAGGAGGCGGCCGTCGCGACGGGCGAGGAGGTGCTCTCGTCGGATATTCGACTGTTCACCGAATCCGGCGAGAAACCAGTGTACGAACTCGAAACGGCGACCGGACGTCAGATCGAAGCGACTGGTGATCATCAGTTCGAGACGCCGGACGGGATGGTTCGCGTCGAGGACCTCTCGCCGAGCGATACGGTGTATACTCATCCGTTCGGGGGGCTGGAGCATGAGGATCCCGAGGCGTTCACCGTCCTTTCCGAGGCGGATTTCGCCGACGAGAACCCGCAGATACGCCGGGTACTGAAAGACCGCGGGCTGCTCCCGTTGCGGTCGACCGACGACGAGTTCAATCGCCTGCTCAAAATCATCGGATTCCTCCTCGGAGATGGGTCCTACGGCGGTGAGGGTCAGACGTGGTTCTACGGCGACCCCGAGGAACTAGAGGAGATTCGAGACGACGTTCGAGCCATCGGGTTCACGCCGTCGAAAATCTACGAACGCGACCGGTCTCACGACATCGATGGCAACACGTTCGACCGCACGGCGTACAGTTTCAAGACGACCTCGAGGGCCCTTCGGCGCGTGTTCGTCGAATTGGGCGTTCCGGAAGGGCCGAAGGTGTCGTCTGGGTTCTCAACCCCGGAGTATCTCGGCCAACTCACGGACTGGCAACGGGCGCTCTTCTACTCGGCGTACTTCGGCGCCGAGATGAACGCGCCGGCCGCCCAGCACGACAAGACCCTGTACTGTCCGAAAGTGTCCCAGACTCGGACCGTCGACACGGAAGCGGCGGGGCGTGCGTTCTTCGAGGATATGGCGGCGTTCCTCGATGGAATCGGTATCGAGACCAACGAGATCGAGGCGTTCGAGACCGACTCGAACAGTTCGGAACCGACCGTTCGCCTCAGACTGGGGATCAAAAACGGCTCCGAGAACTTGATTCGGTTCTTCAGCCGTGTCGGCTACCGCTACCACCCCGAAAAGCAGCGGCAGGCGATGGTGGCCATTCAGTATCTCCGAGCGAAGGAACGAGAGATTTCACGGCGAGAAGCTATCGCTGCCGAGGCGAAGGCACTCGCCGATGGAGGAACTGACGTCTCCGAAATCGCGGAGCGATTCGGCATCAACGACCGGTTCGTCGAACGGAGCGTCTGGAGCGGTCGAGATAGCCGGCCACGACCGGGGGGCGATTTCCCCGGCTTCGACGAGTTCCGCGCCGAAACTGACGTGCGGCCCGACGGTGCGGTGGCGACCAAGCTCGAAGCGATTCGCGACGCAGGGACCAAGCCCGTGTACGACATCGGCGTCACCCATGACGCGCATACGTTCCTCGCGAACGGGTTCGTTGTCTCGAACTGTGGCGTCAGGATGATGAAAACAAACCTCACCTACGCCGACATCCAGGGCCGCGAGGAGGAGCTCGTCGAGGCCCTGTTCGCGAACGTCCCCACGGGCCTCGGCGGCGGCGGCGTCGTCCAGGGCGACATGGACACCGTGGAGGCGGTCCTCGACCGCGGCGTCGACTGGGCGGTCGAGGAGGGGTGGGCCGTCCCCGCGGACCTCGAACACTGCGAGGACGAGGGGCGGCGCCCCGACGCCGATCCCAGCGCGGTGTCGAAGAAGGCGAAAGACCGGGGCAAGAATCAGCTCGGGAGCCTGGGCAGCGGCAACCACTTCCTCGAAGTCCAGCGCGTGACGGACATCTACCGCGACGACGTGGCCGACGCGTACGGCCTCGAACCCGACCAGATCGTCGTCCTCATCCACTGCGGGAGCCGCGGCCTGGGTCACCAGACCTGCACCGACTACCTCCGTCGCATCGAGAAGCGCCATGGCGATCTGTTGGCGACGCTGCCCGACAAAGAACTCGCGGCCGCGCCCGCCGGCTCCGAACTCGCCGAGGAGTATTACGGCGCGATGTGTGCCTGCATCAACTTCGCGTGGGTGAACCGCCAACTCGTCATGCACCGCACTCGACAGGTGTTCGAGCGCGTGTTCGACCGCTCGTGGGAGTCGATGGAGATGGACCTGCTGTACGACGTGGCCCACAACATCGCGAAAAAGGAGACCCACACCGTCGGGGTCGACCCGCAGGGGCGACCGGTAGGAGGCGGCGAAGCCGCCGACGGCGAGGACCGCGAACTCTTCGTCCACCGCAAGGGGGCGACGCGGGCGTTCCCCGCCGGCCACCCCGAGGTGCCCGCGGCCTACCGCGACGTGGGACAACCGATCATCATCCCCGGGAGCATGGGCGCCGGGAGCTACGTCCTCCGCGGCGGCGAGGAGTCGATGAATCTCACGTTCGGGTCGACGGCTCACGGCGCCGGGCGCCTGATGAGTCGAACGCAAGCGAAACAGGAGTTCTGGGGCGAGACGGTTCAGGAGGAACTCCGCGAGCAGGAGCACGTGTACGTCAAGGCCCAGAGTGGCGCGACCGTCGCGGAGGAGGCCCCGGGCGTCTACAAGGACGTCGACGAGGTGGTGCGCGTCTCGGACGCTCTCGGCATCGGCGACCGCGTGGCGCGCACCTACCCGGTCTGTAACATCAAGGGTTAGCGCGAGAGGCGGACGTATTCGCTTTCGGGCGTCGGCTCGACTTCCTCGCCGTTCTCGAATCGGACGTAACTCAGATAGAACGGCTCGCCACACCCCGACGCGTCGTCGTCGCGGAGCGTTCCGGCCTCGCCACAGATGAAGCGCACGCCGTCGGCGTCTTCGACATCCCCCTCGCCGTCGGCGTCGACGTACGTCCAGCCCTCCAGCGGGTAGGGGGTCACCGACCGGTCGGCGAGATACCCCTCCCGTTCGAGTTCGACGATGGTCTCACACCGTGGACAGTGGTAGGTGACGGAGTAGCCCATGCCCGTCGTAGGGCGGAGCGACACTTATAGGGACGGTCGCGCCGGTGTCGGCGCAAACGCGCCCTTCGGTACGTTTATTGTTCCGACCGCCGGCGTTTGGTACCATGGGCGGACGACCCCTCGACGTGCTGGAGGCCTCGCTAGACGAAGAAGTGACCGTACACCTCAAGGACGGCCGCGCGTTTTACGGTGCCCTCGGAGGCTACGACCAGCACATGAACGTCGTGCTCGAACCGGCCGACGAGGCCGACGAGGACGTCCTCGGTGAACTGGACGTCGAGCAGATAGACAACACAACGATTATACGCGGCGACAACGTCGTGACGATACGAACATGACGGGAGCAGGCACGCCGTCTCAGGGCAAGAAGAACAAGACGACGCACGTCAAGTGCCGACGCTGCGGCGAGAAATCCTACCATTCGCGAAAGAAGGTCTGCTCGTCGTGTGGCTTCGGCAAGTCGGCCAAACGCCGCGACTACGAGTGGCAGAGCAAGGCCGACGAATAACGCGTCACCAACCGAGTCGCCGCTTTCGGTCCCTACGACTTCTCTCGCGCGACAGGTGCTAACACGCCAGTTTATCCCGACTCGTCGACGCGCAGCCACGCCGTAATAGCGTGGCTTTTTACCCCGCGCCACACTATCAACTGCTATGGCACACGGGCGGGACAACCCTTCCCCGGACGGGATGACCGAGAAGTGTGGCGTCGTGGGCGTTTCCCTCACGGAGCGCGACGCCGCGCGTCCCCTCTATTACTCGCTGTATGCGTTACAGCATCGGGGACAGGAGTCGGCCGGCATCGTGACACACGACGGCTTCCAACAGCACAGTCGCGTCGAGATGGGCCTCGTCGGCGACGTGTTCGACGCCGACGACCTCTCACAGTTGAACGGGCCGACGGGCATCGGGCACGTCCGCTACCCCACCTCGGGAGGCGTCAACGCGTGTTGCGCCCAGCCCTTTTCCGTCTCCTTCAAGTCGGGGTCGCTCGGCCTGGCGCACAACGGCAATCTCGTCAACGCCGGAGAGATCCGGTCCGAACTCGAGGGGCTCGGTCACGCCTTCACCTCCAACGGCGACACCGAGGTCATCGCCCACGACCTCGCGCGCAACCTGCTGGAGGAGGATCTGGTCCGGGCGGTCAAGCGGACGATGGGACGCATCCACGGGTCGTACGCGCTGACCATCATGCACGACGAAACCGTCCTCGGCGTTCGGGATCCGGAGGGCAACCGCCCGCTCTGTATCGGGGAACTCGACGACGGCTACGTCATCGCCTCGGAGTCGGCGGCAATCGACGTCCTCGACGGCGAACTGGTTCGCGACGTGCGGCCGGGCGAACTCGTCGTCCTCGAAGACGACGGCAGCGGCTTCGAATCCTATCAACTGGTCGAACGCGACGACACCGCCCACTGCTTTTTCGAACACGTCTACTTCGCGCGCCCCGACTCCGTCATCGACGACGGCCTCGTCTACGAGGTGCGCCGAAACCTCGGGCGCGAACTCTGGGCGGAGAGCGGCATCGAGACGGACGTGGTAATGCCCGTCCCAGACTCCGGCCGCTCCTTCGCCTCGGGCTACGCCGAGGCCGCGAACGACGACGGCGCCGACGTGGAGTTCGCGGAGGGCCTGATGAAAAACCGGTACGTCGGCCGGACGTTCATCATGCCGACGCAGGACGAACGCGAACGCGCAGTGCGACTCAAACTCAACCCGATCCGGAGCACCGTCGAGGGCAAGACGGTCACTATCATCGACGACAGCATCGTGCGTGGGACGACATCGACGCAGTTGGTCGACCTCATCCGCGAGGCGGGCGCCGAGGAGGTCCACGTCCGCATCGGCGCGCCGCCCATCGTCGCGCCCTGTTACATGGGTATCGACATGGCGAGCCGTGACGAACTCATCGCCGCCGATCAGAGCGTCGACGACATCCGCGAGCACATCGGTGCCGACAGCCTCTCCTATCTCTCCATCGACGCCATCGCCGCCACCCTCGACCGCTCGCGCGGTGATCTCTGTCTCGGCTGTGTGACCGGCGAATACCCCTACGATATCGAGGGCGAACAGACCGATCGCGACGTGACCCGCCCTGCTGTCGGCGGCGAGTCCGCGCCCGCGGACGACTGATACGGATTGCTGTCACTGTTTACCACACCGACTGCCAGACTGCGGGCGATCGGTGTGGAAATGACTCGTAGTAATCCACATGACGGATTCTCACGGGCAGAGAACGGTTCTCAACTCCCGAGAATAGCCCGCGATTTTATTGAATCTGATAGTGTTGGTCGAGTATGGCTAGAAATACGCTCGAATCAACGATCCTCGGACGCGACATCGAGTTCGAATACGCCGAGCACTGGGTCGGTTACTCGCTGTTCTTGCTCCGCCTCGTGATGGGATGGACACTGTTCCAGGGCGGCATCACGAAAGTCGTCACGTATCTGGACGCCGATCCGTCGAACAACTGGACTGCGGCGGGCTATCTCACCAACCTCCCCGAGGGCAACCCGTTCACGACGCTGTTCGCGAGCATGGCGGGCAACCCCCTCATCGACATGCTGAACATGTGGGGGCTGACGCTGACGGGCCTGGCGATCATCCTCGGCGCGTTCCTCCGCTGGAGCGCGTTCTGGGGCGCCGTGATGATGCTGTTCTACTGGCTGGCGTCGCTACAGGGTGGCCTGCTCGCCGGCCTCCCCATCGCCCACGGCTGGGTCGTCGACGACCATCTCGTCTACGTCATCCTCCTGTTCGGCCTCGGCGCGTTCGGGGCCGGGCGCATCCTCGGTGTCGACGCGGTGCTCGAAGACACGAGCGTCGTGCGGAACCACCCCTGGCTCAAATACCTCCTCGGGTAGGCGCCGAAAGGGGTTTGGCCCCCATCCCCGTGGTAGTGGACATGTCCGACCTCGGCGATTTTACGGCGGTCGACCCCGACGACGCGGCGGGGGAGGGAGACGACGGTGACGACTTCGACGACCTGGAGGTCGCCCCGGCGGGGAGCGACCACGGTCTCGGTTCGATTTCCGTCTCCCAGGGCCTCCGCGTCGCGGAGGACGGCGACGACACGGCGCTCAAGGCCTTCGTCACGAGCGACAACCGCGAGTCCGTGCGCCTGGGCAAGTACGTTCTCGTGCCCTACCCCGACGACGAAGCCCTCTTCTGTCGCATCACCGCGCTGGAGTACGCCCAGGAGTTCGAGGCCGACGACGCGACGGAGATTCACGCCCGCCGGGCGATGCGTCGCGACGACTTCACCGAGCGCGACTACAAGTTCGTGGCGACGCTCGACCCCGTGGCCGTCCTGTTCGAAGACGGTGACGAGTTACAGCGGCGGATGACCGACCGCGTGCCGAAACCCGGGGCCGTCGTCGGCGAGGCGACCGACGCCGCGGAGATCAAGACGGGACTGGCCATCCCCGCCGACGGCGTCTTCCTCGGCCACCTCTCCGTCGGCGGCGAGACGGTACGCACCGCGGCGACGCCGCCGACCATCGACTACCGCCTGAAGGACGACTACGCCGACGGCGACCCCCTCGTCTTCCGGCACACCCTCGTCGCCGGCGGCACCGGGTCGGGGAAGACCCACGCCTCGAAGAACGTCCTCCGGCAGTATCTGGACTCGTCGTACGCGATGGACGACGGGCGCGAGGTACAAACGGCAGTGGTCCAGTTCGACCCCCAGGACGAGTACGCCCAGATGCACGACGACAACCCCGACCTCACCGACGACGACCGGCGCCGCCTCGAGCGCGAGGGCATCGCCTACGGCGGCCACGACGACACCGTCGCCCTCGTGCCCGAAGTCGACGGCGCGTCCTACGGCGGTGGCGGCCACCGCGCCGAACAGGTGCCCTTCACCATTCCCTTCCGGATGGTCCGCCGCCGGCCGTGGCTGGTCGCGGGCGCCCGCCTCAACGACAACCAGTATCAGGCGCTCGACTACCTGCTCGGTCGCTTCTTCGACGACTACGGCCCCGACGCCACCTACGATGCGTTCACGACGTATCTCGACGACCCGGCGCTCCGCGAGGAACTCGACGAGTCGGGGCGGGTCCACGAGGCGACGTTCGACGCCGTGCGCCGGCGGGCGCTGGGGAGCGCGTTCAACCGCGTCTTCGATCAGGACGCCCGCTCCGTCACCGACCTCGTGCACGAACTCGTCCGGCCCGGCGGGTTGACCGTCGTGCCGACCTACCACGTCAACGACTCGCGGGCGACGGAACTGGTCGTCCTCGCCGTCGCCAGCCTGCTCGTCGACGAGAAACTGTCGAACGACCCGTCCCACGACCGCATCAAGGAGACGCCGCTGATTGTCGGCATGGACGAGGCCCACAACTTCCTGACGGACGCCGAGAGCGTCCAGGCCCGCAAGGTCATCGGCAAGTTCACCGAGGCGGCCAAGCAGGGCCGGAAGGAACGCCTCGGCCTCTTTCTCATCACGCAGGACCCGCAGGACATCGCGGATTCGGTGTTCAAGCAGGTGAACACGAAGCTCGTGCTCAACCTGGGCGACGAGGACGCCATCGGAAGCGTGAACATCCCGCCGGCGCTCGAAGATAAGGTGCCCTACATGAAACAGGGGCAGATGGTGGTCTACTCGCCGGACAACTCCGAACCGGTCGAACTCACGGGGCTGTCGACGTGTGTGACGCGGCACGGCGATTAAGGGGATCGCTGTACAAGCCGGTGGACGACAACCCCTTTTGCGCACCCCACCCTACCGACAGCCATGTCACTGCAACCGGAACGCCGGGACTTTCTGGACCGACTGCTGGAGACGCCGAGTCCGTCGGGCTTCGAGATCCGCGGGCAACGCGTGTGGCTGGACTACGTCGAGGCGTTCGCCGACGACGTCTGGACCGACGACTACGGCAACGCCGTCGCGGTCCACGAGGGTGGGTCGACCGAACTCGCGCTGACGGGCCACGCCGACGAGGTCGGCTTCATCGTCCGCCGCATCGACGACGACGGCTACGTCCGCATCGGGTCCATCGGCGGCGCGGACCGCACCGTCTCGCAGGGCCAACACGTCACCATCCACGCCGCCGAGCCGGTGTCCGGCGTCATCGGACAGACGGCAATCCACCTGCGCGACACGGGCGACGAGGAGTACGCCGACATCGGCGAGCAGTACGTCGACGTGGGCGCGACCGACCGCGAGGAGGCCGAGTCGCTGGTGTCGGTCGGCGACCCCGTGACGTTCTCGACGACGGTCGAGGACCTCCACGGAACGCGGGTGTCGGCCCGCGGGATGGACAACCGCATCGGCGTCTGGGCGGCCGCCGAGGGGTTGCGCCGCGCGGCCGAGAACGACGTCGACGCGACGGTGTACGCCGTCAGCACGATTCAGGAGGAGGTCGGCCTGCAGGGCGCGCGGATGGTGGGATTCGACCTCGCGCCCGACGCCGTCGTCGCGGTTGACGTAACCCACGCGACGGACTCGCCCGGGGTTCCCGACGAGAAGCGCGGCCCGGTCGAGCTCGGCGACGGACCGGTGGTGTCGCGGGGAAGCGCCAACCACCCAGTGCTGGTCGACCTGGCGCGGTCGGTGGCTAACGACGCCGACATCGACGTGCAGTTACAGGCCGCAGGGAGCCGGACGGGCACCGACGCCGACGCGTTCTACACGTCGAGCGGAGGGATCCCGTCGCTGAACGTCGGGTTGCCGAACCGCTATATGCATACGCCGGTCGAGGTCATCGACGAGAAGGATCTCGCAGCCCTCGCGACGTTGCTGGCGCGGATGGCCGACCGAGCGGGGAGCGTCGACCGGTTCGCGGTCGACCTCTGATCACGTCTGTGGTTGCGAGCCACACCGTGAACCGAAAGAAAACCGTTAAAAGTCGCCCCCGGGTGTGATGAGGTATGGCTGGAACTATCGAAGTGCTCGTCCCCGGTGGCGAGGCCACGCCCGGACCGCCGCTCGGACCCGAACTGGGGCCGACGCCGGTGGACGTGCAGGCCGTCGTACAGGAGATCAACGAGGAGACCGCTGCGTTCGACGGCATGGAAGTCCCCGTCACCGTCGACTACGATGACGACGGCTCGTTCAGCATCGAGGTCGGTGTCCCGCCGACGGCCGAACTCATCAAGGACGAGGCCGGCTTCGAGACGGGCAGCGGCGAACCCCAGGAGAACTTCGTCGCCGACCTCACCGTCGACCAGGTGAAGAAGATCGCGGAGCAGAAGCAGTCGGATCTGCTCGCGTACGACCTCAAGAACGCCGCGAAGGAAGTCGTCGGCACCTGCGTCACGCTCGGTGTCACCATCGAGGGGAACGACCCCCGCGACTTCAAAGAGCGGATCGACGCCGGCGAGTACGACGACCAGTTCGCGGACGAACTGGCGGCGTAACGGGCGGTCTCTCTCTTTCGTGGCGGATTTCGAACACCCGCAAGCCGCGGGTTTCTTTTCCGTTCGCACCAGTTCCTCGGTATGAACGACTCACTCGTCGTCCCCGAAGCAACCATCAGGAACACCGTCGGCGATGGCGCCGTTCCCCGCATGGGCGTCGTCGAACAGCGCTGGGAGACCGATCCGATTCCCGTCGAGGAGGTCGAATCGCGCGCCGTCTCGGCGACGTACGACCTCGATTTCTCCGACACGCCCAAAGGCGGCGAGGTAGCCATCGGCGCCGGTAGTCGCGGCATCGCCAACCTCGCGGCCATCGTTCGGGGGGTCGTCTCGGGCGTCCGCGAACAGGGCTACGATCCCTTCGTGTTCCCCGCGATGGGGAGCCACGGCGGGGCGACTGCCGAGGGACAGCGCGACAAACTCAACACGCTCGGCGTCACGGAGGAGAGCGTCGGCTGTGAGATTCGGGCGACGATGGAGGTCGAGACGGTGGGCGAGACGCCCGACCGCGGGGTGCCGGTCTTCGCCGACGCCAACGCCGTCGCCGCCGACGCCATCGTGATGGTGAACCGCATCAAACCTCACACCGACTTCAGCGGCGAGGTGGAGAGCGGCCTCTCGAAGATGCTCGTCATCGGCATGGGGAAACAGCGCGGCGCGAAGATGGCCCACGACTGGGCCGTCGACTGGAGCCTGCGGAACATGCTGCCCGAAATCGCCGAGTTGCTACTCGAACGGCTCCCGGTCGCCGGCGGCGTCGCCATCGTCGAGGACGAACACGACGACACCACGCTCATCGAAGGCGTACCCGCCTCGGGCTTTCTGAAGCGCGAGCGCGAACTGCTGGAGATGGCCCACGACCGCATGCCGAAACTCCCCTTCGACGACCTGGACGTCCTCGTCGTCGATCAGATCGGCAAGGACATCAGCGGCCAGGGGATGGACACGAACGTCACGGGGCGGCGCCACTTCACGATCAACGAACCCGAACCCGAGTCGCCGGAGGTGAAACGCATCTATCTCCGCGGCCTGACCGAGAAGACGAAGGGCAACGCGATGGGGATGGGGCAGGCGGATTTCGTCCACCAGGACGTGAAGGCGAACCTGGACTGGCCGAAAGCGGTCATCAACGCCATCACGGCGAGCACCGTCCGTGGCGTTCGCCTGCCGCCAGTGGTCGAGAACGACCGCGCGGGACTGCTCGGCGCGCTCGGCACCATCGGCCCCGTCGCCGGCGACGAGGCGCGCGTCCTGCGGGTGACGGACACGATGCGCCTCGAACGGTGTTACGCGTCGGCGCCGCTGATCGAGGACGCACGGGAGCGCGACGACCTCCGCGTCGTGACCGAACCGGAGGAGCTGGAATTCGACGGTTCGGGCGAGTTCGCCGCGCCGTCGCCGGATCTGTAATTGGAGAGAACGTCGGCTCATTGAGACCAGTAGCAGCGGATATTTGCTGCCCTGTTGCGGCGACTACAGCGGTCACCGTTCGGGTAGCGGTGCCCTCGTGGGACGCTGGTGGGTCCCATCGCAGAATCAGATGGTCACCCGTGGTCCGGACGTGCTGAAAGCCACCGATGTTCACCAGCACTTTGTATACGTCTTCACCCGAGAAGTCCCGCGCCACCATCGTTACTGCAGCACGTCGGGGAGCTCGTCGACTTGCGACCGCGCGCTCTCGGGATCGACACCGAGGTCACGAATCTCGTCGTCGGTTGGGGAGTGACCACCGTCGCTCTCCACCGCCTCGACGACAGCGTCGAGATTTTCGAGTGCAGCAGTGCGACTCTCGCCCTGTGCCGTCACCCCGACACGGAGATCACGAGCCGTCCACTGTCCGTCCGGATTCTTCAGCAATCGGATTTCCCTATCAGGAGCGTCTGAATCGCCCGGATCTGTCGTGCCATATAGGGAAACTATCGACCGCGAGCGAACGGAGTGAGCGAGCGGGCCAAGGAGGCCCCGAAGGGGCCGACGCAGGCTTTTGATCGAGCGTTTGCCAGCGGGGAGCCGAAGGCTCCGAGCGCAGCAAAAGGTCGATGCTCGTCGAATCGGTCCGGCAAGCATCGTCGCTGACTGCCGATCGGTTAGAACGCGCGGTCGTACTGGACGGGCACCTCGATGCCCTCCGCGTCCATCCGGTCGAGTTTCCGGGCGGCGTGGAGCGCGAAGTAGGGGTCACGGAGATGCTCGCGGCCGACGATGGCGAGGTCGCCGCGGCCGTTACGGACGAGCGCATCGGCCTGTTCGGCGGTGGTGATGCCGCCGACGGTGCCGACGGCGATGGACTCCGCCGACTCCTGTCGCACCCGTCGCGCGTAGCGCTCCTGATACCCCGGGCCGGTCGAGGGGATCTGTTGATCGGGGTGGATCCCGCCGGCGCTCACGTCGATCAGATCGACGCCGAGGGGAGCGAGACGGTCGGCCAGGCGGACGGAGTCGTCGACGGTCCACGACTCGCGGTCGGGGAGCCAGTCGGTCGCCGAGATGCGCACGAACAGGGGGTCGTCCTCGGGCCACACGTCCCGGACGGCGGTGGCGACGTCGCGAAGCAGGCGGGTCCGGCCCTCGAAGTCGCCGCCGTAGTCGTCGGATCGCCCGTTGGTCACGGGCGAGAGGAACTCGTGGAGGAGGTAGCCGTGGGCGGCGTGGAGTTCGGCGACTTGGAAGCCGGCGTCGCGGGCGCGTTCGGCCGCAGCGACGAAGGCGTCGATCACGTCGTCGATGTCGTCCTGGGTCATTGCGCGCGTCGCCGTCTCGCCGTCCTGGTAGGGCCAGGGGTCGGCGCTGGGCGCGATTGTCTCCCAGCCGTCCTCGGCGTCGGCCGGAATGGGCTCGCTTCCCTCCCAGGGCCGGGTCTTGGAGGCCTTCCGCCCGGCGTGGGCGAGCTGGATGCCGGGGACGCTCCCCTGGTCGCGGATGGACTGCGTAATCCCGTCGAGCGCGTCGGCGTGGGCGTCGCTCCAGATGCCGAGGTCGTGGGGCGTGATGCGTCCCCGGGCCTCGACGGCCGTCGCCTCGGTCATGACGAGGCCCGCACCGCCGACGGCACGGCTGGCGAGGTGGGTGTGATGCCAGTCGGTCGGAAGGCCGTCCGTGTCCTCACAGGAGTACTGGCACATCGGGGAGACCATCACGCGGTTGGGAATCTCGGTGCCACGGAGTTCGAGTGGCGTAAACAGGTCGGCTGACACGGGTTCGGATTCGACGCCGCGGGCGATACACCTGTCGGAACCGGCGGAGGAGTCGGGTTCCGACGGCGTGGGCCTACCGTGCCGCCGGCACACCCCGCGTGGCCGTTGCCTTGAACGACGCGACGACGGCCGTGCCGGGCCGGAGGTCCAGTTTCTCGACGCTGGCGTCGGTGACGAGAGCCGACAGCGACACACCACCGCCGATGTCGACGGTGACGAGTGCGACCGACTCGCCAGCGTCGATGTCGCTGACCGTCCCTTCGAGTCTGTTGCGGGCGCTGGTTCGGTCCGCACTGGGCGACTCCGTGGGTGACTGGAGCGTCACCGCGTCCGCCCGGAGCGTGAGCCGCACCGATTCACCGCCTTCGGGCACCAGCGCTCGCACGGTGCTGGCGGCCGTCTCGACGGTCGCGAGTTCCCCGTCGCGGTCGACGACCCGCCCCGACAGGACGGTTTCGGCCGTTTCGGCGACGCCGGTGAACTCCGCGCGCAACCGGTCGTACTGCGAGAGGAGGGTGCGCGCTCGATCGGCCAACTGACTGCCGCCACCGCCGGACCCGCCGCGGGTGCGCGTGACCAGTTCACCGAACGCCGCCTCCAGTTCGACGATGCGCTGCTGGGCCCGTGAGTAGGACCGACCGAGCGCCGTCGCGGCGGCGTTGATCGATCCGTGGTCGTCGATCGCCCGGAGCAGTTCCACGTCCCGTTCGGTGAGGGTCACGTCGCCGTGGCCGATACGGGCGTCGAACTCGGTCGAAAACTCCATGGGTGGCGTTGGATGGGCGGGACAAAAGGCGTTGTCGTGACGTCGGCCGAGACCCAAACCATTATGTCCTAAAAATAATAACGCCGTTATGCTCACCATGAAACAACGCGCGCAGTACGAGCACTGGCAGGACGTCGGTCGGAGCCGGTCACGACGAGA
Organism: Haloplanus sp. XH21; assembly: GCF_023276355.1. NCBI lineage: Archaea > Methanobacteriati > Methanobacteriota > Halobacteria > Halobacteriales > Haloferacaceae > Haloplanus > Haloplanus halobius. The sequence continues at coordinate 1,496,644 of NZ_JALLPL010000001.1, forward strand.
CGTGCTGAAAGGAATCGGTGCGGCCGGCGCGGCCGGCATGGCTGGACTCGCTGGCTGCTCCGGTGCCGGTGGCAGTAGCGACGGGGGTTCTGGCGGGTCGGCAGGTGGGTCGATGACCATCTTCCACGCCGGGAGTCTCGCCCCGCCGTTCAGCGCGGCCGAACCCCCGTTCGAGGAGGAGACGGGCATCGACGTGAACCGCGAGCCGAAGGGCTCCGTCGCGTCGACACAGAAAATCACCCAGCAGGGCCGGTCGGCCGACGTGCTCGGTGTCTCCGACTTCCGGCTTATTCGTGACCGCGTAGTCCCCGACTACGGCGACTGGTACACCATCTTCACGACCAACTCGATGTCGATTCAGTATCGCGAGGACTCGCCGGGCGCGGACGAGATCTCGAAGGACAACTGGTGGGAGATCCTGTCGCGCGACGACGTGACTATCGGCCACTCTGACCCGGCGGTCGACCCTGGTGGATACCGGGCCGTGATGACCCAGCAGTTGGGGAAGGAGAGCTTCGAAGGAAGCGCCCTCTACGACCAGGCCACCTACGAGAAGATCCGCGAGAACTCGACGGTGCCGACGGGCACCGAGACGAAACTCAAAGGGCAACTGGAGTCCGGTGCGCTGGACTACGCCTTCTACTACCAGTCCATCTCCAGCACGTCGGATATGCCCTTCATCGACCTGCCGTCACAAGTCGACCTCTCGATGGCGACCAGCAAGTACGCCGAACATTACGCGAAGGCGGAAGTCGAAACCAGCAGCGGCACGTTCACCGGCGCGCCCATCGCCTACGGGATGACCGTGCCGAGCGTCGCCGAGAACCCCGAGAACGGCGCCCGATGGGCCGAGTACTTCGGCTCCGATGCAGGTCGTCAGTTCCTCGAACAGAAGGGTCTCGTCCCGGTCGACCCCATCGTCGTCCCCCAGAGCGGACAGGACGCCGTGCCGGACAACGTGATGGAAGTCGCCACCGCAAAGAGCAGTCTCGGCCCGCTCGAACTGTAACGGGGGCTGTTGCTCCGATACACCTATGTTTCTAAGAGGGAATAACGATACCAATGGCTACGAGTACTGAAACACGGTTCTCCCTGGACGGCTTCGGACGAGCGTCGCTAGCGGCGACGTTCATCGCCGTCCAGGTGCTCGCGTTCGCGGCGACGTACGCCATCGGGCGCCCGACCTGGTACGCCTTCTTCATGATCGGGAGTACGGCGGTCACGGCGTACGTCTTCGACGGCGACCGCTTCACCGTCGGCGTGGCGACGATGGGAAGCGTGCTGATGGTTGCGCTCGGACTCCCCCTGTTCCTGTTCGTCGCCCGCCAGCAGCCCTCGATCATCGTCAAGAAAGCGCTCAACCCCGATGTCCATCGGATGCTCTATCTCGGCATCTATGGTCCACTCCTGGCGGCCGTCGTCAGTTTGCTCTTCGGCGTCCCCCTTGCACATCTGTTCGCCGAAGGCTTCGCCGGCCAGCAGCTGGTCGAGAGTCTCGTTGACCTACCACTGGTTGTCCCGCACAGCGTCGCGGGCATCATCATCCTCTTCGGTTTCGGGGCCGGCGGCGCGTTTCCGAACGTCTCCGTCCTCGGGAGCATGATCGGGATGGTGCTGGCGATGACGTTCGTGAGCGCTCCCTACGCCGTCAACGCCACGCGCGAGGCGTTCGAGTCCATCAACGACCGCCTCGAATACGCCTCGCGCATCCACGGTGCGAGTCGGTGGGACACGTTCCGCCGGGTGACTGCTCCGCTCGCGGTTCGGGGGATCGTCACCGGCGGTGTCCTCGCCTGGGCTCGCGCAGTCTCTGAGTTCGGCGCCGTCGCCGTCGTCGCCTACTCCGTCTCTTTCTTCTATCCGCCGGCAGGCGGCGAGGTGACTGCCCAGCACGCCCCCGTGTTCGTCTACGGCACGTACCTGCAGGGAGGACTCGCGGAGAGCGGTGCCGTCGCGTTCATCCTGCTTTCGGTGTCCGCTCTCATCTTCCTCCTCATCCGATATCTCACCAGCGGCAGTTCGACGACGGGTGGGATCGTATGAGCCTCCACGCCGACGTGTCGGCGACGTTCACCGCCGACGGGACGGATTCATTCCACGTCGACGCCGAGTTCGAGGTGGAACGGGGCGAGAGTCTCGTCATCCTCGGCCCGAGCGGGAGCGGCAAGACGCTCCTGCTCGAAACCGTCGCGGGCTTTCACTCCCACGATGGTCCCGTCACACTCGACGGTCGGCGGGTGAGCGACACACCGCCCGAACAGCGTAACTTCGGCTTCGTCTTTCAGGACTACGCGCTCTTCCCGCATATGACCGTCCGCGAGAACGTCGACTTCGGGAGTCGTTATCACGACGACACCCGCGACCCGGACGACCTGCTCGCGGAACTCGGTGTTAGTGACCTGGCCGACCGCTACCCGCCGACGCTCTCCGGCGGCGAGCAACAACGAGTCGCGCTCGCCCGTGCGCTGGCGATCCGCCCTGAGGTCATGCTGCTCGACGAACCGCTGGCGGCCCTCGACGTACCGACGCGACAGGCCCTCCGCGACGATCTGGCGGACGTCTTGGCCGACGTGACGGCCGTCTACGTCACTCACAACCGGACGACGGCGCGCGCAATCGCGGATCGAATCGTGGTGATGAACGGGGGGCAGGTCGTTCAGGTAGGGACCCCTGAGGAGATATTCGAGCGCCCGTCGTCACGGATGGTAGCCCGTTTCACCGGGGCGAACTGTATCGGCCTGAGCGACGCCCCGTCGCTTCGGGACGCACTCGATATGTCCGGCACCGTCGCCATCCGCCCCGAAGCGGTTCGACTCGGCGACGACGGAGACGTGCGGGGCACTGTCGAGCGTATCGTCCGCGAGGACGCCACCAACCGCGTGACCGTCGCCGTCGACGACGTGCAAGTAGAGGTGTTCTCCGACCGCTCGCTCGTTGACGGCGACCCCGTGTGGCTCACGATTCCCTCGGAGCAAGTCCACGTCTGTGACGCTGGCCAGACGGCGGAGCCACCCGCTACATGACCCGTCTGTCGACGCTTCGACGGGTTTAAGTCCGACATTCCCGTCGTTCCGGTGAGACAGGCCCACGCCTGTTTCACTGACCCGTAGGAGCGTTTACGCGTACTACGGAGGTGAAAGATGGCAGATACAATAGAAGAAGCAGTCTCTCGCGCACTCGACGAGGCACCGCCGCGGAACTTCCGCGAGACGGTCGACCTCGCCGTGAATCTGCGCGACTTAGATCTCAACGACCCGTCGAATCGCGTCGACGAGAGCGTCGTCCTGCCGGCCGGTACCGGCCAGGAAACGCAGATCGTCGTCTTTGCTACCGGTGAGACCGCCCTTCGTGCCGAAGACGCCGCCGACGAGGTCCTCAGTCCCGACGAACTCGAGGAGCTCGGCGACGACGACGACGCCGCGAAGGATCTCGCCGACGAAACAGACTTCTTCATCGCCGAGGCGTCGATGATGCAGGATATCGGTCGCTATCTCGGGACCGTCCTCGGGCCGCGCGGCAAGATGCCGACGCCGCTCCAGCCCGACGACGACGTCGTCGAGACGGTGAACCGGATGAAAAACACGGTCCAGCTCCGAAGCCGTGACCGACGCACGTTCCACACGCGCGTCGGCGCGGAGGACATGTCCGCCGACGAAATCTCGGACAACATCGACGTCATCATCCGCCGCCTCGAGGCCGCTCTGGAGAAGGGCCCGCTCAACATCGACTCCGTCTACGTCAAGACGACGATGGGGCCCTCCGTGGAGGTGGAGGCATGAGCGAAAGCGAGAGCGTGCGACGCACCGAGACGATTCCGCAGTGGAAACAGGAGGAGGTCGACGAACTCGTCGACTTCATCGAGAGCTACACGAGCGTCGGAATCGTCGGCGTCGCCGGCATTCCGAGCCGCCAGCTCCAGAACATGCGCCGCGACCTGCACGGCAGCGCCGACGTGCGGATGAGCCGCAACACGCTCCTCCGCCGCGCGCTGGACGAGGTCGACGAGGGCTACGAACAGCTCTCCGGCTACGTCTACAACCAGGTCGCGCTCATCGGGACCAACGACAACCCGTTCGGACTCTTCCAGCAACTCGAGGCGTCGAAGACGCCGGCCCCCATCAACGCGGGCGAGGTTGCCCCGAACGACATCGTCATCCCCGAGGGCGACACGGGCGTCGACCCCGGTCCCTTCGTCGGCGAACTCCAGCAGGTGGGCGCGGAAGCCCGCATCATGGAGGGGTCGATCCAGGTCACCGCGGACTCGACGGTGCTCGAAGCCGGCGAAGCGGTCAGCACCGAACTCGCCAACGTGCTCGGCGAACTGGGTATCGAACCCAAGGAAGTCGGTCTCGACCTGCGCGCCGTCTTCTCCGAGGGCGTCCTGTTCGAACCCGACGAGCTCGCCATCGACGTCGACGAGTACCGCGCCGACATCGAGTCGGCCGCGGCCGCCGCGCGCAACCTCTCGGTCAACGCGTCCTACCCGACCGCCCGCACCGCGGGCACGCTGCTGGCCAAGGCGGCTGGCAACGCCAAGTCGGTCGGCCTCTTCGCGGCCATCGAGGACCCGGATCTGATGCCGGACCTCGTGTCCCAGGCCGACAGCCAGGTTCGCGCCCTCGCGGCACAGATCGACGACGACGAGGCGCTCCCGGAGGAACTGCGCGGCGTGGAAGCGCCCGCGGCGCCGGCCGAGGAGACCGAAGAGGAATCGAGCGACGAAGCGGAAGACACTGAGGCCGAACCCGACACCGACACCGACGACGAGGACGACGACGACGGCGACGGTGCCGAGGGCCTCGGCCAGATGTTCGGCTAACGGAGACACAAGACAATGGAATACGTTTACGCAGCACTCATCCTGAACGAGACGGACGAAGAGATCAACGAAGACAACGTGACCGCGGTGCTCGAAGCCGCCGGCGTCGACGTGGAGCAGTCCCGCGTCAAAGCGCTGGTCGCCGCCCTCGAGGATGTCGACATCGAGGACGCCATCGAGACGGCCGCCGCCGCACCCGCCGCGGGTGCCGCCGCCGGCGCTTCCGGTGGCGCCGACGAAGAGGCCGAGGAAGGCGCCGAGGAAGAGGAAGCCGCCGAAGAAGAGGAAGCCGCCGAGGAAGAAGAAGAAGAGGACGAAGAGGCCAGCGGCGAAGGCCTCGGCGAACTCTTCGGCTAATCGCGGTCCACCCACCACTCGACTTTTTTCGCCCCACTGCGCCGCCAGCGACGTGGCTCGCCCGAGGCTTCAAGCGTGGTGACGCGGCCATCCCTGCGGGATGCTCTCGACCGTCGGCGCGACGACGCTCGGCTACGCCGCCGTCGGCGTCGGTCTCGGCACGCTCAGCGGGCTGACGCCCGGTCTCCACGCAAACAACTTCGCCCTGTTGCTCGCGTCCGTCGTGCCGTCGCTGCCGTCTGTCGATTTTGGAGGTATTGTTACCCCGAGTCGACAGTCACACATGGTGGCGAAGGTGGGTGGCCGCTGTCCGTCGGTTGGCAGTAACAACTTGCTCTGTGAAAAGAGTGATGACCATCCACACGCCTCGACAAGTAGTCAGTATCTCATCTCGTTAGGATCAGATACACACCTTAGCGGGGATATGCTGTTTCACGATTACGCTCCACGAGAGACCTACTATACTGAATTGAACACTGTGGAGTGGGGCGGAACCTCTCAGTATTCGCTCATATTGGAGTAACCTTATTGAGGTAGAGTTCTATGCCTAAGATAGAGGGTTTTCGAGGAAACCTACGAGGTACACTCGAACACGCAACCCTGTGGCAGAGGGCTTCGCCACAAGCGTATACTGCTGTACTTGTAGTGTAGTTCTCTACTTGTGAACCGCGGTCTCGTGTGGGGATAATGGGTGGTTTTGGAGATCGATTGGTCGCTACGTAGAGCATCCCCAGTGGAGTGAGAACCGTGTAGTGTCGTTTTCTATTCCCTTGAGCAATCTGTAAGGGGTATTGGTCGTCTTTGAATCCAATCTCTCTAAAAGTGCTATACTGGCATCTGTGTACACCTAACGACTACATTAATTCTACTACTTTGTGGCAAGATTTTAAGTAGTATGGGTGATAATAGTTGATCAAGACACGACTACGCCTGAGGAATCCATAGAAACCTACGTGATACTTCGTGGTTTCCTCAAAAGGGGGAGAAAGGTACACTGCTGACACAGTGTAGGGGATGGACCGTGGGGTTGGTCCTACTTATCATTTGTACCCCTTCTGTCATAAACCTTTCCTCCTGAAAAGGGTTCAAAGTGACGTTTGGCGGCGTCCCGTGTCTATATGAATGAAATCGGACACGAGGGAGAACGATAGTGAGGGGCCGTTTACGATTGAACAAGCGAAGGAGGCCAAGCGACGGGCGGGAGTCGGGGATGACTATGCAGATTTTCAGAAAAAGAATTCCCCTTCTCAGTCAGAACCTGCCGACCCAGTCAAGATAGATCACGAAACCCGACGAGATACACGGATAGCTCACCCATCCTACGACGCCAGGAAGTTGCCTAAGCCTCTCGTTGAATGTGGGTGTGGGGAGTGTCCCGATGCGGCGGATCCGTTGGCTGGTGAGAATGAGATATGGCGAGACTGTTTGTGGGCGGCCGAGCAGTGTCCAAATCCCCAACCGTTGACGGTGGAGCGAGCGGCTGAGGCATACGTCACATACCAGAAAGCCCTCTGGAACCATCCTAATAGAACAAGCCGCTACGAACGAATACGGACCCAACACGGACAGTTACTCGGCGGGGCACGGGATGTTTGGGAGCAGTACGATGACCCGACGATACTGTTTTGTTCGCTCCGTCTATCTCCGATAGAGATTCAAAACGGCCAACGTCGCTGGATTGAACCCATCAAACGGCTGTGTTGAATCGCCATACGGCAGCGAGGTAGGCCGCTAAATCAAAGGAGTTGAAGCGGGAGAGTTCCGTTGACCATGACGCAAATCTCCCGCTTCATCGGGGAGGTTGTACCGGTTGCTCAAAGAGTTACTGGCGATGGAGGCGAATCCGCCGCCCCAGAAGGTGGCGGCGGATTCGCCGACTATGCACTCGTTTCCCTTCACTGTCTGCGGATTTACCTCGATTCGTCGTACCGCATGACGATCGACCTGCTCAAAGAGATGCCACAAATAATCGGGGAGATCGGCCTCAACGCGGCCGATCTCCCCGCGCCGTCCACGTTGTGTAAGGCGTTCGACCGGATCAGTATGAGCGTCTGTCGAGTGCTGCTGCGCCAGTCGGCGCAGCTGCACGATCTCTCTGAACACGCCGCGATCGACGCCACGTTCTACGACCGCTCACCAGCCAGCCGCCACTACTGCCAGCGAATCAGCTACCGCGTTCAGAAGCTCAAAGTCACGAAACTCGTCGATACAGCGTCTCAAGCCGTCCTTGACGTCCACTGCTCTACAAATCGGAAAGGGAGCGACGCAGACCTTGCCGAGCAGATCGCCCGCCGAAATGCGGGCGATCTGCGGTCTCTTGCGGCCGATAAAGGCTATGACAAGCAATCGCTTCGTGAAGGATTACGCGACCTCGGGATCAGACCGCTGATCAAACACCGCATCTTCGCAGCGTACGACCACGCACACAACGCCAGAATCGACGATAACCGCTACAATCAGCGCTCTATGACTGAAACTGTGAACTCGGCTGTGAAGCGCTCGCTCGGCTTCGCCGTGCGAGCGCGCTCATGGTTTCGTGAGTTCCGCGAAATCGCGCTGATGTGTGTCGTCTATAACATCAAGCGCTTCGTCAAACAGTGAATCTCTACGCCTTACAGCGATTCAACACAGCCCATCAAACTCAATGAGCGGCTCCATGATTCATGGTCGAACGTGTACGGCACAATGAAGTACCAGCTTCAAGGCTACGACTACGAATACATCGCTATTACTGCATCGACTGACAGTGCAGCAACGCCTCACACTCATCTCTTGATATGGGCCGACGATCCCGACAACGAGGTGTCTATCGGCGTGGCCCACTCAATCGTTCAAAGCCATGTTAACAATACGAAGGGTGCGTATGAGAAGGACCATCCAGTGCAGAAAGGGCAGAAAGATGCAGGGGTGGTGTTCCATGACCCGCCACGAGTCCTGATTGACGACGAAACTGCCCTGGAGGTATTCAAAACGCGGGGCAGAGAGGGCTTCCCGCTTGTGTCACCGATGCTGAAATACATGGCCCACCAACGACCTCACTGGGTGCTTAGGAACGTCTTTGATGGAGAGAGTGATGTCCACGCGGATTCTGTCGACGTTGAAGGTGCCGCGGTTGAGTGGGCCTGTAATCACCACTGGATCAAATCAAGCGACGCTATCGAACTATCGTAGTTATTCCGTTGAAGGGGTGATCCGAACTCCGCGCAGTTCACTATGGGAATATTCACAAAATCAGTGTGACAGGGTCATCACCCCACCCCTGACACACCTGATATATCAGCCAGTCTCTCGCATGGTACGTCCTCCCGTGCGGAAATTCAGGGAGAACCTGTATCGGGTAGGGGCGGCGACCCCCTGAACCCCATTACTCCGTCAAATGGGGATTACGCCTCACTCTCCCAACTGTCTATGATGGTAATGTCGTCGTCTCCAACGTGGACACCGACGTTCAATTCAGTGGAGGACATCTCATCTCCAGTCCGAATCTTGTGGTGGACACGACTGACTTCGTAGGTGATCGACTCATCGGACGCTGACACTCGCTCGTTGCACGTAGGACGTGCTTCTACGGTGTCGAAGGGAGCAATAGGCCCTCGCAGTAGTGTTTGCATCGTCCCCTCAGTAGTGCCTTCTATGGCCTGTTTGAGCAGACTCTTGGCCTCATTCCCAACTTCCTCTTTGCTCAATGCACCTGTTTTCGTTTCGGTGTTAGCGTGTAGCTCTCGTTGACCTGCACGTCGGTACAGAGGTTTGTGACGTGCTTTTGCTGTCGTGAACGTATCAGTAGGGGAGTTGATCTCCAGTGGTCCTACGGAGAACTGTGATTCCTTCGCACCGCCTTTGACGACCTTTGTGTTGACTGGGCGTAGTTCTACGAGGGCGTCGTTGTTGACGATCTGGGTATCGCCACCGAGATAGTGAGCCTCGTGGCGTTGTTTCGCCCCTCGTGCAACGACGAGTCCGACTCCCTCATCGGTTGGAGTAAGCCATATTTCCACGTTACTCTTGTCTTTCAGCCATGAGGCGACATCAGCCAAGGTGTCTCTGTTCGCTTGGAATGTGTGGGGAGTATGGATATTGTCCGTTAGTGAAGCAACGAGATCACTGAATATCCGCGCTATTGGAAACGCATAGTCAGACGGACTCGCGTCGTCATTCGCAGATTCGACGTTACGAACGGTGTCACCTTCCTGAACGACATCTTCCAAGGTTTCAAGGAATACAACAGGGAAGGGAAGTTTCTCGTTGAGGTTCTCTGTGATATATGTCGCTACGTCCGTGATTGTGGCGTCAGTAAATCGCTTGCTCGCAGGGATGTTATCAAGAAGATGTCCAGGCCCTTGGGCACGGAATCGCCACCGTTGTTCAGGCTCGTTTGAACTGTTCCCAACGCCTGTTACATAGCCGCGGAATACGGTGGTGTAACGCTCCGTCTCGTAATCCCGAACGTCGAGACGGACAACGTCGAAGCCGTCCTGGTCCTCGGGTGCTAACCCATTGAAGGCATCAGTATAGTTTCCCCCACGGAACGGTGAGGCAAATTCTCCTTCGACGTATCGGGTGAAATCCAGATTCCCTTCTTTGCGGAGGTGGCAATCGACGTTGCCCGCAGGGAGTCGTGTCCCATTCACGTAGATGCGGCTATCTGTTGGAGTATCGGGGGCGTGTGATTCGACCATCTATTCACCACCCTCCGTATTGATGCGTCCAATCACGCTACCGTCATCCCCTACGATTCGACCACACTGGAGAACGATTGAATCCTCGGAGACATCATCAGGGTCGATCAATTCGTCGTCCGTCATTCCCGTCCCCCGACGTATTGGTATTGATGGTCAGCAACTTCCTCGAATAGATCCTTGTGCTGTTCGACGTACTCAGAAGCAAGGATCCGAACGACAACCGACTCTGGGTTCGGAATATCCTCATCGGCTTCATCCTCGATATGGCGTCCAATCTCTCGGACTGTGGAGGCAATACGACTCGGAACGCGAAGGGAATTCATGTCTTTTGTCCGCATATTGAAGTGTGTATTTTATTGGGTTATTGAAATGAACGACCACGGCACGAGGAATACCCCCGCGCCGTTTTGCACAGGTAGACTGATTCAACATGACTAACACCGATCCCACGACCAACCTCACTGGCCAACCAGTCGTCACGCCCACCCTCCCACGGTGCCAGTCAGTTAATCACCTATTTTGTCTGCTCCCGAAGATCGTAGCGACCCTCATCACTCATTCCAGAATCCGTAAATTCGGCGTGTGAACGCTGATAGACATCGGCAACCGCATAAGCGATTGCTCCGCCGTAGGCACCGTCATTAACGTCTTCAAACTGCTCTGAGAGCGTCTGCAATTGGTCCTCGAAAGCCTCCATCGGATCAACGCCTGCATCAGCAGCACCTTCAACCACCGAATCAGGAAGTTCGTGGGAGTGAATAACAAGACGCATTATTCCTCACCTCGGACCATTGCTTCGTGGGTCGGGAAGTCGCTGATGTCACCTTCTGCTGCGGCTTCCGCTGCCTCGATGATTTTCTCCTCCTCAGCAGCGTCAGCGTCCTCCAGCAACTCACTTAGTCGGTCGTTGGATTGCCGTTCACGCTCACTGGTTCGGGCAGCTTCGATTCCGACGACGTAGTCTCGCAGATCCTCTTTCCCTATTTCTTCGACTTCCTCGACAATCTCGTCGCCGTACTCGCTAATCAGATACGCGACTCCGTAGAACGGATCACGATGATTCGTACTAAGACGCTCAAAGAAATCCCCTAATTCCCTGTCTACGTGTGGGTTCCCCGTATCGACAGGGAAGTCAGCGTTGGCCCGAATCTTGGTATCCCCGCGCCGATTCGTCTCCGTGTATGCAAACTCCAATGTCTCAGACATATCGTTCTAATTATCTTCGCTCAGGTAGTTGTTAGTCAGCATTGAGATAGTCGCGCCATAGGCCACATCATCCGTACCAAATGCCTGTTTTGCGACCTGATTCAGTCGTTCCCGCTCTTCCTCTGAAACCGTAATCGTCCTATTTCGAGTTCCCATTCTCGTCTATTGTTACGTCCTGCTGTCATATAAATCTATCGAACACTTTGGGTATATTTCTACTATATCTGACCGTAAATATCTGTGAATATAGGTGAAAATTCTCACTTAGATCACGTCCTCGAACGTAGATTCAGCCTCTACAATCGTGATATGGGGGACCACACCCCAATCTATATTGTTATTTGAATATCATATTAAGCAAAGGTTCCAATAATGTTCGTTCAACTGGTCGCAGGGTTGGCGTTCTGTGGATTCTGTTTAGTCTTCCTCTCATTCTTTACCTTGTCTGAACGCACAATGGCGGGAGGTCTGGGACTGATATTTCTTTCAATAGCCTTGATGTGGGCTGCCTGATGCTGCATTACTATACTGGAACGCCTGGCGTCAATCTCGCAACGGGGACCCCCTCCCCCTATGTACCAGACAACGTATGTGTCTCTAATCGTGACGGTGGGGTATGTAGTGGCTCTACCCCTCTGTTCAGGTTGTCCCTTTGAAAAAGTATCAGTAAACGGACTACTAAGTGTGTGGCTGTCCTCGGTGCAATCGCAATGTCCGAAGCAAGCCAGGACACGACTGGTGAACAGCTTTCGACTGTGGTCAGCGATATTGACGACGACAGTAAGCAACTGATCCGCGAGAAAGCACGGTGCCTGCCCGTGGATGACGACGATAGGGTCATCGACAACACGGACGACATGGTCGACCTGTCGGACGCTGCCATGTCCTCGATGCTGTTCGACGCCGTCGTCGCGGATGTCCACGGGCTTTCTGACAGCACCATCGTCACGGTGGAGTTTCAGAAGGAAGTCGAGTTTCCCAAGGGTGATGGGTGGGTTAGTTTCTCCGTCAGGTTCGAGAAGCCGACCGAGACGGTCGAGACGATGACCGTCGAGGCTTCGCTCTACTAACTGACGGCTGTTTTCCTGATTCTACTGTTTCAACCGTCGCCGTTAGAGTCTTGCTTACCACGGAGTGAATTGAGCGGAATTAGTAGGGCAACTGCTACTGCTTTGAGGCAATCTGCCGCTGAAACAGTATAGAATCTGGTAGGTTCGACCCTCCATTTATAAAAAGCATCCTCGAAACGGGCGGATTCAGACCAAATCTGGCACCACACTCAGAGATAAATTTGTTTAGTTGTGCTACTGGGACTACCGCAGTCGTCTCAGATTGGGGGCACCTCAATAGCGAGGTTCAAGATGGTTTTCACTTTCACCCAACTCTGGTACATTTTATTATTCACAACCCGCAATTCGGCCCTAATGAGCGACGATAGGTATACCCCCTTAATTGATCGACAAAGAGAACCTGAGTCTCGGATTCATGAAGAGCTAACACGCCCTGCGCGAGAACGGCTCGCACAGATCACTGAAAGCCGTGATAAGGATGATAGAGAACGCGCTTTCAAAGAGACGATGAAACTTATCGGACGAACGCCTGTCCTCAAATGTCTCTCAGGAAATACAGGTACTCAATTGAGACTGACGAAGTCCCATCGTGAATTTATTTACAACGGAGAGACAGTCCCTGTGCTCACGTACATTGAACAACTGTATCTCTCATATAACCGATTCAAAAGAAAATCCGCAGATGCAATCCAGTCTGACAGAGGACCTGTGTCTGAATATTCTGTTTTCGAGGAGATTTGGCAGGTTCTTGTCACAGAAGGGTTACTATGGGAAATAGAATGGGCAGATAAGGGAGGTGTGATTCAATTTACTCCCCTGGCGTCTGAGGCGATGGCAGATATGGATTCCAAGATTCAGGCCCTTTCACAGAATGAGCCGTGGGAGGACGCACTTGAAGGGTATAACGCCGCTTTCGAGCGGTATCTAAACGGTGACTTTGACGACACGTTAGTCACCAAGCTGTACAACAGCATAGAGGAGGTGTTACAGACGATCTGTGTAGACTTGGAGGATTGGACAGACGACCGCGACAGGAGCCACGGCTACTATCTTGGCATCCTGAACGAGAAGGACGTGTACAACGCTAATGGTATTACTGCGCCCGAATTGAACGAATTACTCGGGGCGCTTGAAAAGATGGTCAGCAAGGTCGGTAATGATCGAAAACAGCGTCATGCTTATCACGACCGTGCATACTGTACTCTCCTAATCCACCAAGTCGGCGCGTACCTCTATTTCCTGATTAGCCGTTACGAGGATTTCAATAATTAGTATTTAAATCGTTATTCAGGGCCACAACGCCAATCCGACGGCACCTTATACACGCCATCTACCAAGTTCTCTCCCCCCCGAGATCGCGGTGGTGGACATGTCGTGTGCGTGGGTCGGCAGCGGAGGCTATCGTGTGGCCCTTGGCCACCGATAGCCGAGAACCGACCCCGCACCGACTGTCCATTTCATCCTTACACTCAGGTGTTCGCTACGTGAAGAAGTTTCTCCGCTGCTCTGCTTTCCCTGCCTCACTCCGTTGGTCATAATGTGTGTCTAATATATCACCCGCGACATCGACGCGGTCGGAGACTGCCCGCTTGGGGACATCTTGGGAAAGTAAGTCTGTGATCCGTCCACGTCGAATATTGTGAGGCATCGTCGTTGAGGGACATTCATCACGTCCATAGACGCGCCGTTTTTCGCAACTGGCAATGTCCTCGTCGTGGGGACAAACGTTCCGTTGGTAGCACGGCAGCTGTGCGAGATACGCCCAGTTACGTAGCGTGGACTTGTCGGGGCGTCCATGTTCCGTCGTCAGTAGTGGCTCACGGCCATACTCGTCGGTGACGGGGATGCGGTGCAACTGAATGTACTGGTCGATAATCTCCAGTAACTGTTCCGTGACCGCAATGTAGCGTTCCCCGCGTTCTTCGTTTTTCAAGGTCGTCCCTTCGTCGGGGCGATGATGAAGTTCGATCCACTGGTTATCTTCATCAACGTCATCGATATCGAGGCTATGAACTCCTCCGAGACGACACCCAGTCTGCCACAGCAATTCAAAGACGACGTGTGCTTTCTCCCCGTAACGGTTTGCACGGAGTGCATCGAGGGTGTCCTTGGCATCTTCGGAGTCGATGATTTCTTCTCTATACCGTTGCTCACGGTCGACTGTCGGAAGCACCATCCGCTCTGCTAAGGTTGGTTCGACGGCGTCTATCGAGGCGGCAAAGCGAAGAAAAACACGAACCGTACAGAGACGAGTACGGATCGTTAACGGACTCACGCCCTTGGAACCATCCTTCTGTGTATAGTGATCGCGTAGGAAGATACGGTACTCCTGGAGATGTTTCCCACCTAATTGATCCAGCGTCTCAACGCCGTTCTCATCACACCACTCTGCGAACCGTTCAAGGCGACATTTCTGTGACCGATAGGTGCTATCGGCTAATTCGTTCGCACGAGTTTCTAAGTACAGTTCAACTGCGTCCGTCGGGGTGGTCGAGTCGTGTTCGCTCATTGTGGCGGTGATGACGGACATTTGGCACGCACACCCCACCTGTGAGGGAGGGAATCCCCCATCCACGGAGGTTCCCCATTCACAGGGACTCTCCCTGAGTTGGGGAAATCTCAATCCTTCCACGCAAACAACTTCGCCCTGTTGCTCGCGTCCGTCGTGCCGTCGCTGCCCGGGCCGACGCTGGCGCTCGGCGCGGCGATGCTCGCCGCCGGCGTCGTCCACACCTTCCTCGATATCGTGCCCGCGCTCACGCTCGGCGTCCCCGACCCGGCGACGGCGGCGGTCACGCTTCCAGGTCACCGCCTCGTCCTCGACGGCCGCGGACGGGAGGCGCTCCGCCTCTCGGCGCTCGGAAGCGGTCTCGCCGTCGTCGTCGCCCTCGCCGTCGCCCTGCCGATGACGAGCGTCATCGAGACGGTCTACCCCACGCTGCGCCGACGGATGCCGCTCGTTCTCCTCGCCGTCGCCGTCGTCGTGGTGGCCACCGAACCGACCTGGCGGCGACGGATCGCGGCCGCGGCGACGCTGGCGGTCGCCGCTGGCTTCGGCTGGGTGGTGCTCGACCTCGATCCGACCGGTCCCGTGGCCGCGGGGGGCGTCCTGGCGCCGCTTTTCGCCGGCCTGTTCGGCGCGCCGGTGCTCGTCGAAGCCCTGGATGGGGAGGGCGTTCCGCCACAGGCCGACCCGACGGTGACGTTGGACCGACGCACGGTGCTCGGGACGGCGGGCGCGGGGGCCGGCGCGGGCGCACTCGTCGGCTACCTCCCGGGCGTCTCCGCCGCCGTCGGGACGGTGCTCGTGCTTCCGGCAGTGCCGGGACGGGCCGACGCGCGCGGATTTCTCGTCGCCTCGAGCGGCGCCAACACGGCCAATACGGTTTTCGCGCTCTTCGCGCTGCTGGCGCTCGGCACGCCGCGAACCGGGGTGATGGTCGCGATGGATCGGGTGGGTGTGCCCGATGCGACGGGCGTGCTCGTCGGGACGGTGTGTCTCGCGGCGGCGGTCGGGTTCGCGCTCGTGGTGACTATCGGCGACCGTTATCTCCGAACCGTCGGCCGTCTCGATTACACGCGCGTCTCGCTCGTCACGGGCGGTCTGCTGGTCGTCCTCGCGTACCTCTTCGCGGGCGGAGTGGGAATCGCCATCTTCGCGCTGGCGGCCCTGATCGGTCTCGGACCGCCCGTTCTCGGCGTCCGGCGCGTCCACCTGATGGCCGTCCTCGCGCCGGCGGTGATCCGATAGACGAGACGCGTCGCCGGCGCGAACATCGAAAGACAACGATTAAAACCCGCGAGCGGGTTCGTGAGTGTATGAGCCAGACGGAAGGAAAGCAGGAGCGACAGTGTGTCTCCTGTGGGATCAACATCTCCGGGATGAGTGCCGCATCGTTCAAATGCCCGGACTGCGGCCAACAGATCTACCGCTGTGCCAAGTGCCGCAAGCAGAGCAACCTCTACGAATGCCCGGACTGCGGATTCAGGGGGCCGTAAGATGGGGAAAGTCGCTGCCAAGATGAAGGTCATGCCCGAGAGTCCCGATATCGACCTCGATGATCTCCAGGAGAAACTCGAAGCGTCGCTCCCCGAGGGCGCCAAGATCAACGGGTTCGAGCGCGACGAAGTCGCGTTCGGCCTGGTGGCGCTCCTGCCGACCGTGATCGTCCCCGACGACGCGGGCGGTACCGAGGCCGTCGAAGAGGCGTTCACCGGCGTCGGCGGCGTCGAGAGCGTCGCCGTCGAGAACGTCGGCCGTATCTGACGGGCGCGGAACGCACCTTTTATAATCGCCACCGCAGTAAGGCCTGTACGATCATGCCGAGTTCAAATGGGCCGCTGCAGGGGACGCGCGGCAAACTCTCGAACAACCCGCGAGACCGCGGCGCTTCCCCGCCTCAGCGCGCGATTCAGGAGTATGACGACGGCCAGAAAGTGCATCTGAAACTCGACCCCAGCGTCTCCGAGGGTCGGTTCCACCCCCGCTTCAACGGGCACACCGGAACCGTCGTCGGGAAGCAGGGTCGTGCCTTCAAGGTCGAGATCAACGACGGCGGCAAGGACAAGACCCTCATCGTGCGTCCGGCACACCTCAAGGCCCAGCAGTAGTCGCGCGATGACTATCTTCAAGGAGAAACTCGACGAGGAGTACATCACGGTCTCCGAGGTCAAAGAGCGCCTCGAAGAGGTTGAGGCCGAACGCGCGGCCGACCCGGATCGCGAGATGCGCTACGAACTCGCGCGGGCCATCGAACACGCCAACACGTTCGCCGTGCTCGGTGCCGAGGAGTCCCGAGAGTTAGTCGAAGACCTGCTCGACCTCGAACAGGTCGACGAGAAGGCCGCGTTCAAGATCGCGGATCTGCTCCCACAGGACCGAGACGAGCTCCGGACGGTGTTCGCCCACGGTCGCTACTCGCTCGACGGCGAGGAACTCGACGAGATTCTGAACGTCGTCGCGAAGTACGCGTAGTACGGTTTATTGTCAGTCAGTACCGGAGAATCGCCGACCCGTCTTGGCGACTCACCGGAAGGCGGTTACAATAATCCGTATAAGTCGGGCCCCCGACACGGCTCGCACGACTTTTTCGTCGGCCGCCTCGACGCCGCCAGCGACGCTTCGGGACCCGCGGCACTCATTACGGTGGCCCCGTGAACGGAGGGTATGATCGCTGTCCCGGACGCCGCCACCCTCTCGCGGCTGGCGGTGGCACTCGCCGTTCTTGCTGCGGCCGTCGCCGTCGTCGTCCTTGACCGTCCCCGCGGGCGGTGGGGTGCGCAGTTGCGGTCGCGGTTCGTCCTCGGCGTACCCTGGGGGACGCTCGTTTCCGTCGGGGGCGTCCTCGCCGTGTACCTGTTCGTCCAGGGCGGGTGGCACCACTGGAACGCGCCGGTGACCATCCCCTTCCGGGCGTGGTCGTACTTCTCCCCGCTAGGGATGGTGACGGCGGCGTTCGCTCACTCCGGATCGGGGCATCTCGTCGGAAACCTCGTCGGGACGCTCGCGCTGGCGCCCCTGGCGGAGTACGCGTGGGGACATTTCCCCCGCGAGCGCGGTACCCAGACGTTCACCTCGCCGCTGACGAACCCCTACGTTCGCGGGTTCGTGGCGTTTCCCGCCGCCGTGCTCGCCGTCGGGCTGTTCACCGCGGTGGTCGCGATCGGGCCGGTGATCGGCTTCTCGGGCGTCGTCTTCGCGTTCGCCGGGTTCGCCCTCGTGCGCTATCCGATCGCGACGGTGATCGCCATCGCCGTCAGCGACGCGCTCCGGACGCTCTACGGCGCGCTCCGGCAACCCATCGTCTCCGCGAGCGCGGGCCCCTCGTACTCGTCGCCGTGGTGGGCGGACATCGCCATCCAGGGGCACGCGATCGGCCTACTCGCCGGCGTCCTCCTCGGGGTATGGCTCGCTCGTGTCCGCGGCGACGACCGCCCCTCCGCGGTGCGGGTCGCGGTCGGCGTGACGCTGTTCGGCATCGCGCAGTCGCTGTGGGCGGTCTACTGGTATCGCGGGAGCGAGACGTACGTGCTCTTTCGTGCGGGCGGTCTCGCACTGGTGGTGGCTCTCGCCGTCCTCGTCGCGTCGACTGTCGCCGCGTCGGATCGGCCGCTCATGCCCGTCGACGACGCCGTGGCGTCCCTTCGGTCGGTCCCCCGGTGGCGCGTCGGCGCGACGGTGCTCCTCCTCTGTACGGCGGCCATCGGCGGCCCGGCCGTGCCCGTCAACCTGATGACGGCCGCCGAGGGCGACCTGCCCGGCGACGGACGACCGATTTCGGTGCAGGGGTACGAGGTGACCTACGCCGAGAACGTCGAGAACGGCATGGTGTCGGTCATCGATGTCGAGGCGTTCGGCGAGACGACCAGCGTCAACACCTCGGGGGTGATCGTCCGGAACCGCGACCGGGGCATCTGGATGACCGCGGTGTCGAAAGGCCGACTCGCCTTCACGGGATCGACGACCGTCCGCGTCGGCGGCGTCGGCTGGCGGGAGTCGGTCCGCGTCCAGCGACAGGGCTGGAGCGCCGTCGGCGGCGGCACGGCATACCGGGTTCGGCTCTCGTACGGCGACCAGCGGGTGACGGCGTACACCTCACCACCCGCGCGTGCCGATCCCGTGGTGGCCGGGCGGAACATCTCCCTCGAAGCCACGTCCGACGCGTTCCGCGTCAACGTCTCCACGACGAACCGTTCGGCCACCGTGTCGGTTCCCGAGCGCAACCAGACGGTGTCCGTCGGCGGACTGGAGATCACCAACGTCGAGGGGTCCCTCTACGCCATCGACGGGGGAACACGGGTACGGGTCGCCACGACCGAACGTTACGACTGATCCCACTCGATGCGGTACACTTCGGTGTCGATCTCGTGGCGATCGGCGGCGTGGTGATCGAACTGTCGTTCGAGATCGAACTCCGCGGCGAAGGCGTGGGTCACCTCGCCGTCGTTGTCGGCGGCGAAGGACTCGACGAACTCCTGGCTCCCGGCGTTGTGCACGGAGTACGACACGTCGGCCACGTCGGCGGCCGTCGCAAGAAACGCGCGATCGGCGTGTTCGTTGCCGGCCTGTGCCCCGAATGGAGGGTTCATCACGACCGTCGTCGGCCCGTCGGGGCATAGCGGGAGACGCGTCGCGTCGGCCTGGACCCAGTGGATCGGGGTCCGGGTGCCCACCCGTCGCTGGTTCTCGCGGGCGATCCGGAGCGCGCTCCGGTCGATTTCGACGCCGACGACCCGATCGGGGCCTCGGAGAGCCGCCCCGAGGGCGAACATGCCGGTGCCGGCGCCGAGATCGAGGACCGTTCGTCCCTCGATGTCGCCGTTCAGATCGGCGACGTGGACGACGTGCGCCGCCAACTCCGGCGGCGTCGGATACTGTTCGAGGGCCGCCTGTGGGTTCTCGAACCCGGCGACGACGGCCAACTGCCCCGCGAGGCCGGCTTTGGTCGCCATCAGCAACTCACCGCCTCGACCCACGGCGTCCGTCCACGCGCCGCCTCGTCGCAGGACCGTGTGGGTGTCATATGCGTCGTGACATATTCTTTGGTTATACTAAAGTCTTTGTGAATGTTCAACAGTAATCACTCGGCTCACGCTGCACACGACCAGACGCCGCGCCCGTTCGCTCGGGCCGTGCGTTCGAGCGACGCGTAGCGGTCGCGCTCCTGGAACGACGAGTCGTAGAGGCGGGCGTGGCCGCGTTCGAGCAGCGCCGCGTTGAACTGCTCGCCGTCGATGACGACGTACGCGAGCAGTCGCCCGTAGCCACCGCGTCGGTCCGCGAGGGGGTCGAATCGGAGCGTGACCTGCTCTCCGGCGAGCGTCTCGACGGCGAACTCGCTCGCGCGCTCACCCTGACGTCGCAGGCAGTCGCGTCCCGCTTCCGTGTCGGGGACGCCTTCGAACTCCGCGGGGGCGTTCTCGGCCTGGACCTCCGGGGTGTCGACGCCGAGCAGTCGTATCGTGTCCGTCGATCCGTTCGCGAGGCGCACGTCGACGGTGTCGCCGTCGACTACGTCTATCACGCGAGCGGTCGTTTCGCTGGCGGTCGCCGTCGACTGCGCGCCGTCGGGTGCGGGCGGCGAATCCGGGATGCCGCCACACCCGGCGGTCACCAGCAGGCACAGCGAGAGGAGGGCGACCCATCGGCGCACGTCTCCGTCATCGGTCCGGTGGCGGATAAACGCCGCGGGCACTCACATCTCCTCGAGCGTGTCGATGCCGAGGAGGCCGAGACCGTTCTCGAACACCTGTTTCGTGGCCTCTGTGAGGACGAGGCGTTCGTCGGCGGCCGACTCCGAATCAAGCACCCGGTTCTTGTGATAGAAGGAGTTGAACACGTGCGCTAGGTCGAGGAGGTAGCGCGCGAGCGGTGCGGCGTCGTACCGCTCCTCGCACTGGTCGAGGACGAGCGGATAGCGACCGAGATGGTAGATCAGGTCGTGGTCCGTGGCGTTGAATGCCGCGGGGTCGATGGTCTCTACGTCCGGGATTCCCGGCGCCGAATCGAGGATGCTGTACGCTCGGGTCGTCGCGTACTGGACGTACGGTCCCGTATCGCCTTCGAGCGAGACGGCTTCGTCGATATCGAACGTGATGTCCTTCCCGCGATTCGAGGCTACCATCCCGTATTTGACCGTCGCGAGCGCGATCTTGCGCGCGATGGCCTCGACTTCCCCCTCGTCGACGTTCCGCCCCTTCTCCTCGACGATGTCGCGGGCGCGCTCGCGGGCCTGGTCGATCACTTCGCGAACGGTGATGATCTGCCCGCCCCGCGTCGACATGCTCCCCTCGGGGAGGCTGATCATCCCGTAGTTGATGTGTTTCAGGCGAATGTCCATGTAGCCCATCTTCCGCGCGGCGACGAACAACTGCCGGAAGTAGCGGTCCTGCTCGCTCGCGACGACGTACACCGACTGGTCGGCGTCGAACTCCTGGATGCGGTATTCGATGGTCGCGAGGTCGCGAGTGCCGTAGATGGTAGACCCGTCGGATTTGACGATGTAGAACGGGTCGAAGCCGGCGTCCTCGATGCTCTCGGCCTCCTCAAGCATCTCACGAGCACGATCGAGCGACGGGTCGACATTGGCTTCCTCGGGATCGCCGGCGCCCTCGATGTCGTCCGGATAGATCGGAATGAACACCGAGTCGTCCGGGCCGCGCATCGCCACGTCGTTCTCCAGCGCCGTCTCGATGACCACGTCGTTCCACCCCTCCCGGGCGTAGAAACTCTCGCCGATCCAGAGGTCGAAGTCGACGCCGAGTTCGGCGTAGATGGACTCGAAGCGCTCGATGCTCGCCTCGCGGAACCGCTCCCAGCGCTCGACGGCCGTCTCGTCGCCCTGCTCGAGGCGGGCGAACCACTCCTTGCCCGCCTCGGTGTGGTAGGTTCGCTCGTCGTCGACGGCTTGTTCGAACTCGTCGGTGAGCGCGCCGAACTCCTCGACGTCTTCGAGCATCGAATCCCGCTGTTCGAACTGCTGGTACAGTTCGAGCAGGTGTGAAATAGGATCGGATTCGAAGGCGTCCTCGTCGCCGTACTCGACGTATTCGTGGAGCAGGTTGCCGAACTGGACGCCCCAGTCCCCGAGGTGGTTGTCGCGGGTCACGTCGTGGCCGCGCTCCTCCAAGATGTTCATCAGCGCGTCGCTGAGGATGGTGTTGCGCAGGTGGCCGACGTGGAGCGGCTTGGCGATGTTCGGCGAGGAGACATCCGCGAGGATCCGGTCGGGATCGGCCACTTCCTGTGCGCCATAGCCCGACGCTTCCGAATCGATCTGAGTGAGCGTCCGGCGAGCCATGCGCTCGACGTCGAGGTGGTAGTTGATGTGGCCGTTTTCGACGGTGACCGCGCGGACGCTGTCGGGCAGGCCGTGGTTCCGGTGGGCCGCGGCGATGTCGTCGGCGACGGCCATCGGGTTCACGCCCTCGTCGGCCGCGATGGCAAACGAGATGGCCGACGAGAACTCCCCTTTCTCCTCGTCGTCGAAGTCTTCGAGTTCGAGGGCGGACGCGTCGACGTCGCGGTCGTACCCTTCCTCGGCGACCGCCGCGCGGAGGCCGTCGACCAACTCCTGTCTAATAGAGCGAAGCATTCGTTGGGGATTGCTCACCCCTACGCCCGCATAAATCTCACTACCTGGCCGTGAGAACGGCGTCCACGTCGGGTGACCGAGTCGCGGCGCTCGTCGTCGTTGCGTCGGCGTCCCGACGGAGTCTCACGCGAGCGTTAGCGAGCGTGAGGCACGTCAGATCGCGAATAAAATGAGCGTCCTGACGGAGTCCGTGCGAGTTTCACGAGCACGGGCGCACTAGAGCGGAGCGTAGCTCTTGAAGAAGAAGTCAGATTGTGAACGGAGCGAGACCGAAGGTCCCCTCTGTCGCCGTTGGTCAGCAAAACGTCCCGACGGAGTTCCACGCGAGCGTCAGCGAGCGTGGAGCACGTCGGGGCGCGAATGAAATGAGCGTCCCGACGGAGATTTGAACTCACTCACTTCGCTTCGTTCGTTCGCTGCTCAAATCTCCGTGTCTCCGTTCTTGCCGATGCGGACGACTCGCTACGCTCGTCGTCATTGCGTCGACATCCCGACGGAGTTCCACGCGAGCGTCAGCGAGCGTGGAGCACGTCGGGGCGTGAATGAAATGAGCGTCCCGACGGAGATTTGAACTCCGGTCCCTGGCTCCGGAAGCCAAGAGGATATCCACTACCCTATCGGGACTCGGGTCCAGATTCGCCTGAGCGACCTATATACCTATTGATCGCAAATGATTCGGCAGCGTGCGAGTGTCGCCGGTTCATACGGTGTATTGTGAGTCAGTGCCGGTGGTTCGCGGAAACAGTCCGGCGAACCACCGGCACACAGTGACAATAATCCGTATCAGAGAACGTCCTCGTCGACGAGTTTCGGCACGATTTCGGCGTCGGCCAGCGGCGTGATGTTGATCGCGACGCCGTGGTTTGGGATCGGATGGTACCCTTGCGTCGTGATCTCGGCGAGCGCGCGATCACGCCACGTCGACGGGAGCGCCGACGCGAGCGTCTCGCAGTGATCGCTGATCCCCTCCGCGAGTGCGGTGTACTCGTCGAATCCGGTCGCGAGCGCCGCGAGTCGGGTCGCCGCGCCGTCCTGCAAGCCGTCCATCGGATCGCCGTCCGCGTCCAGGAACGCCGTCCCCTCGCGCCCGTAGTAGTAGGCCATGAAGAGGATCCCGTTGCTCGCGTAGTGCGTGGATCCGACGAGGTCGTCGTAGTACTCGAAGAGATCGTAGTGATGGGCTTCGACGGGCTCCTCGGGTGGCTTCGCGTACGCCTCACAGGCGCGTTCGAGGGCGACGAGCGCGTCGATCCATTCCGCCCGTTCCGACGCGACCTGCTCCCAGAACGTCGGCGAGAAGTTGTCCGCGAACCACTCGTCGGACTGCCGGTCGCGGAGGTCGTCGAGGACGCCGAGTCGTTTCTCGGTCGCGTCTCGGAACGACGCGACCATCGACGCGAGGTCGGCGGCGAGCGCGCGGTGATCCGCGTCGATATCGCGCGGCGTCGTCGCGCTGAGGTCGTGTAGTACGTCCTCGAAGACCGCGATCTGTTCGAGCGCACTCGCGTAGCGATCGGCGGCGTCGGCGGCGTCGCCCCGCTCGCTCGCGCTCAGTGATTCGTCGCGCCGGCGACGGTCCGCGGCCGACCGTCGCTCCCGAAGGGCCGCGTTCCGCGGTTCGAGATACCGGTTCGTCAGGCGGTCGAACAGTCCGCTGTCGAGGCCGTGGTAGTCGACGAGACACGCGAATCCGACGCCTTTGGCGTCGGGGACGAGCCGTTCGGTCGTGAGACGCCAGACGATCGGCGTCTTCTCCATCGTCTCGACGTGGTACTGGAAGAAGTCCTCGGCTAGCCACGCCCGGAGGTTCGGATAGGCCTCGTCGGTGGCGGACTCGGCACCGAGGATGTCGTCGACTTCGATCAGGCGCTCGTCCGCAAACTCGCCGTAGGCGTCGTGGAATCGGTCGACGACGCGGTCGAGGATCGTCGTCTGGTCGGTCGCCGTCTCCTGAATGGGGACGATACCGTCGTCCGCAGCACGGACGGCAGCCATCGCGAAGTGATGGACGAGGCGTTTCACGTCGGAGTCGAGCGTCGCCGGTGGTTCGGGAACGTCGTCCGGATCCGGCACCGTTCGGTCGGCCGGGTCCTCCGCGGTCCGGAGGAAGATTTCGGCCTTCACGCGGTCGTTGATCCCGTCCGGTAGCCCGAGCGCGTCCGCGACGATCGAATCGGCGTGGTCGGACAGCCGTTCGAGTTCCCGGGTCTGCTCGCGGCGGCGGCGTTCGACCGCTCGTGCAGCCTCGCTGATCGACCACGCCGGGTCGATGTCCGCTCTGTCCACGTCGGGGATTTCGACCGGTGTCCGACCGCCAGAATCGTCGTAGAACTGATCCGCGGCCGGGTTCGGAACGAGCGCCGGGCCGACGTAGCCTGGATACCGCGGATCGCTCGCCTTCTCGCTCGCGACGAGCGCGTACTGCTGTTTCGCGATCGCTTCGAGGTCGTCTCTCTCGGTCAACGCGTCGTGCCACGGGATGCGCCCGACGACTTCGATCTGCCAGTCGCGCTCCGGCGTGAGCGAGAGAAAGAGTCCGTGGTACACGGTCGAATTGAGCACGCACAGCAACAGCCAGGGCGAGTACCCCTCGGTCGGGAACAGCATCGACCCCGTCACGTCGAACACGGCACCGGGGACGTAGCCGAACCGACGGCCCGTTCGCTTGATGTACGACCAGGTGAGGCCGTCCCGCATGTAGAACTCGTCGTTCCGGATGACGGAGTTGGGGTAGCGAGCGAGCCGTTTCCCGTCTTCCGACCAGTCGATGGTTGTCGTCTGTTCGGGGAGCATCCAGGCATCCGTGCCGCCCTTCGCGAACGGCTGGAACGCCTCGCCCCGGGACTCCCAGTGTGCGCGAACGAATCGGCGGTTGTTCCCCGTCTGGAGCCCCGTTTTGATTTCTGCGACCCGCTCCCCGTCGATGTCCGCGATGTCCGGGCCGAGTTTTAGCGCGCTCTCGTGGAGGGATCGAATCTCCGGTGGCGTCGAGTAGGTGAGCGGCGTGCCGGGGACGGTCGCGAACTCGTCCAGTTCGACGGTGTAGTATCGCTGTACCGCACACTCCGCGCCGGCCACGACGCTCGCAAAGACGGACTCTTTCTGTCCGCGGTCCACGTCGTGCAGACGGATGAACTCGCCGCGCATGTCCGGCGACGTCGTCTCCGCCGACGTTCGCACCACCGTCCCGACGGTTCCGACTGTCGCGTTGTCGAGGATGCCGTACCCGTATTCGGCGAGGAAGTCGAAACCACCCTTCGAGCCGACGAAATCCTCGCGGAACTCCTGAAACGAGCGTTTGAACAGCAAGGTCCACGGCACCAGCATCCCGATGCGGCCGTTCTCTTTCACGAGCGCGTCACACGCCTCGAAGAAGGCGATGTAGAACTCGGGGTAGTACCGGTATCGCTCTTCGAGATACTGGCGGATGGTCTCGGGCATCCGCTTGCCGCTCCCGTAGGGCGGGTTCATCAGCGCCACGTCGTAGTCCTGTGCCAACACGTCGAGCAAGCGAACGAAACTCCGCAGGTCCTTCGCCAGGAAGGAGTCCTCGTCTCGGTGCGCCGAAATCGCGTCGCGAAGGCTGTGGAGCACGCTCTGCAGCGAGCGGTCAGCGGTGAAGTCTTCGGCGAACGTCAACTGCGTCCCGTCATCGCCGTCGAACAGTTCGTCGAGCGTGCCTCGAACGTCGAGCAAGCTCCCGAGGCCGTGGACCTCCTCGAACGCACTGAGAACGTCCGCGAGCGTCTCCGCCACGTCGTCTCGGCCGTCGCTGACTTCCTCGAACACGGCGTCGACGCCGTCCAAGTCGGCGATCCGTGCGTCGGCACAGACGATCCCTGGCGACGGGAGTTCGAAGTCCTCGCCGCCGGCAGCGCGCGCTCTGGACCGCGCCTTGAGGTAGAGATTGAACGTGGCGAGTTGGCACGCGCGCATATCGAGATCGACACCGTAGAGGTTCTGCTCCAGGATCCGGCGGGGGATCGTCGCGGGATCGAGATCCGTCTCGCGGCGCCAGATGCGTTCGAGCACGTCGAAGGCGTAGAGCAGGAAATGCCCGCTGCCACAGGCCGGATCGATGACCCGGAGCTCCGAGGGATGGTCGAACGCCGTCGGGTCGCCCGTCTCCTCTGACGGGACCAGGTAGGTGCAGAAATCGGCTATCTCGGGCGCGTCATCCATCGACGCCGGACGGGTTCGCCGCTCGCGTGCCGACAGCTCCGCCTGGGTTGCGACGACATCTTCGACCTCCCCTTTTCCTTCGAGATAGAGTTTGCCGAGGGCGTTGTCGGTGAGCATGCGCACGACCCAGTGGGGCGTGTAAAACTGGTTCGCGACGCCGAGGTCGCTCGTTCGGATCCCCCCGGATCGCGTTCGCTCGCGGACGCTCCCGAGGACGTCGAGGTTGTAGTATTCGTAGACCCAGCCGAGGACGTCGTCGGCACGCCACACGGGGTCGGGGACCTCGTCCAGCAGCCTGCAGAGCGCTTCGAACGTATCCTCGTCGGGGTCGATCAGGCTGTAGGCCGTGGCGCGGTCGAAGAGCAACTCCAGTTCCTCGGCGAGGTCGTCGCACGCGTTTCGGTAGGCTTCGAGGACAGCCTCCCCTTCCAGCATGAACTCCTCGGTGACGAGCGTCTCGGCGGCCGGCGTCAGTCCGTCGTCTCGGAACACCGTCACCTCCTCGTCGACGAAGCCACGGACCTCCATACACCGGAGCGCAGCCAGGCGGTTGACGACCGTGTAGCCGACGCCGGCGACGTACTGTGCGACCGCCTCGTCCCAGTCTGCCCCATCGACGGCTTCGAGTTCGATGGCGTCGACCACCTGCTGTGCGTCGTCGTCGACGGCCGACAGTTCGGCCGGTTCGTCGTCCAGCCCTAACTGCGAGAGCTGATAAGTGACGTTGGCCTCGACACGCTCTCGCATCTCCGTGACGACGTCTTCGAGATGTTCGCGTTCCGACTCGCCGAGCTGCACCTTTCGCGGGGAGGACGATCCCGTCATCGAGTTAGGTCCGTGTCATCGCGGTGAACGTCTCGACGTTGGCTCTCCCCTGAAAGCACCGAGCGGTCGGCCGCCGCCGAGACCGAACCCGCGGGACCGACTCGGCCGAGACGCTGTTGTCCGTGTCGTCGCGGGTGGGTAGTCGGCGGCTCTTGCCGTCCGAGTTGGCGATCATACGACGGGGGAGTCTACCGATCTACTTTACTGTTCGTCATCGGTGTGCGCTCTCCGAGCGGTCTCTATTGCAGGCTTGTCGGTTGCCGCGGGAACGGCCGTACGACGATCAGGCGATTCCGGGCGGGGACATACGGGTGTGGCGGTGCGGTGCGATTCGAACCGGACCGAGACTCGCTTCGCTCGGTCGGAAAACGGGCGTGGCGGGAGTCCCGCGAGCGAACGAAGTGAGCGAGGGGGACTAAGCCACGCGCGTCGAACGAACGTAGTGAGACGGGCGTGGCGGGATTCGAACCCGCGATCGAGAGGTTAGGAACCTCTCGCCCTGTCCGCTAGGCCACACGCCCTGTGGCGATCGTAGAGGGGTCGGAGACAAAAAGGTCGGTATAGCGATTCGGAGACGGTGTGGCCGTGTTTTTATTCAACTGGAAATCATAAGGGACGTACATGAGCGATAAGCTGGCGGAGACTGAACGACGCCGACTCCTCGCACTGGTTGGTAGCGGCCTCGCGACCGGACTGGCTGGCTGTGGCGGAGGTGGTGGCGGCGCGACGGCGACATCGACGGCAACCGCCACTGCGACGCCGACGGCCAGCGACGGAGGTGTCCCGGCGGCCTACGAGACGGCGACGAGTCTGGACGGCACTCAGCGCGATCCCGACGCGCTCTCCTCGAAGGATGCAGTGAACTACCAGGCGGAACCGAGCGACGGCCAGCAGTGTTCCGACTGCCGGTTTTACATCGAGGACAAGAACGGCGACGGGATGGGTGCGTGCGCCATCGTCGCGGGCACCATCGATCCCGAGGGGTACTGCGTGAGCTACGCGGAGTACCAGGGCTAACCGGCAGTGGTGTCTCGGATACAAGCGACCGACGGTTCGGCGTCGCCACCGCGTGTTGGAGCCACGGCGCCACGCCGATATCGGTGCCTCGTCGAGCGCCGACTACTCCTCTTCCGACACGAACACGACGTTGCAGTCGGCGTTCAGCAAGACGAGTTGTGAGACGCTCCCCATCAACGCCTTCCCGATGGGCGTTTTCTTCCGTGGACCGAGGACGATGTACCGGGATCCGCGCTCCTCGCTCTCGTGGAGGATTCGGGAGGACGGATCACCGAGCGCGCCGGCCACGCTGACGTTCTCCGGATCGTCCAGTGCCAGACGGACCGCATCCGAGGCGATCTCTTCGGCATCGTCGATGGTCTCTGTCTCGGGCAGCACGTGGAATACGACCAGTTCCTCGTCGAACGCCTGGGCTAGTTCATACCCCTGCTGCACCACCTTGGTACTGTCCTCGTCGTCGACTGCAGCCAGAATTGACATGGCGTTCTGTTGTCCTATCGGGATTCAAATAAATGTTTGTGTCACACACAGGCGTGGAGGTATGCCCCCGGTAAAACGACCGTTGCGACCGAGAAACACTCCGCTACTGATGAATACCGTTCCACCGAGTACGTGTCAAACGTCCGGAACTCGCGGCGATAGCGTCGTCTACGCGTAGCACACAGGCAGCGACGGACCCTGGATCGGATCGCGGAAACGTTGACCACCCCGACGCAGCGGGGACGACCACGATGACGGACTCTGTCCTCGTTCCGGTCGACGGATCGCCGCTCGCGTCGACGGCGCTTCGGCACGCACTGACGATGTTTCCGGACGCGACGGTCACCGCTTTGCACGTCGTCGACCTCTTCGATCCCGGCGACGGCGACCTGGCCGACACCACGTACGAACCCATGATCGGATCCGAAGCGTGGTACGACCGGGCCGAGACGCTCACGGAACGGGTGCTCGACGACGCCCGGGAACTGGCCGCGACGTACGACCGCGACATCGACACGGCGTCGGACATCGGTGATCCGAAACGGGTCATCGTCGACTCCGCCGACGAGACCGGGATCGATCACGTCGTCGGTGCGCACGGCGGGCCGACCGGGGAGGTGGCACCCCTCGGTAGCGTCGCGACCGTCGTCGCTCGCCGCGTGGGCGTGCCTGTGACCCTGGTCCGCTGATCTGCCCCAACTAGTTGTCCTCCCGCCAAGAATTATGCTCGTCGAGCGCCATAGGCCCGATATGCTCCGTGGTGCCCTGCTGCTCGTGATCGGCGTCCTCGAGGCGATCTACCCCCACCGCGTCGTCGACTTCTGGCTATCTCTCGCGCTCGATGACGACGGTGAGCCTCGACGGTGGGTGTACACCGCGGCCCGGATCGAGGGGGTTCTCATCGTCCTGTGGACCGTGCGGCGGTGGCGGGCAGACTGACGGCGGCGGGATCAGCGATGACGATTACGTCGTGACGGTCGTCCGCCGACCGCGCTCTGGCAGTCAGTTCCGCCCGGCCGCGATCAGGGGCGCGTTCGGTTCGGCGTCCTCACACCGAGTGACGGTGAGTTCGAAGCCACCGTCGACATCCGCCTCGGCGGAGAGGTGGATGTCGTCGATGATGCGGATATACTCGCTTGCATGCTTGCCGTCCCGTGAGATCCGGGTCCGTTCGTGGAGCAGTCCGAGGTCGGTGAGCGCGTCGAGTTTCCGGTACGTCGTCGAGAGCGGGAGATCACAGCAGTCGGAGAGTTCGCTCGCGGACTTCGGTCGCTCGCTCGTGGCGTCCAGGACGGCCCGACAGTCCGCATCCTGGAGCACGTCGAGCATCGCCTGAACCTCGTCGGTATCGACGATCGTCTCCTCGGTCGCACACGTCCGCGGGAAAGGGGTTGCGGTAGCCATCGTACACGTTCTCCAATGGCCTCCATTCCCACCAGCGGGCACCCACGATATCGCGGTGGTTTATAAGCTCCTGCCGTCCGTCCCCGGGTCAGCCCGGAGAGACAGGCTTAGGATGATCGACGGCAAAGATGGTGGTAATGGGCTCCGGCATCCGCGCGGAACTAAAAGTCGACGCCGACGGGACGTGCCCCGTCACCCAGGCTGCGGCGTCTGCCGGGTCACCGACGTTTTCGGTCTCTCGAAGCACCGATCCCAGCGGGTCGGGCGAAATCACCGAGGAGTTCATGCTCGAAGACGCGGCGCTCGACGGGGCTCCCGAGGTCGACACGGAGTTGGAGACGGTGTTCACGTACGGCTCGAAGACCGTCTACCGCTTCAGTCGGCCACGAGGGCAGTCCTGCCCCTGTGACTGTATCGAACAGTTCGACTGCCCCGTCGTCGACGTCCACACCCGGGACGGACTGCTGTATCTCGTCTTTCACGCCGCGGACATGGCCGAACTCCAGGGCGTCATCACGTCGCTTCGCGAGCAGTATTCGTCGGTCGACATCCAGCGTCTGCTTCGGTCGCGTGGCGACAGCGCCGACCACGACCTGGTGTTCGTCGACCGAGGCCATCTCACCGACCGACAGCGGGAGGTGCTGGAGACGGCCCACCGGATGGGCTATTTCGAACGCCCGAAAGGCGCGAACGCGGGCGATGTCGCCGACGAACTCGGTATCTCGCCGTCGACGTTCGCGGAACACCTGTCGGCGGCACAGTCGAAGCTCCTCGACGCCATCCTCGAAGACTGAGGCGGACCGCCGCACGGTAGTTCGGGCGACCGATACCCAGACGCGACGATCCGTTGCTTAGCGGTTGACATCGATCCGGCGCCCGGTCAGTTCGTCCGGATCGAGCTCGTACAGGTCGATGTCTAGGTCCGCTTTCGGCTCGGACCAGATTTCGAACAGCGGGCGCTTTGCGGCGCCGTACCGCTCGATGTGGTCGGGCGTGAGTTCGTCCTTTGGGACGGCTTCTAGCCGCCCCTTGGCGATGGCACTCCGATAGGTCGCTTCGCCTTCCTCGTAGACGACGAATCGAACGCGCGGCGAGTCGGAGAGAAAGCGACGCTTCTCGGCGTCGGGTGTCGAGACGAGTCGCATACAGAACTGACAGCTCTCGGCGTCGTAGCCGTACGAAATCGGAATCGCGTACGGATCGTCCGACCGAGCGAGGGCGAGGACGCCCGTCTCACGTCGCTCCAGCAGGGCGTCGGTTTCGTCCCCCGTCATCACGGTCTCTTGCTCCACGGTCATGCGTGTTGTCGGGCCGAGAAAAGGGAGGGGGCCGTTTATATTTATGCACCTCGCGGCGCGAGTCGGACGGGTCGGTGACACGGTGTCTCGGCGGGCCATCCCGGCGAGACGCTCCGATACCCCTATCAGTCACTGTCATCCGCAGTGTCGGGGGAGAACGCGGCCGGCGAGAGCGACGTTCCACAGACGACACAGCCGTGCTCGAGGAGCGCCTCCCGCATCGGCGGATTCACCGCCATGCGCTCCTCGCACTCCGGGCAGTGAAACGTCAGCTCCGTTCCCCCGTTCATCACTGACACGATAGGAGGGCCGACGATATATGAACCTCCCTCTTTCCAGCGCGATGAAAATGACGGCCGATCAGCCGAGCGCGATATCGAGATAGAGCATCACGATGACCCCGAGGATCGTCCCGAGGGTCGCGATGCGCTCGTAGCCTCTGGCGTGGGTCTCCGGAACGATTTCGTCGCTGATGACGAAGAGCATGGCCCCGGCCGCAAAGCCCATCGCGTAGGGCAACAGCGCCGTCATCGACTGGACAGCGTACGCGCCCAGAATCGCTATCGGAATCTCGACCACGCCGGAGCGGATGCCAGCGATCACCGCGTAGAAGCGTCGGCTCAGACCGGCGTTGACCGCCGCCACCGACACGGCGAATCCCTCCGGGATGTTCTGGATCCCGATGGCGAGCATCAGCGGTATCGCGGTTTCGAGGTCGCCGCTCCCGAATCCGACGCCGACGGCGAGCCCCTCCGGGATGTTGTGGATGGTGATCGCGAGGACGAACAGAACGACCCCCGCCAACCGGTCGTTCTCGATGGGGAGGGCGCCGTCCCGACTGGCGGCGTCGCTCCGCTGCCGTCCAGTGACGAGATAGTGAGCGTGTGGCACCAACACGTCGGACCGGTCGAGAAAGAGCGCGCCGAGGGCCACGCCCACTAGGACGGGAATCGGATTCCCCCCGGAGTACGTCTCGATGCCGGGCACGATCAGACTGGTAAAGCTCGCCGCCAGCATCACGCCCGCAGCGAAGCCGAGCGCGCCGTCCATCGCTCGTTCGGAGGGGTCACGCCAGACGAACACCAGCGCCGCCCCGAAGAGGTTGAGCACCGCGATGACAACGCCGCCCACCAGGCCATGGATGATGGGATCGGTCCCGAACAGTTGCGTGAAGGTGTCGATGATCACAGTGGCACATCCTCAGTGAGGTCGCGTAGCGGCACGTTGGGTCGCGTTGTTCGGCGGGGGTATTGAAGCTACGCCTGTCAGGACTCCGCCGCCGAACGCACGGTCAGGACGGGGACCGGCGACGTACGGATGAGCCGATCCGCCACGCTGCCGAGGACGTACCGGTCCAGGCCAGTGCGGCCGTGGGTACCGGTCACCACGAGGTCGATGTCGTGGTCGTCGACGTACGACCGGACGGTGCGAGCGACCGACGTTCCGAACTCGACATCGGTCGTCGCGTCGACGCCAGCGTCGGCCGCCGTCGACGCCGCTTCCTCGACGATTTCGGTCGCGTCTTCTTCGAGCGTGTCCGCCAGTACGTCGGCGCGAACGTCGACGCCGAGGGTCGTCACGTCGACGACGGAGAGGATGTGGAGCGATGTCGCGTCCTCCTTCGTCACGATATCGAGCGCCAGGGAGAGCGCATCCGCCGCGCAGTCGCTCCCGTCGGTCGGCACGAGCACGTTCCGATACGGGTAGCGGACGGTCGCGTCGTCGGGGCGGATCGTGAGTACGGGCGCTTCGGATCGTCTGACGACGCGTTCGGTCGTGCTGCCGAGGAGGACGCGTTCGAGTCCGCGCCGCCCGTGGGTCGGCATGACCACGAGGTCGACGTCTCGGCTCTCGGCGTAGTCGACGATAGTGCGGTGCGGTTCGCCCTGGAGGACATCGGTGACGGTCTCGACCCCGCGGTCGGCGGCGCGGTCGGCCGCCTCCTGGGCGATCCGTCGTCCCTCCTGTTCGAGGGTGTCCACCACTTCGCCACGGATCTGCGTGACGCTGTCCCGGGTCGTGTCCGCGACGTTGATGACGTGGACCGTCGCCCCGGTCGCGGCTGCCATATCGAGGACGTGATCGAAGACGGCCGTCGCCCCCTCGCTTCCGTCAGTCGGGAAGAGGAGTGTATCGAACACGTGTCGGCGTTCACGGGCCAGCACCAAAAACAGGGGCGGCCAGCCGGGTCGGCGCCGTCGTACTGGTGACCGGCCAGAATGGTAGACAAGAGTTAACACGTATCGGTGCCAAGACGGTGGCATCATGCCGACCGTCACGGACCCTGCCCCGTGTGATCCGGACGAAAAGTTGTACGAATGCACGGCGTGTGGTCACCGGCTCTGTACCGCGGATACGCCGACGGGCTGCCCGGAGTGCGACGGCGTCCTGCAGAACCTCAGTACCCCGCGGCCGCAGTAGCACCGCCGAGAACGGCGTTCGTCACACTTGCGGCAGTGATGTCTCTTCCGTTCAGGCAGTCACAGCGCCGGGACGCTGCCGGCGATAACGCGAACCGTCGGTTGGATCGGTTGCAGGAGCGGTTTCGGTTCGCATCGACGGCCAGCCGACAGTCTCACTCGAACTGCTGGACCAGTTCTAGGTCGCGTTCGGTCCGCATGAACTCCGCGAGCCGTCGTGTCGCGTGACAGGAGGGACAACTGAAGTTCTTCCGGTGACCGGGAAGGTCGGTCGGGGTCTCTTCCCAGTCTTTGCCACATTCGGGACACTGCAGTCTGACGAACGCTTCGACCATACGCTCCTTGTCTCGCGACTCCGCATTAAATGTTCGGCGGAGCCGGACCGAGACGTTTTGGTCACCCGTTCCGTTCGTCGATGCGTGCGCGACGAAGACGTTCTGGACGTGGCACATGGCGACGGCGACGGAGCACCCCTCCGCCGGGTGCTGGTGACACACGGACGCACGCACCTCCCCGTGTTCGTCCTCGGTGGCGTCGCCAGCGCCCTCTCTATCGGCCTCGAACTGCTTCCCTCCTATCTCCTCGGCGTCGCCATCGACGTGTTCTTCATGAACGAGCGGCCGTTCTCGCTGCCGCTGATTCCGACGGCGTGGCTGCCGTCCGACGTTCGCTCACAGTTCGTCCTGCTCACCGGCCTCGTCTTCGGTCTCTATCTCGTCTCTGCAGCCCTCGCCTGGGTCAACAGTTGGGCGTGGAACCACTTCGCCCAGCATCTCCAACACGAGGTGCGGACGGCCACCTACCGGACGATTCAGAACCTCGAACTCGACTTCTTTGAGGGGACACAGACGGGCGAAGTGATGAGCGTCCTCAACAACGACACCAACCAGCTCGAGGAGTTCCTGACGACCAGTCTCCACAACGCGATGCGAATCGGCACTCGCGTCGTCGTCATCGGCGCCATCATGCTGTGGCTGAACTGGCAACTCGCTATCGTGGCGCTGCTGGTCGTTCCCGCGCTCACCGCCGTTTCGGTGGCGTTCGTCCGGCGCATCCAACCCAAATACGGCGAGGTCCGCGAGCAGGTCGGAACGCTCAACGCGCGTCTGGAGAACAACCTCGGCGGCATCGAGACGGTGAAAGCGTACACGAACGAGGACTTCGAGAACGACCGCGTCGCACGGGCGTCACGCGGCTATCTCGACCGACAGTGGGAGGCCATCGCTACCCGCATCGCCTTTTTCCCGACGCTTCGCGTTCTCACCGCGACGGGGTATGCGGCGACGTTCCTGCTCGGTGGCTGGTGGGTCCTCTTTGGCCCACCCTCGGTCTTCACGCTCCCGCTTTCGGCGGGCGTGCTGGTCACCTTCCTCCTCTACAGTCGGCGCTTCCGGTATCCGATGCGGCGCTTCGGCGAGGTGCTCAACGACTACCAGTACGCCCGCGCCGCCGCGGCCCGCATCGTCAGCGTGCAGGACCGCCGCGCGCGACTGCCGGAAGCCGAGGATGCGATTGACCTCGTCGACCCCGAGGGACGGGTCACGTACCGAAACGTCAGCTTTCGCTACCCCGACGAGGACGATTCCGTGCTCGACGGCGTGAGTTTCACCGCCGAGCCGGGCGAGTTCGTCGGCGTCGTCGGTCCCACGGGAGCCGGGAAGACGACGCTCCTGAAACTCCTCCTCCGGTTCTACGACGTCGACTCGGGGCGTGTCGCAGTCGACGGACACGACGTGCGCGACCTGACGCGCACCAGTCTCCGCGACGCCATCGGGTACGTGAGTCAGGAGCCGTACCTGTTCCAGGGCACCGTCGAAGAAAACGTCAGATACGGCCGCGAGGACGCCGACAGAGACGCGGTCGTCGCGGCGGCACGCCGCGCGGGCGCCCACGAGTTCATCCGTGACCTCCCCGACGGCTACGAGACGGTCGTCGGCGAACGCGGCGTGAAGCTCTCGGGCGGCCAGCGCCAACGCGTCGCCATCGCCCGCGCGCTGCTGACCGATCCGGAACTGTTCGTCCTCGACGAGGCGACCAGCCACGTCGACAACGAGACGGAGACGGTCATCCGGCAGCAACTCGCGGAGCTAACCGCCGACCGCACCACCTTCGCCATCGCCCATCGGCTTTCGACCGTCCGCGACGCCGACACCATCCTCGTCCTCGACGACGGTCAGCTCGTCGAACAGGGGACCCACGAGGAACTGCTCGCGATGGACGGTCTCTACGCCGACCTCTGGGCGGTGCAGGTCGGCGACGTAGACGACCTGCCCGAACGGTTCGTCGAGCGCGCGGCGACTCCCGACGACTGACCCGGCGTCCCGATGTCAAAACCCTTAACGCCGTCTCCCGAATAGTGGCTGGTAGCGGGATGGGATAGCCAGGAGATTCCGCCGGGCTCATAACCCGGAGATCGGTAGTTCAAATCTACCTCCCGCTACTGTTCCCACACCCACTACCCCACACGCGTCAGGAACCCCTTTACTTCTCCCTCCCGTAACGTGGTGCATGCCATCCGCACTGTTCGTCGTCAGCGAGGAAGGGTACTGGGGAGAGGAGTGTATCGAGCCGCTCACGACGCTCGATGCGGTCGACGTGGACGTCACCGTCGCGACGCCCACGGGCGGGAAACCAGTCATCGACGAGCGGTCGATCGATCCGGCGAACGTCGGCGAGGAACTCGCCACCCAGGTCGAGGAGGTCCACGAGACCGATCCGCGACTCGCCGACCCCGAGCTACTGACCGAGGTCGACGCCGCCGACCACGACGCGGTCGTGTTCCCGGGCGGCCACGGGACCGAGTGGGACATCAACCAGGACCGTCACGCGCGGGCGCTCCTCCGCGACGCCGTCGAGCGCGAGGACACGAAGGCGCTCGTCGTCTGTCACGCCGTCGGCATCCTGGCGTTCACCCGCGATTCGGACGGCGGCTTCCTCGTCGCCGGTCGGAGCGTCACGGGGTTCCCGAACGCCTGGGAAGAAGGGATCGTCGACGAGCAGGATCTGATGCCAGACGGACGAAAACTGCCGTACTGGGTCGAAGACGAGGTGATTGCTGCGGGCGCCAACTGGGACGCCGAACTCGGCGCCGACGTGTCGGTCACGGTTGACGGCGACCTCATCACTGCCCGCGGGCCGGCGTCGTCGTCCGCGGCTGCGCGAACGTTACTGGCGGAACTCGGTGTCGAGACACCCGAGGCGTAACTGTCCCGTCGGAGCGGCGACGCCGACGCTCAGGACTCCTGTTCGGTCCGTCCGAGGTAGGCATAGCAGTTCGGACACTGGACCGGCCGCGCACCGTACTGATCCCGTTCGCCGAGAAACTGCGTGTGTGAGTAGCCACGGCCACACTCCTCACAGGTCACGATGACGACCACATCCGAGCCAGTCGCTCCGTCCTTTTGGAGGTGTCTATCCCGAATCGCCGTCCGCCTCGGCATCGTCGGCCGACGGCCGCACGAGGTTGGCGAGCGTTACGAGAATGCCGAACCCCCACCCCACCGGCACGGCCAGCCCACCCCACATGGCGACGTACGCGAAGCCGACGAGTTCGAACCGCTGCCGCAACAGGGTGTTCAGCCCGCCGTAGGCGAGGATCGAATCCAGCAACCAGACTGCGAGCGTCTCGCTCCGGGGGAAGACGACGCTCGCGAGCGTCGGTGAGTAGAGCGCGGCGACCACCGGCGGGAGGAACACGGCGATGACGGCGAACGGGTAGGCGACGAAGACGGTAGTGCCGCGCCCGCCGATCCGTCCGAAGAGGAGGGCGAGCACCGTCGCGAGAACCGCAACCGATCCCGCGGCGGCGACGGCGAGAAAGCCCTCCGGCGAGAATCGGACCCGCGCGAGTACCGTCAGCGCCCCCCAGGCGACGATGGCCAGGAGGACGGTGCCAAGCGCACCGAGTCGCGTCGTCGTGCGGTCGACACGCCGGACGTGGAACCGGATCAGGAGACCTAACACGGCCAGCGGATAGCCGACGAGAAGCCCCAGAACGCCGAGGATGGCCCACGCGCGGTACGCCAGTCGCTCGCCGGTCGTTTGGGGCTGCCACCGGTTCATGACCGGGTGTGACTCGCGGAGTTTGGGGAACGCAAGCGCCATCCAGAGACCGTGAAGTCGCCGCAGGTCGTACTGTATGTCGGCGACGATACTCGTCAGGACTACGCCCATCGTCACGTCGGTTCGAGCGGACGGGGTTAACGGTTTGGAGTTCTGACGCGAGAAACGGAGCGGCGCGGGAAACGGATCACCGGGAAGCTGCTTCGGGTGCGATTCGGCATGTCGCTGGTTGTGTGTGGACGATAGACTCCGTCATCACCTCACATTATGGTATGGTGTCACACACCAAGAAAGTTGCGGCCGGATCGGATCTTGATTTGGATGAATCTCGTCCGCTTGGAACTCTACCGCCGTCCCGAGACGGGCACTCCGTTGAAGAAGAAAGAGAAGGGCGAGCGCCACGTCGGCATCATGAGGAATCAGTCTGAGCGCAGATAGTGTATAATTGTGAGAATCAAGCAGGGGGTAACGCAGCAATCAGCTTTCTAATGTCTTACTTTTCACCAACAGTTGTGATTCCTCCTCTTTCGCATCACTTTCGTTCTCAAATCCAGTAAATAGTACCTTACCGCTTGAAAAAATGAGGATCACACCGTTAGATCCCTCAGTTCGGTAAATTAATCCGGGAAACTGTTCTGGTTCATACTCTACATTCTCCAATCCAAGTTCAACTGCAAGAGTCTGTAAATCAATATGACTCTCAAAATCAGACATAAACACCATATATTTGACCGAAAAGGAGTGTTCTGAGAGAGCGCCGTTCGAAACCTCAGACAAATAGTCCGTGAATTTTTCACGAACACGATATAGCTGGTCGAAGGAGGTTGCACCCGGAATAGTGTAACTTCCAGCCGGATAGACCATTATAAGTGGGGTCTCAGAATCAAAGCGTAAATCTAATTGACCGGGTTTTAATTGGCAAATATCCGTTCCGAGATCGT
Organism: Haloplanus sp. XH21; assembly: GCF_023276355.1. Classification (NCBI taxonomy): domain Archaea; kingdom Methanobacteriati; phylum Methanobacteriota; class Halobacteria; order Halobacteriales; family Haloferacaceae; genus Haloplanus; species Haloplanus halobius. The sequence goes on from NZ_JALLPL010000001.1 coordinate 1,535,501, forward strand.
GATGGAGTTGTTCTATATCGAGTTCGTCAAAATTCAACTCGCCTGTTGCCACGATATTGACTATCTCCATCCTACGTCGTTCACCACGTTTCTAAGAAGTCATTTAGGACAGAGACATCTTGTTCGTTAAGATCATACACATCCTGCAAGACCGCTTCATCCAACTCTGACTGCAAGTTTTCGGCTTCCTCCTCAAGTCTTCCAATACGCTCTTCATCGGATTCATATTCGGTCATCAGAGCCAGAACATCTTCTTTTGTAGGCACTGCCATATTCATAACCTCGGGACGACCGAGACGCTTGTCCTGCGCTTTGAGGAGCTTGAATACGAAGTCTCGAACCTGTTCGTCTCCGAAGTTTATCGTGTGCCCACGCTTCATCACGACCTGATAGATTCTCTCAGAGTTCACCTCCATCTTATCGTTAGTCCGAATTGGATCTTGACGGTAGTCGTCATCCGAGAGGTCAACAGATTTAGCGAGGTTAAGGATAGTCCACTCTCGCTCGTAGGATGGTAGATAGTTGAAAATGTCTTCTATCTTCACCTGCAGTTCTGTTATCGCCTCTATGGTGTTCCGAATGTCCTTCGCAAGCGTTGAAATCCGCTCCTCATCTTTCGGAAGAACAACGGGGAGCGGTTCCAAGAACGTCTTCCCATACGAGTAGAACTTGCTGTTGAAAATAAAGCTGATATGCTTATGATAGAATTCGGTAACACGCGAGTTCAGAAGTCCTCCGAAATACAGCGTATCGGAAGCTGCTGGTGCATACTCATCACGTAGACGAAGACCGTACCCACCCGCTGTGCCGCCCCCGACGAAATAATAGGTCCCATCGGTATCTGGGACGAACGACGGTTCTTGACGGAGGACACCGAGCATGATTTTGTCGGATTCGAATTTCTCAATATTCTGTTTCCGACCGAAGGCCCACCATTGCTCTACATTTCGCCAACTACCTCCGTCTCGCTCTTTGAGCCTATCTTCGTGGTCTGAGAAGAACTTCCATGCCAGAGGGAATTCATCCCGAAGGGTCTCCTTTGGTAGCAATTCAGCTTCTTCGCCATGAATTTCGTAGGGGAATACCACCCAGAGATTCTGCCAATCAAACTTCCATCGATGAATCTCATCACCTTTCAGCACTCGTCGAAGAATCCCTTTCTCGATTTTTCTGAATTCATCTGATCCGCCGGGTTTGAACTCTACAATACCCTCCTCCTCGGCTTCCCGGACTGTCCCGATGTAGACGCTGTCAGCGCTTGTTTGCATTCCGACAAAGATGTCCTTCGACACATCATTCAGACGCAAATCTGCCGCTCGTTCTATTTTATCGAAGACTTCCCTTTCGTCCGCCGGCATCGGCTTCCAGATCGCCGGAGTACCTTCGTTGTCTTTGGCTAACTGGGATTGTGAGTATTCAAATAACTCATAGTCTTCTGCATTTTCAGGTGTTCTCCACCTATCTAGATGCCGGATATCTTCCAAGACATCGTCGTTCTTGTCGGAAAACCGGGCACACCGAACAGAGTTGTCTTCTACCGTTCCCTCCCGGTCAATGGTGAAGATACACGGATAGGGAGTTGGAACATCGAAGATATCTGCTTCCTTGAAATCAATTAGGTTGGTGATCGGCTCTTCAACCAGCTGGTCTCGAATTTCCTTGGCGTAATCTGCCATTACCAACCGATCGGGACAGATGTACGCCAGCTTCCCGTCATCGGTTAGCCAATCAACCCCTCGCTCAATGAACGGAACATAAATGTCGAAATTTTTGATGGCGCTCGCATAGTGGGTAGAATAGGTTTCCTTCATACCGCTAAGGTTTTGGATCCGGACGTATGGCGGGTTTGCTACCACTACGTCAAACTCCACATCGTCCTTAATTCGGTCTACGGCGTTTCGGTCTTCAATGAAGGCTTTCGCACGACCGTTGTAGTCCGCGAATTGTTCAAGACCCGACTGCATCGTATTCGCATCGGAACTCCCCGACTTCTGCTCTCGGAGGGTCGGTGTGAGCGTGTCCGCAACGTGAACCTCAAACCCATCCATCGTGTAGTACGGGTCTTTCTCGGTGACTTTGTCGTAGAGGTCGATAGTCCGGAACAGCAGATTGATTTGCGTAATGTGTGCCGCGAAGGGATTGATGTCAATACCATAGACGTTCTCTTCTATTCGTTCGAGAATAGTGCGAGCTTCATCGGCATCCAATCCATGGACGCTAGTCTTGTTGAACTTCCGAAGAAAATGCTGGATAAGGCGCTCGGTGACTTCCGTGAGGAAAGTTCCACTCCCGCAGGCCGGGTCAAGAACCTTCTTCCGTCCGATTCCTTCATTTGGACGGTAGTCTATCGAATCGAGCATGAACTGTACGACTTCGAGCGGGGTGTAGTACTCCCCCAGTTCCTTGCGTTCCTGCTTTGGAAGGTAGTCCTCGTAGACGTGACCGAGAATATCCCGATTGACGTACTCGAAGTTGAAACGGTTGAGTCGCTTGAGGACTTGCCTCAGCGAGTAGTTAAGATCGTCCTCGAGATCACGCTGTTTTCGCCTCTCAGTTTTCGAGAACTGCCCACGCTTGTCCTTGGCGACCCACCACCAGTCGAAGATACCGAGTTCGTAGAGGTCGGGATAGTGGTCGTCAATGCGGTCGTAGGTATCCACGAGTGCGTCGAGATACGGGCGAGCTTTGTCACGTTCCAGTTCATCTGCCATCCCCCGAGAGGAGAGCCGAGTATGGTCTACGATTTCCTTGTCTTCGGCAATTCGGGCAAACAGCGATCGATTCAGGATGATGTATGCGGTTTCTCGACAGAACACCTCTTTCGCATTGTCGCTCCGTCCGGTGTACTCTCGCCACTCTTTCCAATCGGGGAACGTGGATTCTAAGAATTCCTTCGGATATGAGTCATCCTCGCGGTTCCGGTAATCCTCGAAGAATTCTTTGAGAACGCTGGTAAGTTCGTCAAGCGAGTCCTTGATAGCATCCAAGAATAGTTCGTACCCTTCGTCATCTGTGCCCGGTTGGTACTGAACGGGCACCTCTTGGTGCGTCTCACGGAAGTACTCGGCGTCATCGAAGTCCACGTACCGACTGCGATGGAGGTGTTCGAGTTGGTTGAGGGCGTTTTGCTGTCCCGTAGATAGGTTCTCGAAGTCAGCCGTTGCTACTGTATCTACGTCGAACCCGCCGATACTGCTAATCGTGCTGTCTTCGGAGATGTACTCGTAGAGTCGGAGGTCGTGTCCGTTTGTGAGAATTCCGTATTTCGCGCTTCCGACGCCGTTCATGTACGTCTCTAACTGTTCTACGTCATCGAGGTCGAGGTTGTGGGAGGGGCGTTTCGTCTCGCAAACGATGACAGGGAATGGCGGTTCGCTGTCGTCGTAGAACAGCAGGTCTTTTCGGTCGTCCTCGAAGTTGATGTGTCCCTCGCCTTCTGTCCGAGACCAATCCAGCGCGTCGGTAAACAGGTGATCTACCAGCGAATATCGGAAGTCGAATTCGCTTCCCTCTTGACGAATCTCGTCGTGGATCGCTGTAATTGCTTGATGAAGGTCACGGAGGGACGCATCGGACATGGATACGGATTCTGTTCAGCATGATATAAAGATTCATCCACCGGAAGGAGTCATCGAAGCCGTATACCCCGTACTTGTATCGTGTTTTTGTCCCGGCAGTTTTGAAACGAGTTACTCACCGTAGGCATCGACAAATCACAACAGAGTCCATTCTACCACGTTACTTGTGTGCTCAGTAGATGGAGCAGCTCAACCATGATAACAGACGTAGAGATGAATAGGATTGTTTGAGAAGTAGAGGAGGTAATCACAGTCGCTATCGAAGCGGCAGAGGTGGCAATACATGAGATAATCGTAGCTAACTTGCATACGCGAGTCAAGCGTTGGTTAGTGTCGCCACTCCCCGAGGAGTCGTTGGCTGGCATATTTTGATTGGCAGCGCTTCCTGCTGCTTGGGCCGTTAGCGCCTTCCATACGGCATTTCTCAGGATAGTGTGATAAACGAAATCCCACGGAGGGTGGTTAGCACTAACGAACGGTTAGGTGAGATAAGAATGATCGTTTTACCCCGGTCAGGAGATGGATTTCGAGAGGTATAATAAAGATATGGGCAAACGATATCTCATCGCCCCTCTTTTCGACATAATAAGTTCAATTCAACCGCGACACTCGCCTCTATTCAGGATACTTCCGAACGAAGTTAGGTGGCTGGGGAGTTCTCAGCCCCTAATGCGCCACGGCAAGAAACCGTGAGCGCTGTGGATGGGCCAACACGGATTTGAACCGTGGACCTCCCGGTTATCAGCCGAGCGCTCAACCTGACTGAGCTATTGGCCCAGGTGAGCGCATCAAATGCTTGCGTGGTCGGTTGTTTAAGCGTTTCCGTTCGGCCCGTTACTCATCATCGACGCGATAGGACCCGCCGTCGACGTCGTACACGTCGTCGTCAGTGTCCTCGTTGGGGAATCCGCCGGTGTAGACGCGGCCGGTGACGAAGCCATCGCTTTTGGCGTCGATGTATGGGCCGACGACGAACCGACTGAGCACGGCCCGGATCGGTGCCCGCGTCAGCGGGATGCCGAGGAGGAACCCGATGGCGTCGGTGACGAGCCCCGGTGTGAGCAGGAAGGCGCCGGCCGCGATGAGCAGGCCGCCGTCCATGAGCTCCTTCGTCGGCACCTCGCCGGTCGCGAGACGCCGCTGGAGGCTCTGGATCGTGTGTCGCCCCTCGGCGCGCACCAGCAACATGCCGATGAGTCCGGTGAGGACGACGAGCGCGACGGTGACCGGTGCGCCGACGGCGTCGGCGACGAAGACCAGCAAGAGCGCGTCGGCGAGCGGGATGAGCAACAGGAGTGCGAACACCCAGCGCAGGCGCATACCCCATCTCTCTCGTGGCGACGCATAGCCCTTTTGACCCGCGCGTGGCGTCGAGCGGCGGGGAGCCACCGACCGGTTCCGCACGGCGACGACGAAGCCCTTAGGCCCGCCCACCGCGGAAAGGGGGTATGACTGATGGGACGCGCGTCGAGTGGCGACCGTGGGGCGACGAGGCGTTCGCCGAGGCCCGCGAGCGGGGCGCCCCCGTGTTGCTCGCGCTGACGGCGACCTGGTGTGGAGACTGTCACGAGATGGACGCCCGAACGTACGGCGAGCCACGGATCGCGGCGAACTTGAACGACGGGTTCGTCCCGGTCCGGGTCGACGTGGACCGGCATCCCCGCGTCCGCGAGCGGTACAACGTCGGTGGCTTTCCGTCGACCGTGTTCTGCACGCCCGACGGCGAGCGAATCGCCGGCGCGGGCTTTCTCGGCCCCGACGGCATGCGACAGGTGATCGACCGAGTGCGCGAGCGCTGGGACGCAAGCGGCGTCGAGGCGGGCCGCGTGCCCCGGTCGCTCGCCGGCGATCACCCGCCCGACGGCCCGGTCATCGACCGCATCGAGGAACACATCGCGGGACAGATCGACACCGCCTTCGACGCGAAGTTCGGCGGCTGGGGCGACGCGCCGAAGTTCCCCCTGCCGCGAACGGTCGAGTTCGCGCTGAAACGCGACCGCGCCAAGGCCCGCCAGACCCTCGACGCCATCACGCGAGGGCTGTTCGACGAGGACGACGGCGGCTTCTACCGCTACGCCCGCTCGCGGGACTGGAGCGATCCGGACCGGGCGAAACTCCTCGCGGACAACGCGGCGCTGGTCCGGGCGTTCGCCAACGCCTACTGCTACACGGGCGAGGAGGCGTACCGCCGGCCAGCCGACCGGACCGTCGCGTATCTCGTCGACGATCTCTGGAACGGGTCGGCGTTCGGCGGCAGCCAGGGACCGGGCGACGGCGCCGACGGGGACATCGGCCCACGGACCGATCTGACGGCCTTTGCCGGGGCGAACGCCCTCGCGGTCGACGCGCTGCTCGTTCTCGCGGCCTACACCGACGCCGAGCGGCCCCGGGAGTACGCACAGCGAGCGTTCGCGACCCTGCAGTCGACGTTGATCGACGACGACGGCACCGTCCGCCACCACGCGGCCGACGATGCCCCGACGCTGCTTCTGGCCGACCAGGCCCGCACCGTCGCGGCCGGCGTCCGCGCCGTCCAGGTCCTTGGCGACGACGACGCCCTCGACGACGCCCGCCGCGTCGCCGATCGGACGATCGAGACGCTGTCCGATGGCGGTGCGTTCCGCGATGGACCGACCGAGGGAACGGGACTACTCGACCGCCCGCTCTATCCGCTCGATGGCAACGTCGAGATCGCGGACGCCCTGCTCGACCTGGCCGTCCTGACGGACGAGAGTCGCTATCGCGCGGTCGCACACGACGCCATCGGCGCCTTCGCCGGGGCGTGGGACCGATTCGGCGTGCAGGTCGCGGGCTACGGCGCCGTGGCCGCCCGTCTCTGTGGCGACCCGCTGGTGATCGACGTGGCGACCGACGCCGGGACCGACCTCCACCGCGCCGCCCTCCGCGTCGCCGACCACGAGAAAGTCGTTCGCCCGGCGGCCGCCGATCCGGACCCCGGAACTGCCGTCGTCCGGATCGGGGATCGGTCGCGGACGGCGTCGACGCCGGCGGAACTCGCGGATCGCGTCGCCGAACTCGCCGAATAAACGACCGCTCCGTTTTTGTGCGTCGGTGTCCAGGTCCGGACATGGCGACGTTGCGCGATCTCGGCCTCTCGGAGTATGAATCTCGGGCGTACCGTGGACTCCTCGATACCGGACCGGCAACCGCCAAGGAGTTGTCGTCCGGGAGTGACGTACCGATGGGGCGGATATACGACGTGTTGAACGGACTGGAGGGGAACGGTCTGGTGCGGAGTCAGGCGGCCAGTCGCCCGAAGAAGTACATCGCGGTCGAACCCGACACCGCGCTGGAACGGCTCGTGGAGGCCCGAAAGCGGGAACTCGAACAGCAGGCCGAACGGTACGAGGCGGTTGCCGACGAGTTGAGCGACGAACTCGACGCCGCGGGACCCATCGAGGGGCAGTTCTGGACCGCGGCTGTCGGCCCGGACGAGACGGTCGACCTGCTCATCGAACGCGTCGCGGCGGCCGACGAGCGGATCCATCACGTCGCCGGCCTCCCGTCCGCACAGGTCGACATCGGTGCGGTGGGCCAGCGCGTTCTGGAGGCCTTCGAAGCGGCGCTCTCACGGGGCGTGTCGGTGTCGATCCTCATCCACCCTGGCCTCGTCGACACCGTGTCGGACGACCTTCGCGCGGCGTACGCCGACCGCCTCGGCGACGACGAGAACTACGAGATCCGCACGTCGACGGCCATCGACGGCACCTTCACGCTCATCGACGGCGAGGAAGTGTGTATCGAGGTGCCGAACCCGCTCGACTCCGGCGAGGCGTTCGCCATGATCGATTTCAAGGACGCCGCCTTCGCCGACGATGTACGGACCGTCTTCGACGAACAGTGGACGGCGTCGACGCCGCCAGAGCGTCTCTAAGACTGGGCGCCGACTTCTTCGCGCAGTGCCTGCAGGGTGAGTTCCCGCTCCGCGTGGGCGTTGTGCTGGTGGATGGATTCGTCGTTCGACTGCTTCATGTGGACGACCGTCTCGTCGTCGAGGTGGTCGAACTCCTCGACGACGGACTCGGCCAGCGACCGCACGCAGTCCTCGACGAACTTGGCGTTCGCGTGGGCGTGGTAGGTCATGTGGTCCTCGTCCGGCCGCTTCGCGAGATTGTAGATGCGCGCGCTCATGGCGTCGCGGGCGACGTCGATGATGTCCCGGAGGTCGATGTCGGACGCGCCCTCGCTCGTGAGCGTGAGCGTGGCGTGGCCACGCTGGGAGTGACCCGGCTGGGGCACTTCGTCGAGGAAGGCGTCGACCGTCTCCTCGTCGACACCAAGGCTGTCGAGCGTCTCGCGGGCCCGGGATTCGGACATGCCCTGCGAACACGGACAGACGGTCATGCCGGTGACGCGGGCGCCGATCTCCTCTTTCGTTCCCTCCTCGGTGGCGACCGCACCCGCGATGATAGTCGCGGTGTTCTGTGTCGCGAGCCCCGAGGCCGGCGTCTCCTCTCGGGTCACGTAGTCGGCTTCCATCCGCACCTCCGCCGTGGAGGTGTAGTCGTGTTTCTCGAGCAGTCGTTCGGCCACGTCGCCACAGACCTCCTCGACCCGGTAGGAGGGTTCGGAAACGGCCGTCTCCAGCGTCTCGTCGATCACCTGCATGTTTCGGCTCATGTCGATGCCCTTCCGCCCGCTGGGCAGGTCGACGAACACTTCGAACTCCGCCATCAGAACGATCGGTCGCTTCCCGTTCCGGTCGAGTTTGAGGAGTTTCTCGACCCCGGTGACTCCGACCTGACTGAGCCCGACGGTCACGTCGGGCTGGCTTGCCTGTACGTCAGGCAACTGGTGACTCATCGCCTATCTGCACGGACGCGCTGCGATTATGGCTTTCGGTCCGGCTATGGCCAGTCGTCGCGCGTCTCCGCCTCGAAGGGGTCGTCCGCCGTCTCGTCGCCCAGATCCCACGCCGCGAACTCCGCCGCCTCCTCGATGGAAAGATACTCCCAGCTCATCTCCTCGGCGACTTCCCGATCCTCCTCGGTCGTCCCGATGAAGACGTGGCGGTCGGTGTCGAACTGGTCGGCCACGTTGTCGAGGCTCTCGCGCACGCCACGCGGCCCCGAGAAGAAGTCCTGCCGGAGGCGTCGCTTGCGCGTGAAGTTAGTGACGACGTACGTCGGTTGGTCGCTGAGGACGCCCACGTACTCGGTCCACTGTCGGGCGTCGTCGAACACCGCGTTCGGGTCGGCGAGCGCCTTGAGTGCCTCGAGTTCGAACGCGAGCGTCATCGTCCCGCCGCTTTCCATACTCGACATACCGCCGTCGGCGGGCAAAACGGCTTCGATACGACCGGGCCACGACGCTACTGGATGTGGTAGTAGTCCGTGAACACGACGATGTCGCCCTCGCTGAGCCCCGGAAGCGTCGCCGGATCGCGCGGCGACACGCCCTCGGCGACGCCGACGAAAAACTCCTGGGCCGCGTCGTCGAGTTCGTCGAAATCGCGCACTCGGGCGGTTTCGGGCACCGTCTCCGTCCGGCGGACGCTCTTCTCCGAGTCGATAGCCCGTGTCATGCGATAACATACAACACTAACGATCATAAACGTTTCGTCCAGCGAGGGACCCGTCTCAGACGGACTGTCGTCGGTCGGCTCCGGCAGCAACTGCCGAAAAAACACGGCAGTACGTCTCAGCGGTTCTCCTTGTAGGCGTTCACCAGTTCCTGCATCGACTCCTTGGCGTCACCGAAGAGCATGTTCGTGTTGTCCTGGGCGAACAGCGGGTTGGGGATCCCGGAGAAACCGGGGCTGAGGCTTCGCTTATTGACGACGACGGTGCGGGCATCGCCGACGTTGAGAACCGGCATCCCCGCGATGGGGCTGGAGTCGTCGGTGTTCGCCATCGGGTTGACCACATCGTTGGCGCCCGTCACGATCACCACGTCGGTCTGTGAGAACGTGGGGTTCACGTCCTCCAGTTCCCGCATCTTCTCGTATGGTACGTCGGCCTCGGCCAGCAGGGCGTTCATGTGCCCCGGCATTCGGCCGGCCACGGGATGAATGCCGAACTCGACGTCGACGCCGTCCGCTTCGAGCAGTTCGGCCAGTTCGGCCACCGCGTGCTGGGCCTGGGCCACCGCCATCCCGTACCCGGGGACGATGACCACGCGCTGGGCCACGTCCAGCAGCATCTCGACCTCTTCGGGCGAGGTTTCCGTGATATTGCCTTCGTAGATGTCGGGCATGTCCTCGGTGTCGCTGTCCTCGCCGAGGCCGCCGAAGAGCACGTTGACCAGCGACCGATTCATCGACTCGCACATGATGATCGTCAGGATCAGTCCCGAGGCGCCGACCAGCGTCCCGGCGATGATGAGGACGGTGTTGTTCAGCACGAACCCCGTCGTCGCCGCCGCCAACCCCGAGTAGGAGTTGAGCAGGGCGATGACGACCGGCATATCCGCCCCACCGATGGGGACGACCAGAAACACCCCGAGTATCGACGCGGCCGCGACCAGGAACCAGTAGGACGGCACCACCGACGCGAGGCCCGACTCGCTGATTGCGGCCGGCTGCGCAACGAGTGCGGCGCCACCCGCGAGCGCCGCCAGCAGGCAGACGACCTTGATCCCGTGGCCGACGTTGCGGCTCACGGGCGAGCCGCCGACCAGTCCGTGAAGCTTGCCGGCGGCGACGAGGCTGCCCCAGAACGTCACCGAGCCGATGAGGCCCGCGAGGGCCGCCGTCGTCGTCAGACCGAGCGGGAGACCGCCCCCTGTCGCGCTGATGTCGACCAGCTCCGCCCCGGCGACGAGCGCGGAGGCGCCGCCCCCGAAGCCGTTGAACAGCCCGACGAGCTGTGGCATCTCGGTCGTCTCCACCGTTACTGCCAGCCAGACGCCGATGGCGCCGCCGACGAGCAGCGCCGCGCCGAGAACCAGCGGCGACAGGATTTCGAACCAGAGAATGGTGCTGACGACGGCGAGCGCCATCCCCAGCGACGAGATCTGGTTCCCGCGGGTCGCGGTCCGCGGATGGGTCATATCGCGCAGGCCCTGGATGAACAACACCCCGGCGACGAGGTAGGCGAACTGCAGCACCGAGTCCGGGAGCCCCCCGAGGACGCCGGCCATCTTAGCGCCCCCGCTGACTGAACTGGTCGAGCATGAAGTGGCTCACGAGATAGCCGCCGACGACGTTGATGGTGGCCATGACGACCGCCAGGAAGCCGAGCGCCGTCGCGAGCGTCGTCGATCCGGAACCGGCGACGACGACCGACCCGAGGAGCGTGATCCCGGAGATGGCGTTCGCCCCCGACATCAGCGGCGTGTGGAGGTTCGTCGGGATCTTCGTGATGATCTCGTAGCCGACGAACGCCGAGAGCACGAACAGCGTCAGGTTCTGGACGAACGTCATCGGCGATCACTCCGCATCGGTCTCGCCTCCGTCGTCGGTCTCGTTGCCGTCGTCACTGTCCTCGTGGGGTCGTCGTATCGTGCCATCGTGTGTGAGTAGGGTCGAATCGATGATCTCGTCGTCCGTGTCGATGACGAGTTCGCCGTCGTCGAGCAGATGCGTCAGGAAGTTGCGCAGGTTGTTGGCGAACAGTTGGCTCGCCGTGCCGGGGACGGTCGCCGGGAGGTTCGTCGGGCCGAAGACGGTGACGCCCTCGAACTCGACGGTTTCGTCGGCCACCGTCGGGTCGCAGTTGCCGCCGTCCGCAGCCGCCAGGTCGACGATGACCGATCCGTCGTCCATCTCGGCGATCATCTCCTCGCTGACGAGTTCGGGCGCGGGCGCGCCCGGGATGGCCGCCGTCGTGATGACGACGTCCGACTCCGGGACGACCCGCCCCAACTCCTTGCGCTGCTGGCGGTAGAACTCCTCGTCCATCTCCCTGGCGTACCCCTCGTCGTCGCCCGACCCTTCGGTCTCCAGGTCGAGTTCGACGAAATCCGCGCCGAGGCTCTCCACCTCCTGTTTGACTTCCAGACGGATGTCGTAGCCCCGCACCGACGCGCCGAGGCGCTCGGCGGTCGAAATCGCCTTGAGTCCCGCGACGCCCGCCCCGATGACGAACACCTCCGCCGGCTGAACCGTGCCGGCGGCGGTCATTTCGAGCGGGAACAGTTTGGGGAGCCGTTCCGCCGCGACCAGCGTCGCCTTGTAGCCGCCGACGCTGGCCATCGACGACAGCACGTCCATGCTCTGTGCGCGGCTGATGCGCGGCATGAACTCGAGCGCGAACGCGCTGACTCGCCGATCGGCGAGTTCGTCGTACGTCTCGTCGTCGAGGTCGTAGGGACCGAGGGTGCCGACGACGACCTGTCCCTCCCGGTACGGATCCATCGGTTCGTCGGCGTTCGCCGCCAGGCCCCGAACCTGGCAGACGACATCGGCGCGTTCGAACACCTCGTCCCGGTCCGTGACCACCTCGCACCCGGCCTCGCGGTACGCCGCGTCGGCCCAGTCCGATCCCTCGCCCGCGCCGCTGGCGACACAGACGTCGAGTCCGTCGTCGACGAGTCGTTCCGTGACTGGCGGCGTGAGCGAGACCCGCGTCTCGTCTGCCGCCGTCTCGCCGGGGACACCGACGATCATCGCCGTGCCTCCCGACTCGCGATCCCTCGTGCCCCGAGTGCCGTCTCACTGTCCGTCCGCGTTCGGTTACATTGCATCGTCGCACGCCTCCGTGTGTAGCGGTGCCACACTACGTACGCATTCCGGACAGATTATATAAATTCACTGGACAGTTCGGGAGCGGATCATGTCCGCACGCAGCGGGCAGCAGCGAAACGCGGAGAGACGTACCTGCGCGGCGAGCAAAGCGGAAAAAACGACGGGCGGTCCTTACTGTTCCTGGGTCGGCGCGAGTTCGTCGAGGTCGACGGATTTCTCGAGGAGCACGTCCTTCTGATCCGCGACGACGCGTTCCTGTTCCATCAGTTGCTTGTAGGCGCTCTGGGGCGACAGATCGCCGATGAGGACGCCACCGACGATTTTGCCGTCCTTGAACGCCAGCCGCCGCCACTCGGTGTCCGAGTACTTGCGTTCGCATTCGTCGTCGCCGAGGGTCGGGTGGCCAAAGGAGAGGAAGGGGAAGTCGAAGTGGGTGATGGAGTACGAGGAGACGAAGCGGAAGGCCTCGGACTCGTCTTCGAGCATGTTCTTCGCCGCGATGGTGCCCTGGGCCTTGGCGCTGTCCCACGACCCGTTCTGGGTCCGTTCGCCGATGATGGTGTCGTAGTAGCGGGTGATGTCGCCCGCCGCGTAGATGTCGTCGACGTTCGTCCGCATGTACTCGTCGACGAAGATGCCGCCGTCGCGTTCGACGCCCGTCCCCTGGAGGAACTCGGTGTTGTACGTCAGGCCGATGGCGATGCCGACGAAGTCGCCGTCGTAGCGGTCGCCGTTGGGGTCGACGGCCGCAGTGACGTGGCCGCCGTCGTCGGTTTCGAAGTGGTCGACGCCACTCTGGAAGACGGGTTCGACGCCGCGTTCGCGCATGGCGTCGTGGAGGATTTCGGCGCCCTCCGTCGAGAGCGCGTAGCGCCACCAGCAGTCGCCACGCATCAGGTAGTGGGCGTCAACGTCCTGCTCGCCACAGATGGCCGCGAGGTCGATGCCCAGCAGGCCCGCGCCGACGACGATTCCCGTCTCCGCCTCTTCGGCGTGTTCGCGGATCGCTCGGGCGTCCTGAAACGTCCAGAAGTGGTGGATGCCGTCGGCGTCGCTGTTGTCGACCGGCAGCTGTGTCGGCGTCCCGCCCGTGGCGATGAGGAGGTTGTCGTAGTCGATGGTGTCGCCCTCGTGGGTCCGGAGGCGGTGGGCGTCGGGGTCGATATCCGTAATCAGCGTGTTGAGTCGCAGATCGATGTCACGGTCCTCGTACCACGACGGCTCGTGGATGGACACCGGCATCTCGGGGAGTTTCCCCTTGGCAAACTCCTTGATGAGGATGCGGTTATAGAGCGCTTCCCCCTCGTCCGTGATGACGGTGATCTCGGCGTCCGGCGACTCGTCGCGCAACGTCTCGGCGGCGGAGCTCCCGGCGATCCCGTCGCCGATGATTACATACGACTTGGTCATACGCCGACGTTTGGGGGGACGGGTTAATGTCGATTGCTATCCGCGAAATTCGCCTCAATCGGAGTCGGAGAGCCGCTGGGTTGAAGGCCCAACGACCCCAACCCACGCCGATGAAACTCCGCCAGAACGTCCGACACTTCGCCGCCAAACAGGCGCTCACGATGCCCGTCGTCGGCGACATGGTGCGCGAGAAACTCGTCGACCTACACGTCGATGTCTTCGGCGAGAAAGCCGCCGAGGGCCATCGGGAAGAGCGGGAAGCCCACCTCGAGGCCTTCTTCGACCGTACCTTCGACACCTACGTGGACGCCCTCGACGCGGGCTACTCCGAGGCCGAGGCCCGCGAAATCACGCATATCCAGGGCAACTTCGAGTTCTACAACCACGGCTGGACCGAGATGATGGAGTTCCCGGCCGACGAACTACAGGCCCACTACGACCGCTACAGCGACTTCTTCGAGCGCCACGGCATCACCATCGCCGACCCCCTCGGCGAGTACGGCGGGGACCTGCCCGAGGCGCCGTCGACGCCCGAACGCCTCGACGACCCCGAACACCCACACGCCGAGGGCGGGTTCGCCGATGACGTCTACGTCGAGGACGGCGAGGGCAACCTCGTCGTCGGCGGCGCGGACGAACCCGCCGATGTCGACGTGACGGCCGCGCCCGGCGTCGACGAGAAGTGACGGTTACTCGTCGGCGATGCGGTCCGCACACTCGAATCCCGCGACGACGCCGCCGTTGAGGCTCCGCTCGGGGTACTGCGCGCGACTCGCCATCCCCGCGTAGTAGACGCCGTCGGCGACGGCTTCGCCCAGGTCGTACGGCACGATCAGGTCGAGATACCCCCGTTCGTAGACGGGTGCCGCACGCGGATTTCGCGCGACGCGGAACTCGCTGACGCTCGCCCGAGCGAAGTCCGGGAACATCTCTTCGACGTGGCCGAGCCACGTCTCTCGCAGTTCCTCGTCGTCCATCTGCCAGACGGCCTCGGACTCGTCCTGGACGTAACTGGCGATGTAGAGCAGGTGGTCGCCGCCGTAGCGCTCGGTCGGGACGAAGTTCGTGTGCTCGATGAGCGCGCCGAAGGGCGCGTCGTGGGCGATGTTGAGCCAGTACGTGTCGGTGAGCGACTCGTCCATCGTCACGACGGCACACACCGCGCCCTGGAAGTCGATGTCGCAGGCGTAGCCCGTCAGGGATTCGAGCACGTTCGGCATCGTCGCGACGACGACGCCGTCGGTCGACTGGATCTCGGCCCGCTCGTCCGTCTCGACGGTGACCGATTCGACCTGTCCGTCGGCCGTCGCGATGTCCGTCGCCCGCGCGCCGGTGACGATGTTCTCGCGACCCACCGCGTCGACGAGGGCGTCGATCAGGACCGCGAACCCGCCCTCGAAGTAGCCGAGGATCTCGCCCCGCCGCAGGTCGCGTTCGCCGCGGAACTTGATGCGCCCGAGCAGCCACGCCGCGCTCACGTCGTCCTTGCGGTCGCCGAACTTGGCGTCCAGCAGGGGTTCGAAGAAGTTCTCGTAGACGCCGCGCGTGGTGTGTTCGAGCAGGAACTGTTTGATCGGGACGCCCTCGAAGTCCGCCAGGTCGTCGTAGGTGTCGAACCGCGGAACCCCGCCCCGAACGTCGATTTCGAGGGTCAACAGTCCGAGGCGGAGGGTGTCGTAGAGGCTGAGATGCGGGTAGGCCGCGATCTGTGGCAGAGTGTCCAGTGGATGGACGACGCCGTCGACGTAGTAGGCGTTCTTGCCGACCAACCACTCCACCCGGTCGCCGAGGCCGAGGTCCGTCGCGAGGTCGACGATGGTCTCCTCGGACTTCGAGAGGTGGTGGTAGAACTTCTCGACGTCGTCGCCGGCCGTGGCGTAGGTGGCCGCCAGACCGCCGAGGTCGTCGCTCGCCTCCAGCACCGTCGCTTCGTAGCCGTGCTGCTGGAGTCGGTAGGCGGCGGCCAGGCCCGCGATGCCCCCGCCGACGACGTGAATCATACGCGTTCTCCGACGGGTACGGGTAAGTGGATTGTGGATCGGCAGCCGGTCGCAGGTTACTACGCCTGATAACTGGTTACGAACTGGTATATGGACCGATGCTGATCCATGCGCATGGAGATGGATCGGCGGGGGGTTCTCACCGGGCTTGCGGCGAGCAGCGTCCTTCCGCTCGCGGGCTGTACGGGTGACTCGACATCGGCCGACGACGGCGGCGGGGAGCCCACCCCGGACGAGATGTCAGAGACGCCGGTCGGCGCCAGCGCGCGCCCGCAACACGACCTCGGCGACCCGTTCACCGTCGGGACGGGCGTGCGGTCGATCCGCTACGTCGTCGAGACCGTCAGTGTGGCCGAACGGATCGGCACCGAATCGTTCACGACCACCGCGGACGGGCTGTTTCTCGTCGTCGGTCTCACGATGGAGAACGTGGGCGACGAATCCATCGACATCACGTCCCGGCACCTCCAGGTGGTCGACAGTCAGGGCCGGACGTTCGACGCCGACGACGAGGCGACCACGTATCTCAGCCAGGACGCGCGGTTCGGGACGGAAGGCATCACGTTCGAACAGCTCCAGCCAGGGCTCCGACAGACCAGAGCGGTCGCGTTCGACATCGTCTCCGAGGAGTCGTACGCGTTCAAGGTGTCGCCGGCAGGAATCTTCTCGGACGCGGTTCCGCACTACGTGGCGCTTGGAACCGTCCCGGAGCCGTAGCTGTCGTACGGTTTTACTGGAAGTCAGGACCGGGGGTTCGGCGGACCGTCTCGGCGAACCACGGAATACAGTTCCATCGATCCGCTTCAGGTCCAGGGGACGGACCGCGACTGCAGTTCGCCCGCTAGCGATCGCCGCATCGCGTCGGTAGGGTCCGATCGGTTCGCCAGCACCCACATCAGTTTCGCCGTCGCCGTCTCCGGCAGGGTGTCGCCCGCCTCGACGACGCCCGCCTCCAGGAGGTCGCGCCCCGTGTCGTACACGCGGTCACAGACGCGGCCCTCGAGACACTGGCTGGTCATGGCGACGACGGTGCCGTCGTCGACCAGGTCCTCGATGCGATCGATCCAGTTCGTGCTGACGTGGCCCAGTCCCGTCCCTTCGATGACGACGCCGGCCGCGCCGTCGAGGTAGTCGAGAGCCGCGGGGTCCATCCCCGGCGTGAACTTCACGAGTTCGACGCCCGTCTCCAGGTCCGCCGACAGGTCGAGGTCGGTCTCGCCGCGCTCGGGGCCGCTGCGACGGAACGTGACCGCCTCCGTGTCGTAGTCGACGCGGCCGACCGGCTTCGCGCCCACCGTCTCGAAGGCGTCGCGCCGCGAGGTGTGGTTCTTGCGGACGCGCGTGCCGCGATGAAGGGCACAGGCGTCGTCGCTCGACGACTCGTGCATACAGACCAGCACGTCCGCGCGGTCGCTCTTTGCGGCCTCGACCGCACAGACGGCGTTCATCACGTTGTCGCTGGAGGGGCGGTCCGCCGAGCGCTGGCTTCCGGTGAAGACGACCGGCACCGGCGTGTCGAGCATGAACGCGAGCGCCGACGCGCTGTACTGCATCGTGTCGGTGCCGTGCATGACGACGACGCCGTCGGCACCGGCTTCGATCTCCTCGGCGACGGCCGCGGCGAGGTCCTGCCACACCGCGGGCGTCATGTTCTCCGAGAGGATGTTGGCGACGACGCGGCCGCGGTAGTTGGCCCGCCCCGCGAGATCCGGCACTGCGCGGAGCACGTCCTCGGCGTCGAACTGGGCGGTCACGGCGCCGGTGCGGTAGTCGACCGTTGAGGCGATGGTGCCGCCGGTCGAGATGAGCGAAATCGTCGGCAGGTCGTCGTCGAACTCGATGGTCGACGAGCCGTCGCCCTCGGTTGCGCTCTCGATGTCGTACACGTCGCGTTCGAGCACTTCGACGCTGGCGTCGTCGCGGTCGATGCCGACGTTGTAGCCGCCGCTCAGCTTCACGACGAGGTCGTCGGCCGTCGTCGAGGGCATGAGGACGCCCTCGTTCTCGACGCCCCCGCGCTCGACGCGGACGCGATCCCCTGGGTTCATGCGTCGGGCTATCGCCCGGGCGGACTTGAATCCATTCGTTCCCGCGTCACAACGCACTTGACCGTCGCCGTCACAGTCACGGTATGGGTCGCCTTCGCCGCGTGTTCGCGCCGCGACAGTTCCTCCTGGCGCTCGCGCTCTCGATCGCCGGCCTCGTCGCCGGGAGCGCCGTCCCCGTCGTCGGCATCGTCGGCCGGTTTCTGGGCGTCGCGCTCGCGGGCTTCTGTCTCGCGTTCGTCGACTCCGAGCGCCGGTACGTCGAAGCGGGTCTCGCGGGCGCTCTCGCCGCCGGCGCGGGGTTCGTGCTGTCGGCGTTCACCTCCGCGTTCGCACCCATAGCCGCCGACTACGGCCTCCGCATCGCGGGCGTCGGGGTCACCGCCGGACTGGTCGCGGCGCTGCTCGGGCATTACTTCGGTCGCGATCTCCGGGCGGGACTGACGCGGGACCTCTGATCAGGCGAGTCGCCACTCGTCGCCCTCGCGCTCGATCAACCCGCGGTCGGCGAGCGTGTTCAGCGCCCCTCGGACGGCGTCGGTCGGCGCCTCGACGGCGTCGACGATCTCCGCCGTCGTGCCGGAGGCCGTCGCAACCGCGGCGAGCACCTCCGCGTGGAACCGGCTGTCGGCGTCGACGCCGAGGTGGTCGTCGAGGCGGTCGAGGATCTCCGTGACCCGGCCGTACACCCACCGCTGGGCCAGGGAGAGTTCGTTCTCCAGCGTCTGCAACTGGTCGAACGCCGCCGCGAGTTCGCCGACGTCGTCGTCGGCCTGGGCCGGCGTGTCGAGCGAGAGGTGTCGACAGCGGCCGTTCATGTCGAGACTCGGATTCGCCGGATAGGCGCTCTTGACGCCGAACCCGTACGGCGAGACGCTCACCTCGAGGCGAAGGTTGCGCGAGATATGGAAGTATTTCCGACGCTGATCGTCGGTGTGACTCTCGACCAGTCCCGCCTCCTCCAGTTTCCGGAGATGGTCGATGACCGCCTTCGGACTCACGCCGAGATACTCGCTGATCTCGGTGACATAACAGGGCTTTCGAGACAGCAGTCGAAGGATCCGCCGGCGGTTCTCGTTGCCGAGGAGATCGAGTAGTACCGCCGAGTCCATAACGTGAGGTTAGCGGCGGTAGGTAAAAAGGCTCCGCATGCTGCCCCCCGATCCGTCAGCTTTTCCGCCGTGACCGCCCGAGTCGGGGTATGGACACTGCCGAGGTCGAACGACTCATCGAGGAGGGCATCGAGGACGCCGACGCGACGGTCACCAAGCCCCGCGTGCCCGACGAGGACCACGAGGACGCCCACTTCGCCGCCGTCGTCGTCTCGCCGGCCTTCGAGGACCTGTCGCTCGTCCAGCAACACGAACTCGTCTACGACGCGCTCGACGGCTACATGACGACCGACATCCACGCCCTGGAGATGAAGACTTACACGCCCGAGGCGTACGAGGAACACGGCCCCGAGGCGTAGCGGTAACTTTTACGACGCGGCTCCCGTCGGTCTCCGCATGAGCGACGACTCCGAGACCGACGGCGACGTCCGGACCGAACGGGACAGCCTCGGCGAGATTCGCGTGCCCGCCGACGCGTACTGGGGCGCCCAGACCCAGCGCGCCGTCCAGAACTTCCCCATCAGCGACGAAACATTCGGTCGGCGGTTCGTCCGCGCGCTCGGCATCGTCAAGAAGTCCGCAGCGCGGGCCAACCGCGACTTGGGTCTCCTCGACGACGAGGTGGCCGACGCCATCGTCGCCGCCGCCGACGAGGTCATCGCCGGCGAGCACGACGACCAGTTCCCGGTCGATGTCTTCCAAACGGGGTCGGGCACCTCCTCGAACATGAACGCCAACGAGGTTATCGCCAACCGGGCGGCCGAACGGCTCGGCCACGAGGTGGGCGACCGAGTCGTCCATCCGAACGACCACGTCAACTTCGGGCAGTCCTCGAACGACGTGATTCCGACGGCGATGCACGTCGCCGCCCTGGAGGCGGTCCAGAACGATCTGGTTCCCGCCTTGGAGACGCTGGCGGCCGAACTCGACGCCAAAGCGGAGGCGTTCGACGGCGTGGTCAAGACCGGCCGCACCCACCTGCAGGACGCCACGCCCGTCCGCCTCGGCCAGGAGTTCGGCGGCTACCGAACCCAGGTCGAGAAGGGGATCGACCGCTGTGAGTCGGTCACGCCACGGCTGGCCGAACTCGCCCTCGGCGGAACGGCCACGGGAACGGGATTGAACACGCATCCGGAGTTCCCCGAACGCGCCGCGGAGTACATCGCTGCCGAGACGGGGCTCCCCTTCCGCGAGGCCGACGATCACTTCGAGGCACAGGCCGCCCACGACGCCATGAGCGAGGCCCACGGCGCGCTCCGGACGGTCGCTGGCTCGCTCAACAAAATCGCCAACGATCTTCGCCTGCTCGCGTCCGGCCCACGCAACGGTCTGGGCGAGATCGAACAGCCCGAAAATCAGCCCGGGTCCTCCATCATGCCCGGGAAGATCAACCCCGTCGTCGCCGAGGCGGTCAATCAGGTCCACACCCAGGTCGTCGGCAACGACGCCGCAGTCTCCGCCGGTGCGGCCGGCGGGCAACTCGACCTCAACCTCTACAAGCCCGTCGTCGCTCACAATTTCCTCCAATCCACCGACGTCCTCGCGAACGCTGCGGAGGCGTTCGCCGAGAAGTTCGTCGCCAAACTGGAAGCGAACGAGGCCCACTGCGAGGCGGCCGTCGAGCGGTCGATGGCGCTCGCGACGGCGCTCAACCCCGCCATCGGCTACGACAAGGCCTCCGAAGTGGCGAAGACGGCGCTCAAGGAGGACAAGACCGTGCGCGAGGTGGCCGTCGAGAAGGGGTACCTGACCGAGGACGAGGCCGACGACGTACTCGACCCCGAGCGGATGACCCACCGCGGCATCCTCAGCGCCGACGACGAGTGAGGCGGATCGGCGTGAACCACCAGTAAAACGAGCCGTCCGAGACTGAGGCGACGCGTCAGCGGCGGCGCCTCGGGAGCGAATCTCATTCCCGGAGGCGGAGCGTCGCGAGTACGACGGCGACCACAGCCACGACGACGTCGAACCCGGGTGCCCCGCCGCTGGTTCCGGTCGCTGCGGGGGTCGTCCCCGTCGTCTCGCCGCCGGCTGTCGCCGTGGCGCCCTCCGCCGCCGGCATCGGATCGACGCCGCCGTCCGCTCCCTCGACGAACGGGTGGTCGCCGCGGTCCAGTTCGGCCCCGCTCGCCGCCCCGTCGCCGTCCGGATCGAGCGACTCCGCGGCGACGTAATATCGGGGGTTCTCGGGGAGCGGCGGCAGGGCGTCGCCGACGACGTAGCGGTCCAGCCACGATCCGATCGACTCGTCGCCGGTCACGCCGATCACCGCCGCGCGGAAGGCGCGGTAGTCCCGGAACGACTCGGATCGCCCCTCGAAGACATCACGGAGGTCCCGCTCACCGCCGGTCCGGCGCTGGATCCGTGCGTCGAGCGCCGCGAGGACGTGTGCGCCCTTGTCGTAATGGGCGGTCGTCCCCCGCCAGGTCCACGGTTGCGAGAGGATCACCGACTGCCGGTCGGGAGCGTACTCGGGCGCGCGGAGTCCGTCGAGGAACTCGTCGTAGGTGCCGACGCCGTCGTTGAGCGCGAAGACGCGGCCGTAATACTCCGCCGCCGCCTCCGTCAGCCACGCCGCATCCCCGGCCCCGACCGGTCCGAGGCGCGTGTGGACGTATTCGTGGGCGAAGACGGTCCCCGTGTCGGCGAACTGGAGCGCCGCCTCGCTCACCCAGAACGCGTCGTCGACGGTCGCTGCCTCGATGCCCTCGGTCTCCGAGGCGTTCAACGGGAGAACGAATACGGTCACTGCGTCCCGCTGGACGCCGAAGTCAAAGTGTTCGTTCGCGGTGCGGAGGAAGTCTGCTGCCCGCGACGTGTCGACGTCCTCGCCCCCGAGGACGAACGTCGCTCGCTCGTCGGCGACCGTCACGTTCCGGCGGTCGTGCGCCCCGAGATACGCCAGGTGGCTGGCCGCGTACCCGGGTTCATCGCTCGCGACGCCGAAGGCGGTGGTTCTGACCGGTCGCTGGTCAGTCCGGGCCTGGACCCGGGTGTTCGGCTCCGAGACCAGCCCCCAATCTTCGCGCTCGACGCCGCGTACGCCGTCGGCGAGCGACTCGCCGACCGCGAGTCGCACCGAGACGCTCGGGCGTTCGGTCTCACCGTCCCAGCGGAACCACCCACTCGAGCGCTCGAACCCGTCGGTCGATGCGACCGAGACGCCGTCGGCCGACGTGCTCGGTATGCCGACCCGGAGTCCCGTCACCGACGGCGGGATCCGGTAGTCGAACGTGATCGTCACGCTCCCCGGTTCCGGATTCCGCGAGGCGATGGCGCGCTGGTGGATGACCGGCCGGTCCTGCTGTGGAGCGATCGGCATCGCCGCCGCGTCGACGGCCGGCGTCCACGTCGCCGTCGCCTCGGCCGCCGTCTCAGTTCCGCCGGCGACGGCTGGCGCCGACCCAGCGGCGACGAGCAGTACCACGAGAACCAGCGTTCCCACCCGACGGTCGAGCATGGCCCGCCTTGGGAGTGGGGTGGCAAGTATCTGTGGCCCCTCGCGCAGTACGCGGCGTCGCTCGGGGCGCGAAAAACACCGATCCTACTCCGCGTCGAGTCGCTCGGCGGCGTCGCGAGCCAGCAGCGGTTCGGCGTTCGGCGTCGGCAGCGTCACCACGTCCTCGCTCGCGAGGTCGTACTCGCGCTCGTCGACGCCGAAGATCTCGCCCACGTCGCGAGTGATGCGGAGAGTCGTGCGGTCGGCGTCCGGGGTGTCGCCCCCGTCGGGCGTGGGCGATCCGCCGCCGTCGACCGAGGCAGGCGAAGAGTCCGCGTCGCCGTGCCCGGTGGGGGCCGTATCGTCCTCGCTCGAAGGGGTCGTGGTTGTGGGACCGGCCTCGGCAGACGTCTCCGTGCCGCCGCCCATCGCCTCCGCGAGGAGGTCGTCCGGATCCGGCGGCGACGGCTCGTCCGATGGTTCCGGGGACGGGTCGGTCGACGCGGGGTCCGGGTCGGCATCGGGTGTCGCGTCGTCGCCCGCGTCGTCCGTCGCGGCCGAATCGGCGTCGGCATCGCCGACGAGAGAACCGATCACCATCTCGCGGTTGTCCTCGATGCGGGCGACCAGATCCTCGAACAGTTCGCGCTCCTCGTCGGTGAGGCCCTCGTCTTCGGTAGCCATGCCCGCGGCGGCGAACGTCGCACGCTTGACGATTTTTCCCACCCGGCGCTCGTAGATGCTCTCGACGACGCCCTCGGCCGTCTCGATCTCGTCCGTGAGCCGCGTGACTTCCGGCGAGGAGAAGGGATCGTCCGCCTCTTTGGCAGCCTGTTCGCGTTCCGCCTTGCGCTCGGCGATATACTCAGCCACGTCCTGGTAGAACGAGTCCCGCAGGTGCTGGAGGCTGTCTTTCTGCCGTTCGGTGCGCTGGACGGAGCGCAGTTCCTCGACGTTCATTCTTTGACTTTTCGGGCCCGGTCGCGCGTCATCAGGAAGACGCCGACGCACTCCGGTACTGAGTGCTCACCGGCGTCCAGTGTAAAACTGTCGCCGTCGAGTGCGACCGTCCCGGGATCGGTCACCTCGATCCGAACGGACTGTCGCGTGAACCGTTCGGGGACGGCGTCGACCAGCGGGTCGAAGTCGTCGATCTCGTCGCGGTCGAGGCGGCGGACGACGAGCCCGCTCCCGCCGTGGAGACTCCCCGGCAGGCGGATCAGCCGATGCGTGTCCGTCGTCACCGGTTCGTCGATGGGCGCCGTCTCCGCCGCCACCGTCTCTTCGGCGAGCGCTTCGACGAGGGTGCGCGCGCCCGGACCGCCGACCTCGACGTTGCCCCGGTCGACCGCGTCGGGGTTCTCGACGAAGGCGCCGAGCAGGGTGTCCGCCCGCCCCTCGCCGATGCCATCGAACGCCATGAGCCGTTCTTTCGCCGCCGCCTCGTCCAGCGACTGCAGGTCGTCGACGAACGTCTGCAGGCGACGGTGGGTGCGTCGTCCCCACCCACCGCGCGTGCGGAGTTCGCGCCGCGTCGTCCCGCCGACCGCGCGGGTCCGCACCAGTCCCTCGACGTCGAGGTCGACCGCGCGGACGTAGTCGACGATTTCGCGGCGGGCCGCCGAATCCAGGTCGGCCACCCCCTCGTCGCGGACGTGGACGTGGTAGCCGCGGCCCCCGGAGAACACCACGGTCACGTCGTCGAAGCCGAAGTCGGTCTCGAGGAGATCCAGCAACCGACGGAGGGCGTCCTTACACGCCGCGAGCATTTCCGCGTACGTGGCCGTCTCGGGGTCGATAGCCGGGAGGTGATCGGCGTCCAGATCGAACACGAGGTCGGCGCCCTGCCACCCCTTGTCGTCCATCGACGCCGCACCCGGATCGTCGTACTGCGCCGCGGAGAAGTAGACGTGTCTGGGCGCCTCGCGCTGGAGGAAGTCGCCCACGTCGCCGAGATCGTAGATGGACTGGTGGCGGACCATCGTGGTCGCCTCGCCGCTCGTCCACGGAATGTGCCCCCACTCCCGCGCCGATGCGGCAGGGGGGAGCGACGGGTCCGCGCTCCGGTAGTAGTCGCCGAACCGCCCCGTGAGATACTCGCGCGTCCGTCGGTCCATTCGTCTACGCCGTCGGCGGCGACGCTATAGTAGCTTGTGATACGGAGTATCGGAAGGCTGCAGGGGTCCTCGCCGGCACAGTCCGGCGACGATCTCTCGACAGGGACGAACCCCAAAGCTCGCGTGGAAACCCTTTTTTCCGGAGGTGGAGAGACACACCTATGGACATCGGGGCGGCCGCGCAGACGACGCCGGCACCACCGGCGGGAACGCCCGAGTTACTCCAGTGGCTCTGGACGTTCACCGCCGTCCGCATCATCGTGGCCTTGGGCATCGTCGGCCTCGGCATCGTCCTCTCGAAGTTCCTCGTCCGGTTGCTCGGCCGCCCCGTCGCTCGGCGATTCGAGCGCCAGAGCGTCGCCCAGACCGTCCTCGGTCTGCTTCGCGTCTCCACGGTCGTCATCGCCACGCTCATCGGCGGGAGCATGGTCGGCCTCGGCTTGGGCGACATCGTCCTCTCGGTGACGGTCTTCTCTGCCGTCCTCGGTCTCGTTCTCGCACCTATCGTCGGCAGCGTCATCAACGGCGTGTTCGTCCTCGCCGACAACCCCTACGAGATCGGTGACATGATCGAACTGGAGGACGGTCGCCGGGGCTTCGTCGACGACATCACGCTCCGCTATACGAAGATCTTCACGCTCGAAAACACCTTCCTGGTCATCCCCAACTCCCAGATGCGGGAACGCGACGTGACCAACTTCTCGGCGGAGGACGAGCGGACCCGCCTGTCGATCCCGCTGCTCGTCACCTACGAGGGCGACCTCAACCAGGCCCGACGACTCATGGAACGGGCTGCGCGGAACTGCGACGATGTCATCGAAGGCGGTCCGGACATCCGCATCGGAAGCGCGCGCTACCCCGCGAAGCCGACCTGCCTGATCGACGCCTACGCCGACAACGGGGTCCGGCTGGTGCTCCGATTTTGGGTGCGGACGCCGTACAAGATCCCGCGCGTCGAGTCGACCGTCCGCGAGCGCATCTGGGAGGGACTAGAGGACGCGAACGTGGAGATCGCCTACCCTCACCAACACCTGCTGTTCGACGAGACGAGCGGCCAGGCGCGGGTCGCCGTCGAGGAGGCGTCCGATCGTCCAGATATCGACCGGCGGCGCGAGGACAGCGGGCCGACGGGGTCGACCGGCGACGACGCGCCGACGGGTGAACCGCCGACCGAGTGACCGTCAGGACGTGTTGACCGTAATCACGTCACAGTCGAGTTTCTCTCGCAGGAAGGTGTCGATGTCGGGATCGTCGAGAAACCGGCGGAACGTGCGTCGCCACCGGCTGACCTGTTTCGAGCCGATGACGACCGCGTCGGCGTCCTCGGCCGCCACCTCGTCGAGGATGGTCTCCTCGACGAGAAAGCCCCGCCGGACGACGTAGCGCGCGCGGTCGATGGTGCCGAACTCGCGTTCGACCGACCGCTTCAGATCGGTCCGCGTGACCTCCCGCCCCTCCTGATAGAGGTCGACGTGAAGAACGGTCAGATCGGCGTCTCGTTCCTCCGCGATACGGACCGCCTCGGAGAGCGTCGCCCGGGAATGTCTCGTGAGCGGGTATCGGACCGGGACGACCACCAGCGTCATGTATCGACTGACGACGGTGGGCGGTTTCAATCTGTCCGATTCATACTGCCAGCTGTACGTCGACACAGATATTCGCCACCCCGAGAGGGCGAATCTCTCGAAACGGGTACAGCCGATAGTATCAGTCGGCTAGTCCTCGAGTTCGAACGCCACCACGACTTCGGCCTGATACTCGCGGTCCTCGACGCCCGCGACCTCGACGCCGAGCTCCTCGACTTCGACCCATTTCACGTTGTCGAGCGTCTCGGTGGCCCGGTCGATGGCGTCGTCGGCCGCGTCGTCGAAACTCTCCTCGCTCCGTCCGATCAGGGTGATCTTCTTGAATACCATTGGTCAGGACTCCTGTCACACCTTCACCAACGATCGACTTAAATCCACAGCCGACTCCCGGCTACGCGTCCGTGCGGCCGAAGCGCTCCGAGAGCGCACCGACCACGTCGGTCAGGTGGGCCGTCCCCCACACCGCGACGATGATCCCACCGAGCGTATCGAACAGCAGGTCGAGCATCGTGTCGTCGAGGCCGTACTGGACGAGAATACTCTGAGATCCCGAAGCCGAAGCGATGAGCGTGACACCGAACTCGATGACCTCCCAGAACACGCCGAACGCGAGGACGAACAGCAGGATGAACACGAACATGAACCGTTCGGGGAGCGAGACGGCGTCTGAGTGGAGTTCGATGGCGCGGGCCGTGGCGTACCCCGCGGCGGCGACGATGGTCGACGACAGGGTGTGTGTCATGTGGTCCCACCACCAGACGCTCCGGTAGAGGTTGGTCGACGCGCCGGGGAGCCCGGCCGTCCCGAGAGCGTGAAGGAAGACGGCGACCGTGATCCACAGCGTCAGCGCCGAATCCATGGGAATGTGGTAGTCGCGTTCGAGGACCGCAGGGAGGTGTGTCACCCCGAACCCGATGGTCGCGTTGATGACGATGCCGGGATTGCCGCGCTCGAGACCGATGAAGACCAGGCCGACGAGCAGAAGTTGCATCACGCGGGTGAGCTGTCGTTGCCGGCGCTCGCTCACCCCGAGGTACTCGCGCAGGCGCATCTACGTTCCCTCCGTCGGCACGGCGCCGGCGGGGTATCGGTCGCTCGTGTCGTAGCGTCGGAAGTAGAACTCGAAGACGACGCCGGCGATGACGCCCGCGATGGTCGCGGCGACGAAATCCCACATGAGCGCCTCCTCGACGGCGTGCTCCGGGCGGCCGTCGAGGAGGAGTTGGGTCCCGAGGAAGATGTCGGAGAGCCACCGGGCCTCGGCCCACACGCCGGCGGTGGCGACGGTGGCGATGACGACGAACAGCACGGCGAACGCGCGGTTCATCCGGACGGGCGTGAACACGTCGATTTCGACGGCGATAATGAGCGCGGCGGCGGCGACGGCGACGTACGTCGTCACCCGCCCCGTGAGCGTCACGTCCCCCACGGTCTGCCCGGCGACGAGGATGCGACCCAGCGCGGGAACGGAGGCCAACGCGAGCACTTCCCAGGGAACCATCGCATCGACGCGGCGAAAGGCGACGGCCGGAAGCACCGCGAGTACGACCAGCGCGAGCGTGAACGCCGCCCAGAGGACCCGGCCCTCCAGCACGGCGGCCCCGCCGATCAGGCAGAGCGCGGCCACGAACAGCCACCCGAGGACGGCGTTGAGCCGGCGTCGCTCGAACAACGCCCGGAACCCGGCGTCGGGATCGATGGTCAACATACGGTGCCATCCGTCGGTGGCGGTGAAAAGGACTTGGGCCGGAGTCCCATCACCGATTCCGCGCGGCGTCTGCGCACGGATCTATCTCAGGGCCTTTATCACACGCTCGGAGGAACACGCAGTCGCTTCATCATGTCACAGCTTCCTGGCCGCTATCGTCGAGCAGTCACTGCCATCGGGTTCGCCTGTCTCGGTCTCGCGCTCATCAGCGGGATGACCGTCGCCGTGAGCGGGCTTGCGGTCACCTCGCTCACCAACAGCGAGGCCCAGGCCGGACAGACGACGACCCACACGCTGGAGTATCAGGCCAACGAGATCAGTGCCGACGGCGAGACCGACGTGCTGTTCGTCGAGTTCCCGAACGCCTACGCCGGGAACCTCTCGTTTTCGTCCGCCGAGTTCCGTAATCGAACCAGCGACGCGACGGTCCCCGTGAGTTCGAGTACGAGCATCGTCGACGGTCCGGACGACGACGGGGTCCGTGACACGCTCCGAACCGGGGTCAGCAAGGACGCCGACTATCCGACCGACGACATCACCGCCACCTACGAGTT
Source organism: Haloplanus sp. XH21 (assembly GCF_023276355.1). Lineage (NCBI taxonomy): Archaea > Methanobacteriati > Methanobacteriota > Halobacteria > Halobacteriales > Haloferacaceae > Haloplanus > Haloplanus halobius. The sequence goes on from NZ_JALLPL010000001.1 coordinate 1,563,697, forward strand.
CAGCTTGACTCACCCGCCGGTCGAGGAGACGACGTCCTACGACCTGCGGCTCGTGGCGAACGACTCCTCGACGGGGACGAGCGAGACGACGGCCACCGACGCGATAACCGTCGTGGCCGGTGACGATGCGACGGCGACCGCGACCGCGACGGCGGAGCCGACCGCAACCACGACGGCAACGCAGACGGAGACCGAAACGGCAACGGCATCGCCGACGGCGACGGAAGCGATGACGGACACCGCGACCGAGGCAGAGACCACGTCGGGTGATGGACCCGGGTTCGGCGTCATCGCCGCGGCCGGAGCGCTGCTGGCTATCGGACTGCTGGCCCGACGCGACTAACGCCGCTTCGCGACTTTTTTTCGGCGTCCGACGATCGGCTTCGTAGAAACGAGACCGCGGCCCCGAACGACGGACCGATCGCGTTCGAACTGCCTATCCAGTTGGTGGTGGGGGGAGAGGCCGCGGACACGTTCGGATCGGCGGCGGTGACACATAAGTGTGCGACCAATGTTGTCGTGGATCCTGGACCCGTGTCGCCGACAGCGCGTTCGAGTCGGTGCTCCGCAACCACTAAACGCGCCCTCCGCCTTCGTCCGATAATGAGCGACTGGACGGAGAAATACCGCCCATCGACGCTGTCGGAAGTCCGCGGGAACGACAAGGCCCGCGACGCCCTGGCCGAGTGGGCGAAGACCTGGGACGACCACCGCGAGGCGGTCGTCATCCACGGCAGTCCGGGCGTCGGCAAGACGTCCGCGGCCCACGCGCTAGCGGCCGACATGGGGTGGGAGACGGTCGAACTCAACGCCTCCGATCAGCGCACGGCAGACGTCATCGAGCGGTTCGCGGGCCGGGCGTCGAAAAACACGACGCTCGCCGGATCGACGGAGGGCGACGGCGGTGGGCGCCAACTCGTCATCCTCGACGAGGCGGACAACATGCACGGCAACTACGACCGCGGCGGGGCGAGCGCGCTCACGCGCGTCGTGAAAGACGCCGGCCAGCCCATCGTCCTCCTCGCCAACGACTTCTACGAGATGAGTCGCGGGTTGCGAAACGCCTGCCAGGAGATCGAGTTCCGCGACGTCTCCGCGCGCTCCATCGTCCCCGTGCTCCGGGACATCTGCCGACGCGAGGGCATTGAGTTCGACGCCGACGCCCTCGACCGCATCGCCGAGGTGAACGATGGCGACCTCCGCTCGGCGGTCAACGACCTCCAGGCGGCCGCCGAGGGCGGCCAACGGCTGACCGTCGACGACGTGGCGACCAGCGACCGCGACCGCAGCCTCGACGTCTTCCCCTTCCTCGACGCGGTACTGAAAGAGGAGTCGGCCGAGGAGGCGATCCAGTCGGCCTACCGCGTCGACGAGACGCCCGACGACCTGACGAAGTGGGTCGCGGAGAACGTCACCAAGGTGTACGAGGGGCAGGAACTCGCCCGGGCGTACGACCATCTCGCCGACGCCGACCGGTGGCTCGGCCGCGTGCGCGCCAGCCAGGAGTACGGCTACTGGCGCTACGCGACCGACGCCCTCGCGGGGGGGGTGGCGGCGTCGCGCGACGGGTCGAAGGGCGGGTGGACGCGGTTCAACCGCCCGCAGTTCTGGCCGTCGTCGGATTCGACCGCCGACGAAGTGGTGCGCAAGGTGGCCGAGAGTGGCGGGTTCAGCATGGCGACCACCCGCCGGGAGGTGCTGCCCTTCCTCGCGGCGATGACCCACCACTGCAAGCCCCGCGAACTGACGGTGGCGATGGCCGCCTACTACGACTTCGACGAGGCGGCGGTGTCGTTCGTCACGGGGAGCGGCGAGACGACGAACAAGGTGGAGTCCATCGTCGCCGACGCCCAGGAGTTGCGCGAGTCCGCGATGGAGGCTCACTCGGAGGCCTTCGGTGGGGGGCGGGCGAGCGCGGAGACGGCGGAGCCGACCGATGACGCCGACAGTGAGGCCGATGTCGAGGCGGACACCGCTGACGACACCGGCACGGCAGCCGAGGCCGACGCCGACGATGACGACGGACAGGCCGGCCTCTCGGATTTCATGTAACGATGGTCGCCGTTGTACGTCAGTGCACGCCTGCAAACAGTTCCAAACGTGACGATATTTACGCCGGTGTGTCGTGGACTGGGCCATGCGCGCTGCAGTCCTCCGGGAGCACGGCGAACCGCTGGAAATCACCGATGTCGATCGTCCCGATCCCGCGCCTCACGGCGTCGTCGTCGCCGTCGAGGCGTGTGGCATCTGCCGGAGCGACTGGCACGCCTGGCAGGGCCACGGCGAGTGGGTCGGCGACCGCGTCGTCGACGGACAGATCCTTGGCCACGAACCGGCCGGGCGCGTCGTCGATGTCGGCGACCGGGTCGACACGCTCACCGAGGGGGACCGCGTCGCCGTCCCGTTCAACCTCGGCGACGGCTCGTGTCCCCAATGCCTGAGCGGCCACGGCAACGTCTGCGAGGACGGCCTCGCCCTCGGCTTCCAGACCGAGGCCCAGGGCGCGTTCGCCGAGGAAGTCCACGTTCCCCACGCCGACTACAACGCGATGGCCCTCCCCGACAGCGTCTCGGCGCGGGACATGGCGGCGCTCGGCTGTCGGTTCATGACCGCCTTCCACGCGCTGACCGCACGTGGGGAGGTCGGCGCCGGCGACTGGGTCGCCGTCCACGGCTGTGGCGGGGTCGGTCTCTCGACGGTTCACATCGCCGACGCCCTCGGTGCGCGCGTCGTCGCGGTCGACATCCGCGACGCGGCGCTGGATCTGGCGACCGACCTCGGCGCCGACGCGGTGGTGAGCGCCGACGGTCGTGAGCCGCAGGCGGTCACCGCGGACGTGCGCAGCGCGACCGACGGCGGCGCACACGTCTCGGTCGACGCGCTAGGGATCGCGGAGACCTGTCGCAACTCGGTGTTCTCCCTCCGTCGCCGTGGAACGCACGTCCAGGTCGGCTTGACGACCGACGAGGAGCGCGGCGAGGTGTCGCTCCCGGTCGAACGAATGGCGATGATCGAGGCGGACTTCCGAGGCGCCCGTGGAATGCCCCCGACGCGATACGACGAACTCCTCCGTCTGCTGGAGTCGAGAGCGATCGAACCCGGACGGATCGTCCGCCGCGAGGTGGCTCTCGAGGACGTGCCCGAGCGGTTGGCGGCGATGACGGACTACGAGACGACGGGCGTCGAAGTCGTCACCGAGTTCTGACGGTCGACCCCGTCGTTCCGTCGGTGTGTGCCCGCCGGGAGAGCACCGACGCGACGACGACGGCGCCCCCCGCCAGAAGGAAGACAGCGGCGTTGAACAGGCGAACGGTCGGCGTGTAGAAGACGAGGTCACGGCCGAGGAGCATCCCGACGAACAGCAAAGCGAGGGCGCTACCGGTCGCGAACCGGAGCCACGAGACGGCCGAGTCGGCGAGCCACCGCGTCGCCGCCAGGAGCGCCGCGACGGCGATGAGTGCCGCGCCGTAGAAGACGGCCTGTGCGGCCGGCGAGTACGGAATCGACGTGACGACGCGACTAGTGAGTGCGGCCACGCCGAGCGCGCCGAGCGCGATCGAGAGGGCCCGCTGGACCCCTCCCAGGGACGGCGACGTCTCCGGCCGCGCCGAGAGCGTCGTCCACACGAGCAGAGAGAAGATCGCGAGCGCGACCACGAGATGTGCCCCCTGCGTCGGGGCGGAGTACCCCGACGGGAGGAGCCCGTTCAGCGTCACCGTCACGGCACCGATACTGATCTGGAGTGGCAGGAGTACGACCGCGAGCGTCGCCGTGACTTTGGCACGCCGGTCGGTTCGGCGCCACGACCAGACCGCGGTCCCGAGGATGAACCACCCGGTCACCATCGCGACCAGGCGGTGGAACCACTCGACGAAACTCGGGATCGTCTGGGGCAGGAGCCCGTTGTCACAGAGCGGCCACTGGGCCGAACAGGCCAGTCCGGACCCCGTGGCGGCGGTGTAGATACCGAGCATGACGAGCGAGAGCGTCAGGCCCGTTGTGAACGCGGCGAATCGCGAGAACGTGATCGCCTCTCGGACCTTCGAACGGCGCATACGCGCGTCTCGGCACCGGGCGTACTTAGGCCTGTCCGAACCTTTCGAGAACTGGGAATGGCGGATCGGCGTGTGTCCTCCGGCGATGGCGTCTGTCTCCACGGCTCCCGTCGACGGCCGTCGAAGCGCATCTCGACGTCTCACGGATAGTTTTTTGTCCACCCCTTCTGTGGTCGCGGTTATGGGACTTGACGACGACGCCAGGGAGTATCACCGACAGGACCCTCCCGGGAAAATAGAGATTTCGACGACGAAACCGACGAACACCCAGCGTGACCTGAGCCTGGCGTACTCGCCCGGCGTGGCCGCTCCGTGCTCCGACATCCACGAGGACGAGTCGCTCGCCTACGAGTACACGTCGAAGGGGAACCTCGTCGGCGTCATCTCGAACGGGTCGGCCGTGCTCGGCCTCGGCGACATCGGCGCGCAGGCGTCGAAGCCGGTCATGGAGGGGAAAGGCGTCCTCTTCAAGCGCTTCGCCGACATCGACGTCTTCGACATCGAACTCGACTTCGACGACCCGGCGGACATCATCAAGTCGACGCGGGCCATGGAGCCGACCTTCGGCGGGATCAACCTGGAAGACATCAAGGCGCCCGACTGCTTCGAGATCGAGGAGCGCCTCCGCGAGGAGATGGACATCCCCGTCTTCCACGACGACCAGCACGGCACCGCCATCATCACGGGGGCGGGACTCGTCAACGCCGCTGATATCCTCGACAAGGAACTCGACGACCTGGAGGTCACCATCTCCGGTGCCGGCGCGAGTGCCATCGCCACCGGCAACTTCTACGCCTCGCTCGGCGTCCCCCGCGAGAACATCACGATGTGTGACTCCACGGGGGTCATCACGACCGAGCGCGCGGACGCGGGCGAGCTCAACGAGTACAAGGCGCAGTTCGCCCAGGACCGCCCCGCGGGCGATCTGGCCGACGCGATGGAGGGCGCCGACGTGCTGGTGGGTCTCTCGGTGGGCGGGATCGTCGATCAGGAGATGGTGCGGTCGATGGCCGACAACCCCATCATCTTCGCGATGGCCAACCCCGAACCCGAGATCGACTACTACGAGGCCAAGGAGGCCCGCGACGACACCGTCATCGTCGGCACGGGCCGCTCCGACTTCCCGAATCAGGTCAACAACGTCCTCGGCTTCCCCTTCATCTTCCGCGGCGCGCTCGACGTGCGCGCCACCGAGATCAACGAGGAAATGAAAGTCGCCGCCGCCCGTGCGCTGGCCGACCTGGCGCGCAAGGACGTCCCCGACGCCGTCGTGAAGGCGTACGGCGACCAGCCGCTCCAGTTCGGGCCGGAGTACATCCTCCCCAAGCCAGTCGACCCGCGCGTGATGTTCGAGGTGGCCCCCGCCGTCGCGCAGGCGGCGGTCGACAGCGGGGCGGCGCGGAAATCGATCGACCTCGACGCATACCGCGAGGAGCTGGAGGCCCGCCTCGGCAAGTCCCGAGAGATGATGCGGGTCGTGCTCAACAAGGCCAAAAGCGAGCCGAAGCGGGTCGTCCTCGCGGAAGGGACCGACGAGAAGATGATCCGCGCCGCCTACCAGATCACCGAACAGGCCATCGCCCAGCCGGTGTTGATCGGCGACCGCGACGCCATCTGGGAGACGATGGACGACCTCGGCCTCGATTTCGAGCCGGAAATCGTCGATCCCGGCGCGGACGAACTCGACGCGTACGCCGACCGCCTGTACGAGATCCGCAAGCGCAAGGGCGTCACGGAGCGGGAAGCGCGCGAACTCGTCCGCGACGGCAACTTCCTCGGGAGCGTGATGGTGGAGATGGGCGACGCGGACGCCCTGTTGACTGGGCTGACCCACCACTACCCCTCGGCGCTCCGGCCGCCGCTACAGGTCATCGGCACGGCCGAGGACGCCGAGTACGCGGCCGGCGTCTACATGCTCACCTTCCGCAACCGGGTGATCTTCGTCGCCGACGCGACGGTCAATCAGGATCCGGGCGCGGCCGAACTGGCCGAGATCGGCCGGCACACGGGCGAGTTGGCCCGGCGGTTCAACGTCGAACCGCGCGCGGCGATGCTGTCCTATTCGAACTTCGGGAGCGTCGACAACGAGGGTACGCGCAAACCCCGTGAGGCCGCGCGGATGCTCCGGGAAGACCCCAGCGTCGACTTCCCCGTCGACGGCGAGATGCAAGCCGACACCGCCGTCGTCGAGGACATCCTCCAGGGCACGTACGACTTCGCCGAACTCGACGACCCCGCGAACGTGCTCATCTTCCCGAACCTGGAGGCCGGAAACATCGGCTACAAACTCCTCCAGCGTCTCGGCGGTGCCGACGCCATCGGGCCCATGCTCGTCGGGATGGACAAACCCGTCCACGTCCTCCAGCGCGGCGACGAAGTCAAGGATATCGTCAACCTCGCCGGCGTCGCCGTCGTCGACGCGCAGGAGCGCGAAAACTAGCCGCCGCGTTACTCTTCGCCGATATTGACGACGAACACCGGCACTGTCGCGTTCTCGACGATGCGCTCGGTGACGCTGCCGAGATGTGCGAGGCGGTCCCGACCGGTCCGTCCGTGGGTGCCCATCGTGATGACGTCTACCCCTGCCTCGTCGGCGTATTGGAGGATGGCCTTGTAGGGGATTCCCTCGCGTACGTCGGTCACGACGTCGACGCCGGCGTCGGCGGCCGCGTCGGCGACGGCGGCGACGGCCGTCTCACCACGGTCACGCAGTCGCTCGATCAGGTCGTCGCGGTCCTCGTCGGCCGCGAGTTCGAAGCGGCGGTCGATGACGTACAGCGCGTGGACCGTCGCGTCGTGGTTCCGGGCCATCTCCAGCGCGTGTTCGAGCGTGCGGTCGACCCCTTCGCTCCCGTCCGTCGGAACGAGTATCGCGTCGTACATGGCCGACGGTTCGCGCCCACCGTACTTCAAACGATTCCTGATACTGTCGGCTGTGAGTCTTTCGAGGATTTCTCCACCCTCGGCGGTGAATATCTTGATCCAGTTACAGCCGACAGTACGAGCAGATGGCCGTAACGTACATGTTCGTTCCCTGCACTCATGTGAACGTATGCCGAGCTGTCAGAACTGTGGTTCGTTCGTTACCGACGACTACGTCCGTGTGTTCGCGCCGACCGGAATGACCCAGCCCCGCGTCTGCCCGAACTGTGAGGATCTGGTGCGCGACGGTGCCGACGTGAGGCAGGCGCGCGCGAGACGCACCTGAGAGCCGTTCAGTCTGGCGAGTTACTCGCTCGTGGCGTGTTCCAGGCCTTCGAGCAGGGTGACCACGTTCTCCTCTTCGTCCGAGAGTTGCTGCGGGTAGATGGCCACGGTGACGACGTAGTCGCTCTCGTGCTGCACGGTCGCGGCGTGAAGGTAGACGTCGACCTCGGCGCCGGCGAGCGTGGCCGTCCCTTCGAACTTCGTGACGGTCGCCGACTGGTCGACGATGGTCACCGTCCGTTCGCCGACGGCGTCGCCGACGCTGATGCTCTCGTACTGCGATTCGAACTGCTGCAGGACTTCCCGTTCGGACATGTCGGCGATGGGGTTGAACGACTCCGTCGCGATTTCCACCTGTGGGCTGGTGAACGCGACGAAGACGGCCGCCCGCTCCGAACCCAGCGGACCCAGATCGACCTGTCGCTCGTACTGGGCGAGCTGGTTCGTCACTTCGACTTCCCGAGTCTGGCCCGCGACGCTGAACTCGCGGGTGACGACCTGATCGGTGACGGTGACCTCCTCGTAGCCGGTCTCGGAGATGGCCTGGTCGGTGACGGTCGCCGGCGAGGCGCTGAAACTGAGCGATTCGCTGCCCGTGATGAACCCGCAGCCAGCGGTCATCGTCAGGAGTCCGACCGCGCTGGCGGTCACGCCGCGACGTGTTGGCATACCGTTACCACGCACCACGAAAACAAAAAGAACGTTGGTTTCGGTTGCCGGTAGCGCGGCAAACGCCTCGCTTTTTACTCGTCGCCCGAGTACGAACGCCTGTGCTCACTTTCGTCGGTCTGGGTCTCTACGACGAACGCTCGATCACGGTCGAAGGACGCGACGCCCTCCGCGCCGCCGACCGTGCGTTCGCCGAGTTCTACACGAGTCGCCTCGTCGGCACCACCGTCGACGAACTCGAAGCCCACCACGGCGTCGACATCGAGATGCGTGACCGGGCGGGCGTCGAACAGGATCCCGGTCCCATCCTCGATGCCGCCGCCGAGGGCGACGCCGTCTTCCTGACTGCCGGCGACGCGATGATTTCGACGACGCACGTCGACCTCCGTCTGCGGGCCATCGACCGCGGCGTCGACACCCGAGTCGTCCACGGCGTCACCGCCCAGTCCGCCGCCTCGGGGCTCACCGGCCTCCAGAACTACCGCTTCGGCAAGGCGGTCACGCTCCCCTTCCCACGCGCCCACGGCGGCGACGACGTTCCAGCCTCCGTCGTCGAGTCCGTCGAGGCCAACAAGGAACGCGGCCTCCACACGCTGGTCTATCTGGACATCAAGGTCGACGATGGCCGCGGCGACGACGCCGGCGAGACGTACATGACGGCCGACGTGGCCGCCGGCCTCCTTGCCCAGGAGTGGCCCGACGCCCTCGGCGTCGTCGTCGCGCGCGCCGGGAGTCCCGATCCGGTCGTCGACGCCGACCGCCTGTCCGCGCTCGCGACCCGTGACTTCGGCGATCCGCTGCATCTGCTGGTGTTGCCCGGCGAGAGCCATCACGTCGAGGCCGACGCGCTCCGAACGCTCGGCGGTGCGCCGGCAGCCCTGCTCGACTAGTCGGCGCCCGGGCCGACCTCGTTCGGGTCCGGCAGGTCCAGCGCCTCGCGCAGGTCGTACTCCTCACGGGTGATGACGTAGAGGACGTCCTCGACGATGGTCACCAGTTCGGGCAGCTCCCGCACCACGAGGTAGGTGACGCCGACGAGGGCGACCACTGCGAGCACCTGACTGATGACCCGGTCCGAGAGATAGAAGGAGACCTTGTAGGGGTCGGTGCCGCCGAACAGGAAGAGCACTTCGTCGACGAACCACTGCATGTACTGCTTGCCGAACATCAACCCGATGAACGTCGTCCGGGCGATGTTGAGGACGTAGATGATGGGGACGGCGATGGCGAGCGCGCGGAGCTTCCGACTCAGCGGCGCCTCGACGGCGGCGATGAGACCGACGAAGATGGCGATGCTCCCCAGCCCCGTACACGCGAGGATGATGGAGAACAGGATGGTGTGGCCGCCGTCGGTGACGAACTTGAACGTGTTGAGATACCCCTGATCGCCCTCGACGAGGGTCGGGTTGTAGCCGAGCAGTTCCATCGCCCACTGGGTCTGGGCGGTCGTATGAGCGATGAGGACGTGTCGGGGTGACGGGAGCGCGAGACCGGCGACCGTGAGCGCCGGAATCGTCTCGAAGGGGAGGTAGACGACACCCATGACGGCGATGGCCTTCGAGAGGACGAAGAGGGAGTCACGGCCGTCGTACAGGAGCCAGCCGACGTACAGCGACGCGGGGACCGCGACGAGCGAGAGAAAGCCTTCGACGAAGCTCCTCTGGACGAACGCGAAATGCGGGACGAGCGCGGCCCAGAACACGGCGAAGACGGCCCAGGCGGCCACCGTCGCCGTCCGAGCGTGGTCGCTCTCCCGGCGGCGGAGCAGGGCGCCGCTGAGAAAGAGGCCGATGACGACCCACGCGAGGGCGTCAGTTGTTGGGCCAGCCATACGCAAACCCACGCAGTCGACGGGTAAATCCCTTGTCGTTCGCCCGACGCGTCACGGAACCCGCACCGTCACATCCGACATTCCGTCGTCCAGACCGCCGAAGGCCGTCTCGTAGCCCTCGTGACGAGCGACCTGTGGCTGGACGGTTACGGAGAGCGTGAGTTCGTCGCCGGATTCGATGTCGTCGACGAGGGCGCCGTAGTGGTACTCGAGGTCGGGATCGATCGTCCGAGTAAACTCGCCGTCGAACACCGTCTCGCCGTCGCGCGTGAGCGTCCCCGCGAGTCCCATCGCCGGGATCACCATCCGGTTGTATCGGGTGCGCGCCGAGACGGCGAGGTAGATGCCGTCGCCGTCGACGCCAGCGGGTGGTGACTCAAGGGCCGTCACGACCAGGCGCGCGTCATTGCTGAGGCCCGAGCCGAGAGCCGTCCCCGGAAGGGCCGATTCGGCGGGCGCGACGCCGTTCGGAAGCGCCGCCATCGACATCGGCTGGATCGCACCGGGCGTTCCGGCGTCCGCCAACTGTTCGAACTCGATCTCGTTTTTCGCCGCCTCGCTGTAGTCGAAGGGGAACTCCACCGTCGCCGGGTCGTCGAACCGGTCACGGAAGGCACCCGTCCGCCGAGTCGACACGCCGCCGACGCTCAATAGGACGGTGTAGGTGCCGTCGCCGTCGAGACCGAAGTTCGCACCGTAATGTGTCCCCATGGGCTGTGAGAGCATAGGGTAGATCACTTCCTGGGAGACGAGCGAGTCGTCGCGATAGATTTCGATCGACAGCCCGGTTTCCGGGAGGACCGTCTCCGTTTCGGGGTCCCAGACGCTCGCCATCAGGTGGACCGCGTCGTCGGCCTCGATGTCGGTCCGGGAGACGCTGTCGCCGTTGACGTTCCAGAACCGGTGGGGGTAGCTGTACGTGAGACCGAAGGCGTAGTCGCCGGTGGTCTCCGTGCCGATCATCGCCATCCCCTCGACGTGCGTCGGTTTGTAGACGCCGTCCGGGCGGTCTTCGATGACGGGCGGGACGCCGGCCGGCCGCGTCTCGACCAGTCCGGAACAGCCAGTGAGCGACATCGCCCCGGCGACGGCTGCGCCGGTCCGGAGCAGTTCGCGACGGTTCATACCCCTCCGTTGTGGCCGGGCGTGAAAACCGGTTCTGATCCGTCCGCCGACTCCATCGTCATTCGGGTCGGGGCGCCGGCAGCGACCGGTGCCGGCGCGGCGGGACGAGGAAGTACCCTCGTCGGCGGACGAAGATGTACTCCAGAATGCCGTTGTTGACCCGCTGGCGCACGGCCGGGGTTAGCTCCGTCATATCGGTGCCGTTCATCGCCCGGCGGACGGCCTCGAACTCGCTGATCCGGCGCTGCAGCGTGGGGAAATGCAGGCTCGCGACCCGCTGGTCGGAGCCGATGTCGTCGGTCGATTCGAAATGCCGCCGGAGCAGGCGCACGGTGCCGTCCTCGTCGCGGTTGGCGCGCGCGGCCTTCTGGGCGTGGCCGACGCGGCCGTACTCCCGTGCGTGGCCCTCGATGTCGTCGACGAACTGGTCGATGCCGCTGTCGGCGCCGAGGTTGTCGCCGACGCCCTCGACTAGGTCGTGTTCGACGTGTCCCGGGCTGAACAGTTCCATCACGCGCTCGTCGGCGGACTGCTCGCCGTACCAGTCGTCGAGGCGCTGCCGGAGGTTGGCGATGGCCTTCGTCGTCCCGCCGGCGAAGGGACCGTCCGTGAGCGTGACGGCCGATTCGGTCGCCTGATTCCCGCGGAAGCCCGCCTCGAACCCCATGAACAGCGGCGCAGCCTCCGGGACCGGCCGGGAGTCGGGGATGCCCGCCGCGTCCTGGTTCTCGGCGGGGAGACCCGCCCCGACGAACCCCGTCCGGCGGGAGTCGACCGTCACGACATCGGTCAGCGGGGGGATGGTCACGCCGTTGGCGGACCCGCGTTCGCCGCGCAGGGCGCGGTCGGCCGCGAGCACGACATCGGCCCGGTCGCTCGCGAGGTGGAGTACGGCGTCCTGGCGGTCGAAAGTGGGCGACTCGAAGGGTGAGAGTGCGGTCGGCTGTGGCAGGTCGACGGATTCCGGTAGCGGGTCGTCGAACCGGTCGAAATACGACCGCGAGTAGGCGATGGAGTGGAGCAGTCCCTCGTGACTCCACTCGTAGGCGTGGTCGAGACCGTCGAGCGCCTCGGCGAGCGCCCGGCGGTCTGCGTCGGACGGCGGGTCGTCGCCGTCGAGGGTCAGATAGAGGAGGATCTGGTGGCGGGGGAGTTGCGTGTTGCCGTGGTCGTCGTGGCGAACGTACTCCCGCCACGCGTGCTGGCGCGGGGGTTTGGCGTCCGGATCACCCGTCGGCACGGGGTCGCTGTTGCGGTCGAGACAGGCAGTCAGGGCGCTCGCGCTTCCGAGTGCGACTGCGGCTTTCAGCACGGCGCGTCGAGAGTGGTCGCCGTCGCGGGGCATCTAGCCGTTCTTTCGGCTTGGTGGACAAGCGGGTTGCGGTTCGTAGTGCCGCCGCTCGGAGAGAGAGTATCGGAACGAAGTTGTGCGTGGGTGATGCCCCGGATGGGAATCACCGGCATCGTCACCGCGGTGGTGAGTGGCGGGTCGAGGGACCCGCTCGTGCGATGCGTGGGACCGGATTTGAACCGGCGGACCCCTACGGGACAGCGCCCTCAACGCTGCGCCGTTGGCCTAGCTTGGCTACCCACGCTCGCGGATTCTGTCTTACGGCATACCACCGTTGACGGGGGTATTTGAAATGGCTTTCCTTTTGCCCGCCGGTGATTCGTTCGCCGCGTGACGTGTCGCTCCGACGGGCATATGGTGATCGCTCCGAACGGATCTATAATGAACGCACGCGAACGCGTCCCCGAACTCACGGCGCTCCTCTCGGTAATGTCGCTGTCGCTGGTGTTCGGTGCCGTCCTCGGCGTGATTCCGCGAGGCGCCATCCCACGGGCACCGGCGGCCGTAATCGCGTCGATTCCACACGTCAACGCCGCCATCAGCGTCGTGGCGGTCGTCGCCATCCTCGCCGGCGTTCGGTTCGCGCGCCGGCGACGGTTCCGACGGCACCGCGCCGCAATGTTGCTCTCGACCGCGCTCTTCGTCGCTTTCCTCGTTCTCTACCTCTACAAGGTGATCATGGAAGGACCGTCGACGTTCACCGGACCGGAGACGGTCTATCAGTGGCTCTACCTGCCTCTGCTGGCCGTCCACATCCTACTCGCCGTCGTCTGCATCCCGCTGCTGTACTACGTGTTGTTGCTCGCGACGACGCGTCCCATCGAGGCGCTGACGCGGACGGCCCACGCACGCGTCGGGCGCGTGGCCGCGAGCCTCTGGTTGATCTCGTTCGTGCTCGGCACCGTCGTCTACGCCATGTTGTACGTGGTGTACTGAGACGGACGGCTGGATCGGTGGCGGGGGCCTACTCGACGTACAGCGAGTAGACGATGACCGCGAATCCGACGAGCGTGAGCGCGCTCTCGATGACGATCGACTGAGCGAGCGAGAGCGAGGTGAACTGGTGGCCGACGCCAGCCAGCAGGGCGCCGACGGTGATGAGGCCGAAGCCGATGCCGAGCGCGCGGAGGGCCGGCGAGCCAGTCCGGTGGTGGGCCTTGAACGCGAGGAAGGTGATGAGACCCCCGAACAGGAGCGTCGCGGTCTTGACGGCCGTGAGCGCGATATCGAGATGACTCATGTCTCCTTTCGAACCTCCCCCCACAGCGACGCCAGGCGCTCGTCCGCCGTCCGGGACGGCCGACTGATCGACGCGTCGAGTGTTCGGTCTTCGGTCAGTTCGATTTCGACCGTCTCGAAATCCACCTCGTATCGGGTCGCGTGGTGACCGTCTGGCCTGAGTTCCGTGCTCTCCGCGAGCAGCGACGCCTCGGTCAGCAGGTCCAGTTTTCGGTATGTGGTCGACATGGGTATTTCACACTCCTCTGACACTTCAGTCGCGGTCATGGGTTCGTCCAGGTGCTGGACGATGGTCCGGCAGTCGGGATCGTCGAGCGCGTCGAGAACCGACTGCAGGTCGGGCGACGCCGCGCCCGACAACGGATCGCGCACCATGGCCCCCTCTCGAGAGAGGAATCACTTAGGCTCCCCGCCTCTCCCAACGAATCGGGAATAGAGCCGTCAGTGCGGCCTCTCACCCCGGATCGAACATGTTCGGACATACCTTTTCGGGGTGAAAGCGCCTAGGAGTAGCTGTCATGAGCACGACGACCGACACCGAGAGTACGACCCCGCAGACGACGACCGTTGCGCTCCGTGCGACGGGGCACGTCCGCGACGCGATGGAGACTCCCCAGCAGGAGTTCACCTTCGAGGGCGACACCCTGCGCGACCTGCTGGAGGAGTTCTTCGATCAGCACCCCGAGCTCGCGGAGATGCTCATCGCCGAGACGGAGGCGGAAGCGTCGACCAGCGGGTGGGCCAAACCCCCCGAGAACCTGCCCGGAACGTGGCACAAGAACCCCGAGGGCGAACAGACCAAGCCCTTCGCGCGAGTGATGGTCAACGGGAAGTTCAACGAAGTGCTCGACGGCTTCGACACGAAGATATCGGATGGCGACCGCGTGAGCTTCGTCTACCCGTTCATCTTCTGTTGCTGACGGGGCGCTCCCCCGTCGATCGGCTGTGACTGATCGACCGTCGGGTCGCTTCCCGTCGCTCCAGATCCGTTTTATGTGTGTCCCGAACGGATTCGCCCCGGACGCCAGACCGTAGGAATCGCTGTCCGGGTTCATACCTGTGGGGAGTCATGCTCCAAATAGAGGTGACACCCAATGCTCGAAACTACCCGGCGGCGAACGCTCCAGGCACTCGGCGTCGGCGGTGCGGCGACGGTTGCGGGGTGTAGCGCGGAGGCACCGAACGCGGAGCAAGCCGAAACCGAGCGGCAGCGAATGGAACAGCAGTCCGGTTCGATAGCGGATCAGGTCGCTGCCGATCCGACCGATATTCCGGGGCCGATAGACCGGGACGAGTCGACCACCCACGAAATCACGCTGACCGCCGAAGAGGTGACTGCCGAGATCGAACCCGGCGTCACGTTCGATTTCATGACGTTCGACGGGCAGATTCCCGGGCCAATGATTCGGATTCGGCAGGGGGATACGGTCGATCTGACGATCGAGAACCCCTCCGGGAACGTGCTCCCACACAACGTGGACTTCCACGCCGTCTACGGCACCGGCGGTGGGGCCGCAGCGACGACGGTCGCACCTGGCGAGGAGAACGCCCTCCGCTTCCGAGCGGACTACCCGGGGGCGTTCATCTACCACTGTGCCGTGCCGAACCTCGACATGCACATCAGTGCTGGCATGTTCGGCATGATCCTCGTCGAGCCGGAAAACGGGCTGCCCGAGGTCGATCAAGAACTCTACTTCGGGCAGCACGAGGTCTACACCGACGGCGAGGCCGGGCAGGAGGGCAAGCACCGTTTCGACATGGAGTCGATGAAAAACGAAGCGCCGACGTACGTCCTCCTGAACGGGGAGAAGTACGCCTGGGCAGCCGCCAACCGCGGCCCCATAGAGGTCGATCAGGGCGACCGTGTCCGGGTGTTCATGGTCGACGGCGGCCCGAACCTCTCCAGCAACTTCCACCCAATCGGAAACGTCTGGAAGCGGGCCTACCGCGACGGAGGCGTGCCCGAGGACGGTGACTTCGAGGCCTACGCCGATAAGAACATCCAGACGATGAAGGTGCCGCCGGGAAGCTGCATGATCGGCGAGATGGACACGCCGGTGCCCGAACGCATCAAACTCGTCGACCACGCGCTCAGCCGCGTCGCGCGGCGGGGGATGTTGGCCGAAGTCGATGTGCTCGGAGAGGAGCGGGCGGAGATCTTCGACCCCGACGCCAACGGCTCCAGCCACGAGGGGCCGCAGTACGCCTGACCGCTCGCGCTCAGACGGGCTGTTGTCCGTCCGTTCCCGGCGGTCGCCGATGGAGGCGACCACCGGGACACCGGTACAACGATCCGTCTCAGGCCCCTCGCGTTCGCCCGATGCCGAGCACCGCCCTCTCACTGCCACCCGACCGGCGACGCCACCGACCGTCGGCCGTCGCGACGCCATACCACACTCCCTTTTCTGACGCGACGAAGCCGAAAGTTTGACCGGTACCCCTGCGGATTGACCGGTATGTCAGCGGCCGATTCCGAGGCGAGTCGTCGGTTCGACCGCGTCGCCGTCGCCGTCCTCGCCGTCACCGTTCTCGCCCTCGCTGCCCGTTTCGTCGGCCTCGGCTCGCGCCCCTTCCACTGGGACGAGGCTCGCGTCGGCTACTGGAGCCTCCGCTATCTCGACACCGGCGCCTTCGAATACCGCCCCGTCGCGGGCGGACCTCTCCTCTACATCATCGAGCGGTACGTCTTCGCGCTCGTCGGCGCAACCGACGCGACGGCCCGCGCCGTCGTCGCCGTCGTCGGCGGTTGTAGTCCACTCGTTGCCCTCCTCTTTCGTGACTCCGTGGAGCCGGACGGTACGCCGCCTCGCCATCAACTCAGCGACACCGAGACCGTCGCGTTCGCGGCGCTTCTCGCGGCGAGTCCCGCCCTCCTCTACTACGGGCGATTCCTCCGGGGCGACGTTCCGCTCGCCGTCTTCGGCCTGGTCGTCGTCGGCTGCGTGATTCGCCTCCTCGACGACGGCGGGGCGCGTTACCGGTATCTCGGCGCCGCCGCGCTCGCGCTCTCGCTCGCCAGTTCGGCGTTCGTCGTGGGCTACGTCGTCTGCTGGCTGGTCGCCGCGGCGCTCACGCTCGATCAGCGACGACTCGTGGGCGAGGGCGGGGGCACCCTCGACCGCCTCGAGACCGCGGTCCTGCGCGTCCGCGGCTCCCCCCGGTCGGCGCTCGGCGCCATCGGCGTCTTTCTCGCGGTCCATCTCTACTTCTACGCGCCGCGATCCAACGGGTCGATCCGGCCGACGCTCTCGACGCTGGAGGCGGCGTTCCTCGGCGCCCCACAGGCGTTCTACGGCGTGCGCGTCGTCGGCCGGCGGCAGGGCGGCACCCACCAGATCCTGCCGTATCTGAGCGACCACCTCGGAACGCTCCTCGCGGCGTCGACCGTCGTCGTCGCGCTCGCGGCCGTCGGCTTCCTCGTCGATCGGTACAGCACCGGCGACACCCGCCCCGTCGTCGCCTTCCACGCCTACTGGGCGGGGGCGTCGCTGTTCGTCATCCCGGTCATCTCCGAGGAGAGCGCGGCGTGGCTCTCGGTCCACACCGTCGCCCCGGCGCTCGTGCCCGCGGCCGCCGCCGTCGGCCTGCTCGTTCGATACACGTCGCGGACGCTCGACCGGGACGACGCCGTCGGGACGGCCGTCGCCGTCCTGCTCGCGCTCGCGGTCGTCGGCCAACTCGGCGTCGGTGTCGCCGGAACGGCGTACGGTCCCACGACCGACGCGAACCCGCTCGCCCATCACGCTCAGCCCGCCGACGATCTGGACCCCTTCGTCGACGATGTCTCTACGGCCATCGCCGGCAACGAGGGCGTCGACGTGCTCTTCTACGGATCGACGTTCGTCCCCGCACGCGACGCCGACTACGACCGCCCACCCGTCGACGACACGTGGGGGAACCGGCTGCCACTCCCGTGGTATCTCGAACGCGTCGGGGCCGAGACGGACGGCGTCCGCAGCGTCGACGGGGTGGAGACGATGGCTGCGAGCGGATCGCTCCCGCCCGTCGTGATCGCGGACGCGGGCCAGGAGTCGACGCTGGCGCCACGGCTGGAGGGCTACGAGACGAGTACCTATCGCCTGTCGATACGGAACCGAGAAGTCGTGGTGTTCGTCCGGCGCTAGCGGAAGCCCATCGCTTCGATCTGTTCCTGATACCGGTTGCGGATAGTGACCTCGGTCACCTGGGCCACGTCGGCGACTTCACGCTGGGTCTTTTTCTCGTTACAGAGCAGGGAGGCGGCGTAGATGGCGGCCGCGGCGAAGCCGGTGGGCGACTTCCCGGACAGCAGTCCCTGTTCGGCCGAGACGTCGATGATCTCCGTCGCCTTGGCCTGGACCTCCTCGCTCAGTTCGAGCGCGGAGGCAAAGCGCGGGACGAACTGCTTGGGGTCGACGGGTTTGAGTTCGAGACCGAGTTCCTGCGAGATGTAGCGGTAGGTGCGACCGATCTCCTTCTGGGGGACGCGAGAGACCTCGGCGACTTCGTCGAGCGAGCGGGGGATGCCTTCCTGTCGGCAGGCGGCGTAGAGCGCCGCGGTGGCGACGCCCTCGATGGAGCGTCCGCGGATGAGGTCCTCGTTGAGTGCGCGCCGATAGATGACGGAGGCGACTTCGCGCACCGAGCGCGGCACGCCGAGCGCGGAGGCCATGCGATCGATTTCGCTGAGCGCGAACTGGAGGTTGCGCTCGCCCGCGTCCTTCGTCCGAATTCGCTCCTGCCACTTGCGCAGGCGGTGCATCTGCGAGCGTTTCTCGGAGGAGAGCGAGCGTCCGTAGGCGTCCTTGTCCTTCCAGTCGATGGTCGTCGTCAGCCCTCGGTCGTGCATCGTCTCGGTGATCGGGGCGCCGACGCGGGACTTGCTCTGTCGTTCCGAGTGGTTGAACGCCCGCCACTCCGGCCCGCGGTCGATCTGCCGTTCGTCGATCACTAGCCCACAGTCGTCACAGACGAGTTCCCCCTGATCCGCGTCCGTGACGATGTTGTCTGATCCACATTCGGGGCAGTCGACGGACTCGTCCGCTTCCTGTTCCGTCTCCTGGCTCCGCTGACGTTGGCGGCTCGGACGTTCCATTATAAGTGTCGTGGCGAACCTGTTATTTAAACCTTTGGCCGAGGTGCGGGGCCGTCGCTCCCGATATCGGACCTGCTATACTCGTCGCACCCCGACGGACGGATGCGATGAACACCACCGACCACGACGTGCTGATCGTCGGCGGCGGTCCGTCGGGGCTCTCCGCCGGTCTCTTCACCGCTCGAGCAGGACTGGAGACGCTTCTCGTCACCGACGGTGATCCGATCCTCCGGCGCAACGCCCACCTGGAGAACTATCCCGGCTTCCCCGCCGGCGTCAGTAGTGGCCTCCTCCTGGAGATGATGGAGGATCAGGCCGAGCGCGCCGGCTGTGAGCGTCGCGAGGGTCGGGTCGTGGATCTCCGCCCGCTCGACGACGGATTCGCCGCCGAAACGGCGGCCGGCGAGACGCTCACGGCGACGGC